>NZ_CP010951.1:3710815-4012268 GCF_001580455.1 Ramlibacter tataouinensis
CTCGGCCCTGGGCGTGTTCGCCTACGTCACGGGCAGCTCCGTCTATTCGAAGTACCTGTTCTTCCCGCACATCCCGGGCTCGGGCGAGCTGCTGATCTTCTGCGCCTCGGTGGCGGGCGCGGGGCTGGCTTTCCTGTGGTTCAACGCCCATCCGGCGCAAGTCTTCATGGGTGACGTGGGCGCGCTGGCGCTGGGCGGCGCGCTGGGCACCATCGCCGTCATCGTGCGGCAGGAAATCGTGCTGGCGATCATGGGCGGCATCTTCGTGGTCGAGGCGATCTCCGTGATGGCGCAGGTCACCTACTTCAAGTACACCAAGAAGAAGTACGGGGAAGGGCGGCGCATCCTGAAGATGGCGCCACTGCACCACCACTTCGAGAAGAGCGGCTGGACCGAGACCCAGGTCGTGGTGCGCTTCTGGATCATCACCATGCTGCTGTGCCTGCTGGGCCTGTCGACCTTGAAGCTGAGGTGAAGATGGAGCTTCAAGACAAGAGCGTCCTCGTCCTCGGCCTCGGCGCCTCCGGCCTGGCGATGGCGCGCTGGTGTGCGCGCGAGGGCGCGCAGGTCACCGTCGCCGACACGCGCGAGGCGCCGCCGCAGCTGGCGGCGCTGCGCGAGCGCCTGCCGCAGGCGAAGTTCGTGGCCGGCCCTTTCGCCGAGTCGCTTCTGGAAGGCGTGCACGCGGTCTATCGCAGCCCCGGCCTGACGCCGGCGCAGGTCGAGGCGGTGGTTGCGGCGGCGGCGCAGCGCGGCATCCCGGCCGGGGGCGAATTGAGCCTGTTCGCCGACGCGCTGGCGCTGCTGAAGGAGCAACAGGGTTACACCCCGGCGGTGCTGGCCGTGACGGGCACCAATGGCAAGACCACCGTGACCTCGCTCACCGGGCAACTGGTCGAGCGCAGCGGCCGCTCGGTGGCGGTGGCGGGCAACATCGGCCCCACGCTGCTGGAGACACTGGCCGGCAGGATCGATGCGCAGGAGTTGCCCCAGGTCTGGGTGGTTGAGCTCTCGAGCTTCCAACTCGACGCCGCAGGCGCCTTCGAGCCCACGGCGGGCGCGGTGCTGAACGTCACCCAGGACCACCTGGACTGGCACGGCACCATGCCGGCCTACGCCGCCGCCAAGGCCCGGATCTTCGGCACCGGCGGCGTGATGATCCTCAACCGCGAGGATCCGGTGGTGATGCAGATGCTGCCCGCGCCGGTGCGGCTCAAGGGTGGCAAGTACGAACAACGCGAACACGTCACGTTCGGCGGCGACATGCCGCAATGCCCCGGGGACTTCGGCATCGAGGTCGTCAACGGCATGGCCTGGCTGGTGCGTGCCCTCGAAGCCGACGAGACGCACAAGCCGCGCAAGGGCGAGGAGGTGGAACTGCACTTCCAGCGCCTGATGCCGGCCGACGCGCTGCGCATCCGCGGCCGCCACAACGCGGTGAACGCGCTGTCGGCACTGGCGCTGGCGATGGCGGCCGGCTGCCCGCTGGGCCCCATGCTGTACGGCCTGCGCGAATACCAGGGCGAGCCGCACCGCGTCGAGTCCGTGGGCGTGGTCAACGAGGTCGAGTACTTCGACGACAGCAAGGGCACCAACGTCGGCGCGACCGTGGCGGCCCTGCAGGGCCTGGGCGCCGACCGCAAGGTGGTGGTCATCCTCGGCGGCGACGGCAAGGGGCAGGACTTCGCGCCGCTGGCCGGGCCCGTGGGGCGCTTCGCCCGCGCCGCCGTGCTGATCGGCCGCGACGCGCCGCAGATCCGCGCCGTGCTCGAGCCCGCCGGCGTCAGCCTGCTCGATGCCGGTTCGATGGACGAAGCCGTCAGGCTCGCCGCGCAACGCGCCCATGCCGGCGACGCGGTGCTGATGTCGCCGGCCTGCGCCAGCTTCGACATGTTCCGCGACTATGGCCACCGCGCCGAGGTGTTCCGCGCGGCGGTGCAGGCCGTGGCCGATGAAGCCGGGGTGTCGCTGGAGGTGCGGGAATGAGCCGCACGGCCGCTCCGAAGGCTCATTGCACCGCAGCCCGCAGGGCGGAGGTTGTCCAATGAACGCGCTGGCCGCACGCCTCGGGGCCTGGCTGCCCTGGACCGGCGCCTCGCGCCCGGCCGTGCCCGCGCGCGTGCATGGGGTGGACCAGGCGCTCGTCTGGCTCACCGTCGGCCTGCTGGCGTTCGGGCTGGTGATGGTGTATTCGGCCTCGGTCGCGCTGCCCGACAACCCGCGCTTTGCCAACTACGCGCATGGCCACTTCCTGCTGCGGCACGGCGTGTTCATCGCCGTGTCCTTCTTGTTCGCGCTGCTGGCCTTCCAGGTGCCCATCGCCACTTGGGAGAAGCTCGCCCCCTGGCTGTTCGTCGCCTCGCTGATGCTGCTGGTGGTGGTACTGGTCCCGCACATCGGCAAGGGCGTGAACGGCGCGCGCCGCTGGATCGGTTTCGGCCTGCTGAGCTTCCAGCCCTCGGAATTGGCCAAGTTCGCGGTGCTGCTCTACGCGGCCGACTACATGGTCCGCAAGATGGACGTGAAGGAACGCTTCTTCCGCGCCGTGCTGCCGATGGCCGCCGCGGTCGCCATCGTGGGCCTGCTGCTGCTGGCCGAACCCGACATGGGCGCCTTCATGGTGATCGCGGTGATCGCCATGGGCATTCTGTTCCTCGGCGGCGTCAACGCGCGCATGTTCTTCCTCATCGCCGCGGTGATGGTGGTTGCCTTCATGCTGATGATCGCGCTGTCGGAATGGCGCCGCGAACGCATCTTCGCCTACCTCGATCCCTGGAGCGAGAAGCACGCGCTGGGCAAGGGCTACCAGCTGTCGCATTCGCTGATCGCGATCGGCCGCGGCGAGATCTTCGGCGTCGGGCTGGGCGGCAGCGTGGAAAAGCTGCACTGGCTGCCGGAGGCGCACACCGACTTCCTGCTGGCCGTGATCGGCGAGGAGTTCGGCCTGGTCGGCGTGCTCGTCGTGATCGTTTCCTTCCTGTGGATGACGCGCCGCATCATGCACATCGGCCGCCAGGCCATCGCCCTGGACCGCGTGTTCGCCGGCCTGGTGGCCCAAGGCGTGGGCATCTGGGTCGGTTTCCAGGCCTTCATCAACATGGGCGTGAACCTGGGCGCGCTGCCGACCAAGGGCCTGACACTGCCGCTCATGAGCTACGGCGGCTCGGCGATCCTGATGAACCTGGTCGCAATCGCCGTGGTGCTGCGCGTCGACTACGAGAACAAGGTGCTCATGCGGGGAGGTCGCGCATGAACGACGTGAAATGCGCCCTGGTGATGGCCGGCGGCACGGGCGGGCACATCTTCCCGGGTCTGGCGGTGGCCGAGGCGCTGCGCGAGCGCGCCTGGCGCGTGCATTGGCTGGGCGCACCCGGCAGCATGGAAAGCCAGCTGGTGCCGCCGCGCGGCTTCAGCTTCGAGACCGTGGCCTTCTCCGGCGTGCGTGGCAAGGGCCTGACGACCCTGGTGCTGCTGCCGCTGCGCCTGCTGCGCGCGTTCTGGCAAAGCATCGTGGTGGTGCGCCGCGTGAAGCCCGACGTGGTGATCGGCCTGGGCGGCTACATCACCTTCCCGGGCGGCATGATGAGCGTGCTGCTGGGCAAACCGCTGGTGCTGCACGAGCAGAACTCGATCGCCGGCATGGCCAACAAGGTGCTGGCGGGCGTGGCCGACCGCGTGTTCACCGCCTTCCCCGACGTGCTGAAGAAGGCCGCCTGGATCGGCAACCCGCTGCGCGCCGGCTTCCTGTCGCAAGCCGAGCCCGCCGAGCGCCTGGGCGCGCGCACCGGACCGCTGCGGCTGCTGGTCGTGGGCGGCAGCCTCGGCGCGCGGGCGCTCAACGAGATCGTGCCCAAGGCGCTGGCGCTGCTGCCGGCCGGACAGCGCCCCTCGGTGCTGCACCAGAGCGGCGCCAAGCAGATTGACGAGCTGCGCGCCAACTACGCCGCCGCCGGCGTGCAGGCCGAGCTCACCCCATTCATCGAAGACACGGCCCAGGCATATGCCGAGGCCGACCTGATCGTCTGCCGCGCCGGCGCGAGCACGGTCACCGAACTCGCAGCCGTCGGTTGCGCGGCGGTGTTCGTGCCTTTCCCCGCGGCCGTGGACGATCACCAGACCACCAACGCGAAATTCCTGGTCGATGCCGGCGGCGGCTGGCTGGTGCAGCAGCGCGAGCTCACGCCCGAGTGGCTGGCCGAGCTGCTGCGCACCGTGCAGCGACCTGAACTGATTCGCCGCGCCACCGCGGCCAAGACCATGCAGAAGACCCACGCCACCGCAGACATGGTGGCCGCGTGCGAGGCACTGACCCAATGAAGCACGCTATTAAACACAAGCTCACTTCGTCGCGTATTCGAATGGCCGACGAAATCAGGAGGATCGTGTGAAACACGCGATCAAGCACATTCATTTCGTAGGCATCGGCGGCGCCGGCATGTCCGGCATCGCCGAGGTGCTGCGCAACCTCGGCTACGTGATCTCCGGCTCCGACCTGTCCGACAGCCCCACGCTGCGCCGGCTGCAGGGCCTGGGCATCCAGACCTTCCTCGGCCACGACGCCGGCAACATTGCCGGCGCCGACGCCGTGGTGACCTCCACCGCGGTGCAGGAGGACAACCCGGAAGTGGTCGCCGCACGCGCCCGCAAGATTCCGGTGGTGCCGCGCGCCATGATGCTGGCCGAGCTGATGCGCCTGAAGCAGGGCATCGCCATCGCCGGCACGCACGGCAAGACCACCACCACCAGTCTGGTGGCCAGTGTGCTGGCCGAAGGCGGGGTGGATCCCACCTTCGTCATCGGCGGCCGCCTGAACCGCGCCGGCGCCAACGCCAAGCTGGGCAGCGGCGACTACATCGTGGTCGAAGCCGACGAGTCGGACGCCTCGTTCCTCAACCTCATGCCGGTGATGGCGGTGGTGACGAACATCGATGCCGACCACATGGAGACCTACGGGCACGACTTCAAGAAGCTGCAGGGCGCCTTCGTCGACTTCCTGCATCGCATGCCCTTCTACGGCACGGCCATCCTGTGCGTGGACGATCCGGCGGTGCGCGAGATCTGGCCCGACGTCCAGTGCCCGGTGACCAGCTACGGCTTTGGCGAGGATGCGCAGGTGCGTGCGGTGAACGTGCGCGCCGAGGGCACGCAAATGCGCTTCACGGCGCAGCGCCGCAACGGCGTCACGCTGCCGGACCTGGACATCACGCTGAACCTGGTCGGCCGCCACAACGTGCTGAATGCGCTGGCCGCCATCGCCATCGCAGTGGAACTGAACATCCCCGATGAGGCGGTGCAGAAGGCGCTGGCCGAATTCCACGGGGTCGGACGGCGCTTCCAGAGCTACGGCGAACTGCCGGTACGCGACGGCAACGGCGGCGGCAAGTTCACCGTGATCGAGGACTACGGCCACCACCCGGTGGAGATCGCCGCCACGCTGGCGGCGGCGCGCGGCGCCTTCCCGGGGCGCCGCCTGGTGCTGGCGTTCCAGCCGCACCGCTACACGCGCACGCGCGATTGCTTCGAGGACTTCGTCAAGGTCGCCGGCCAGGCCGACGCGGTGCTGCTGGCCGAGGTCTATGCGGCGGGCGAGACGCCGATCGTGGCGGCCGATGGCCGCTCGCTGGCGCGCGCGGTGCGCGTGGCCGGCAAGGTCGAGCCGGTGTTCGTGGACGAGATCGCGGCCATGCCGGGGGCCATCCTCGAGCTGGCGCGCGACGGTGATGTGGTGATGTGCATGGGCGCCGGCTCGATCGGCGGCGTGCCTGCGAAGTTGGTGGAAATGGGAGGCGCTGCATGAGCGCGCTGGTGGGTATGGATGTGGATGTGAAGTCGTTCGGCAAGGTTGCCGTGTTGATGGGCGGGCGTTCCGCCGAGCGCGAGGTGTCGCTGATGTCCGGCAGCGGCGTGCTCAAGGCCCTGCAGTCCAAGGGCGTGGACGCGCACGCCTTCGACCCGGCCGAGCGCGACCTGGCGGAGTTGAAGCACAAGGGCTTCAAGCGCTGCTTCATCGCGCTGCACGGCCGCTTCGGCGAGGACGGCACGGTGCAGGGTGCGCTCGAGCTGCTCGGCATCCCCTACACCGGCTCGGGCGTGATGGCCTCCAGCATCGCCATCGACAAGGTCATGACCAAGCGGGTCTGGATTGCCGAGGGCCTGCCGACGCCGCGCTACGTGCTGCTGCACCGCGGCGTCTTCACCCGCGAGCAGGTGCGCCAGGTGCCCGACGAACTGGGCCTGCCGCTGATCGTCAAGCCGGCGCGCGAGGGTTCCTCGATCGGTCTGGGCAAGGTGCAGGGCTACTCGGAGATGGCCGGGGCGGTGGACGCCGCCGCGGCGCTGGATGCCGATGTGCTGTGCGAGCAGTTCATCAGCGGCGACGAGGTGACCTGCCCGGTGCTGGGCGAAGGCGAGGGCGCCCGCGCCCTGCCGGTGATCCGCATCGTCGCGCCGGAAGGTAACTACGACTACCAGAACAAGTACTTCACCGACGACACCAAGTACCTGGTGCCCTGCGGCCTGCCCGCCGGCGAGGAGCAGGCGATCCAGGAGATGGTGGTCAAGGCCTACCGGGTGCTGGGCTGCCGCGGCTGGGGCCGCGTGGACGTGATGATCGATGCCGCCACGCGCAAGCCCTACCTGCTGGAGATCAACACCTCGCCCGGGATGACCGGCCACTCGCTGGTGCCCATGTCGGCTCGCGCGGCCGGCATCAGCTACGAGGACCTGTGCCTGCAGCTGCTGGCCTCGGCCTCGCTCGACCAGGGAGATGCCGCCGCATGAACCCCGCGCTGCCCGTGCCGCTGGACGTCAGGCTGATGAACACGGCGGCTTCCGTCGTGTACGCGGCCTGCGCCCTGCTGCTGGCGGCGGCGCTGGCCTGGTGGGCGGTGCGCCACCCGGTGTTCTCGGTCGCGGGCATCACGGTGCAGGGCGAGGTCGCCCACAACAGCGTGCCGACGCTGCGCGCCAACGTGGCGCCGCGGCTGGCCGGCAACTTCTTCACCGTCGATCTCTCGGTCGCCCGGCGGGCTTTCGAAAGCGTGCCCTGGGTGCGCCAGGCCGTGGTGCGGCGCGAGTTCCCCAACCGCCTGCGGGTGATGCTCGAAGAGCACCGCCCGGTGGCGCTGTGGGGCAGCGAGGCCGAGTCGAAGCTGCTGAACAGCTTCGGCGAGGTGTTCGAGGCCAACGTGGGCGACGTCGAGCAGGAAGACCTGCCGCGCCTGTCCGGGCCGGACGGCCAGTCGCAGCAGGTGCTGGCGATGTACGCGGCCGTCAAGCCGCTGTTCGAGCCGCTGGACCTGGCCGTGCAGGAGCTGGCCTTGACGCCGCGCGGCAACTGGCAGGTGGAGCTGGACAACGGCGCGCTGGTCGAACTGGGGCGCGGCACGCCGGCGGAGGTCACGACGCGGGCGCAGCGCTTCATCCAGACCCTGACGCAGGTTGCGGCGCGCAACGGCCGGCGCGTGGATGCGCTGCTGTCGGCGGACCTGCGCTACGCCGAGGGTTATGCGGTACGTCTGAGGGGCGTGGGCACCACCAATGCCGACGCAGGCAAGAAATGAACGAGGGGCAACGGGCTTAGAGAAATGGCAAAAGAATACAAGGACCTGGTCGTCGGACTGGACATCGGCACCGCCAAGGTGATGGCGGTGGTGGCCGAAGTCCTGCCCGGGGGCGAGCTGAAGATGGCCGGGCTGGGCGTGGCCGCGTCCAACGGGCTCAAGCGCGGCGTGGTGGTCAACATCGACGCCACGGTGCAGAGCATCCAGCAGGCGCTGAAGGAAGCCGAGCTGATGGCCGACTGCAAGATCACGCGCGTCTACACCGGTATCACCGGCAGCCACATCCGCGGCATCAATTCCAGCGGCATGGTCGCGGTGAAGGACCGCGAGGTGACCCCGGCCGACGTGGCACGCGTGGTGGAGACGGCGCGCGCCATCAACATCTCCACCGACCAGCGCCTGCTGCTGGTCGAGCCCCAGGAGTTCGTGATCGACGGCCAGGACGTCAAGGAGCCGATCGGCATGAGCGGCATCCGCCTGGAGGCCAAGGTGCACATCGTCACCGGCGCGCAGAGCGCGGCGGAGAACATCATCAAGTGCGTGCGCCGCTGCGGCCTTGAAGTCGAGCAGCTCATGCTCAATCCGCTGGCGTCCAGCCTGGCGGTGCTGTCCGAGGACGAGCGCGAACTCGGCGTGGCGGTGGTGGACGTCGGCGCCGGCACGACCGACGTGGCGATCTTCACCAACGGCGCGATCCGCCACACCGCGGTGATACCGATCGCCGGCGACCTGATCACCAGCGACATCGCGATGGCGCTGCGCACGCCGACCAAGGACGCCGAGGACATCAAGGTCGAAAGCGGCTACGCCAAGCAGTTGCTGGCCGACCCGGAGCAGCAGGTGGAGGTGCCCGGCCTGGGCGACCGCGGCCCGCGCATGCTGTCCAAGCAGGCGCTGGCCGGCGTGATCGAGCCGCGCGTGGAGGAGATCTTCTCGCTGGTGCAGCAGGTGATCCGCGAATCCGGCTACGAGGAGGTGCTGTCCTCGGGCATCGTGCTCACCGGCGGCAGCGCGCTGATGCCCGGCATGGTCGAACTGGGCGAGGACATCTTTCTCAAGCCGGTGCGCCGCGGCGTGCCCAAGTACACCGGCGCCCTGGCCGACATGGTGGCGCAGCCGCGCGCCGCCACCGTCATGGGCCTGCTCGAGGAGGCGCGAGTGGCGCGCCTGCGCGGGCTGAAGGTGGCGCAGAAGAACGGTTCCATGAAGACGGCCTTCGGCCGCTTCAAGGACTTCATCGTGGGGAACTTCTAGATGCATCCGTTCAGGCTCTGGTTGTCCCGTGCAAGCCCCGGCCCGCCGCGAAAGCGACGATGGCGGTGCACCGATCCGCCGTCCGCGCGTTGAATCAAACCAACAGCAATCTTCAGAAATTGGCAACTGCATAGATAACAGGAGAATGAAATGAGCATCGAAATGATCGAAGTCGAAGAGTTCAACCAGGGCACGCAGATCAAGGTCATCGGCGTGGGTGGTGGCGGCGGCAATGCGGTCGAGCACATGATCAGTCGCGCCGTGCAGGGCGTGGAGTTCATCTGCGCGAACACGGACGCCCAGGCGCTGTCGCGCAGCAGCTCGCACAAGACCATCCAGCTCGGTCAAAGCGGGCTGGGCGCGGGCAGCAAGCCCGACAAGGGGCGTGAATGCGCCGAGGCCGCCGCGGACGACATCCGCCAGGCGATCAGCGGCGCCCACATGCTGTTCATCACCGCCGGCATGGGCGGCGGCACGGGCACGGGCGCGGCGCCGGTGATCGCGCGCGTCGCCAAGGAGATGGGCATCCTCACCGTGGGCGTGGTGACCAAGCCCTTCGACTGGGAAGGCGGGCGCCGCATGACCAACGCGGACAACGGGCTGGCTGAACTCGAAGCCAACGTCGATTCGCTGATCGTGGTGCTCAACGAGAAGCTGCTCGAGGTGCTGGGCGACGACGTCACGCAGGACGAGGCCTTCGCGCACGCCAACGACGTGCTGAAGAATGCCGTGGGCGGCATCGCCGAGATCATCAACGTGCCCGGCCATGTCAACGTGGACTTCGAGGACGTGCGCACCGTGATGGGCGAGCCCGGCAAGGCCATGATGGGCACGGCCGTGGCCAACGGCCCGGACCGCGCGCGCATCGCCGCGGAGCAGGCGGTGGCGTGCCCGCTGCTGGAGGGCATCGACCTGTCGGGCGCCAAGGGCGTGCTGGTGCTGATCACCGCCGCCAAGGGCAGCCTGAAGCTATCGGAGTCCAAGCTCGCGATGAACACCATCCGCGCCTATGCCTCGCCCGACGCCCACGTGATTTACGGCACGGCCTACGACGACAGCCTGGGCGACGAGATCCGCGTCACCGTGGTGGCCACCGGCCTGTCGCGCCAGGGCCAGCGTCGCACGGCGCCGCCGCTGCAGGTGCTGCGCACCGGCACCGACAACGTGCCGTTCAACGTGCCCACGGTGAGCAACGCCGTCGGCGGTCCGGGCGCCAGCGTCCCGCGCGAGCCGCAGGCCACGCAGCCCGACTACGGCGGCCTGGCCGTGCCCAGCGTGTGGCGCACCAACCGCACGCAGGCCGCGGCCAAGGTGGACGCGCTGTCTTCCGGCGGCATGGACGACTTCGAGATCCCGGCCTTCCTGCGCAAGCAGGCGGACTGATGGAAGAACGCGGGCTGCTCACCTTGGTGGGCGGCCCGAAGGAATCAGAAGAGTAGTTCTCCAAGGGGAGTACCTTCGGGTGGGCCTGGCCCACCCTTTTCTTTTGCGGAGTTCCCCGGGAACTATCGCGGCCATAAGCCGAACCAAAGACGCCGAAAGCAGGCCAAAAGTAAAATCGACCCATGCTCCAGCAACGCACCCTCAAGACCCTGACCCGCGCCGTGGGCGTGGGGCTGCACAGCGGCCAACGGGTCGAGCTCACGCTGCGGCCGGCGCAGCCGGACACCGGCATCGTGTTCCGCCGGGTGGACCTGCCGATCCCGGTGGACATCCCGGTGTCGGCCAATGCGGTGTCGGACACGCGCCTGGCGTCCACCATCGGCAGTGGCGGCGCCAAGGTGCACACGGTCGAGCACCTGATGTCGGCCTGCGCGGGACTGGGCCTGGACAACCTGTACGTGGACATCACCGCCGAGGAAGTGCCGATCCTGGACGGCTCCTCGGCCTCGTTCGTGTTCCTGCTGCAAAGCGCGGGCATCGCCTTGCAGAATGCGCCGCGCCGCTTCGTGCGCGTGAAAAAGACCGTGGAAGTGCGCGAGGGCAGCGGCGACAACCTGAAGTGGGTGCGCCTGGACCCCTACCATGGCTACAAGCTCAGCTTCGAGATCGATTTCGACCACCGGGTGGTCAGTTCCACCGGGCAGCGCGTCGAATTCGACCTCGGCAGCGGCAACTATGCACGCGACATCGCGCGGGCGCGCACCTTCGGTTTCACCCGCGATGTGGAAATGATGCGAGCCAATGGGCTCAGCCTCGGCGGCGGGCTGGACAATGCCGTCGTGATGGACGACTACCGCGTGCTCAATGCCGATGGCCTGCGCTACGACGACGAGTTCGTCAAGCACAAGATGCTCGACGCCATGGGCGACCTGTACCTGATCGGAAAGCCGCTGCTCGCCTCCTACAGCGCATTCCGCTCCGGCCATGCGCTGAACAACCGGCTGCTGCGCGAACTGCTCGCCCAGCCGGATGCCTTCGAGCTGGCCACTTTCGAGGACGAGAAGGACGCCCCCGCGGGCTTCGCGCTGCCGGCGCGCGCCTGGTAATGGCCGTCTTCCGTGCCCTGATGCTGCTGATGCTGGTGGCATCGGGCATTTCCTTCGTGCTGTATGCGACCACCGGCCAGATGCGCTATCGCCGCCTCGGGCTCACGCTGCTGACGTGGACGCTGGCCGCGGGGTTCGTGTTCTTCGCGGTGCTGATCGCCGAGCGACTCATGGAATAGGCTCCGCCCTGCGGGGTGCGGTGCCATGAGCCTTCGGAGCGGCCGTGCGGCTCATGGAGTGACCACCCGGCTGCAGTGCGGTGCAGGGCTCGCGAACAGTCACAATGGCGGGCTGTGAGGATTCTTATCGTCAAGCTGTCGTCCCTGGGCGACGTGGTGCACGCCATGCCCGCCGTGCAGGATTTGCGCGCGGCCCTGCCGCAGGCGCAAGTCGACTGGGTGGTGGAAAAGGGCTTCGCGCCGCTGGTCACGCGCTGCGAGGGCGTGGCCACCACCGTGGCCTGCGAGCTGCGGCGCTGGCGCAAGGCGCCGCTGGCCACGTCGACGCGGGCCGAATGGCGCGCCTTCCGCGAGCTCCTGCGCAGCCGCGCCTATGACGCGGTGCTCGACCTGCAGGGCCTGACCAAATCCGGCTTGGTCGCGCGCGTGGCGCGGCTCGCGCCCGGCGGCAAGCGCTACGCGCTCGGCAACCGCACCGAAGGCTCCAGCTACGAGGCGCCCACGCGCTGGCTGGCCGACGTGGCCATCGACATCGAGCCGCGCGTGCACGCCGTGCAGCGCTCGCGCGAGCTGTGCGCCCGGGCGCTCGGCTACCCCGTTCCGCCCGGCCTGCGGTTCGGCCTGCGCGCGCAGGCGCCAACGGACGGCCCGGGCCGCGCCGTGTGCCTGGTCCACGGCACCTCGCGCGCGGACAAATGCTGGCCGGAGGCGCACTGGGTGGCGCTGGGACAGCGTCTGCTGACGCGCGGATTCACCATCGGCCTGCCGCACGGCAGCGAGGCCGAGCGCGAGCGCAGCGAACGCATCGCGGCCGAGCTCGGCGGCGGCGCCCAGGTCTGGCCGCGCCTGGAACTGGGCGCGCTGGCGGATCGCCTCGCCTCCTGCGCCGGCGTGGTCGGCGTCGACAGCGGCCTCAGCCACATCGCGGTGGCGCTGGACCTGCCGCACGTGCAGATCTACAACTTCGACACCGCCTGGCGCACCGGGCCGCTCGATGCACTGCGCCAGCGCGCCGTCTATGCCCAGCCCACGCCGTCGGTGGATGCGGTGTGGCAGGCCTGGCAAGCGGTCGAGGCGGTGGGGCCGGCTCCATGATCCGGCCCCTGTACACCCTGGCGGTGATCGGAGCGCAGCCGCTCTTGCGGCGCAAGCTGCGCCGGCGCGGGGCTGCCGAGCCCGGCTACCTGCAGCATGTGGACGAGCGCTTCGGCCGCTACGAGGACGGCGCCGAGCCCGGCGCCCTGTGGATCCACGCCGTCTCGCTCGGCGAGACGCGCGCGGCGGCGATCCTGATCGCGCAGCTGCGTGCGCTCCAGCCCGGCATCCGGATCCTTCTCACGCACGGCACGGCGACCGGCCGCGCGGAAGGCGAACGTCTGCTGCGCGACGGCGACCGGCAGGCCTGGCTGCCCTGGGACACGCCCAAGGCCGTGCGCGCCTTCCTCAATCACTTCCGGCCCAGCGCCGGCGTGCTGATGGAAACCGAGGTGTGGCCCAACCTGGTGGCGGTCTGCCGGCAGCGCGGCGTCCCGCTGGCCCTGGCCAACGCGCGGCTGTCGCAAAAGTCGCTCGCGCAGGCGCGGCAACTGGCCTTCCTGTCCCGTCCGGCGTATTCCTCGCTGACGGCGGTCTGGGCCCAGACCGAGGGCGATGCCCGGCGCCTGACACGGGCCGGGGCCACGGTGCAGGGCGTGTTCGGCAACCTCAAATTCGACGCCACGCCCGACGCGCAGCAGCTCGCGCAGGGCCGCCGCTGGCGCGAAGGGCTGCACAGGCCAGTCGTCATGTTCGCCAGTTCGCGCGAAGGCGAGGAGGCCGAGTTCTTCCGGCTCGCGCAGGCGATGCGCGGATCGGACGCCCAATGGCTGGTGGTGCCGCGGCATCCGCAGCGCTTCGCCGAGGTGGCGGCGCTCGCCGCTTCGCAGGGGCTTTCGGTGTCGCGCCGCAGCGCCTGGGGCGAGGCGCCCGCGCGGGCCGACGTGTGGATCGGCGATTCGCTCGGCGAGATGGCGCTCTACTACGGCCTGGCCGATGTGGCGCTGCTCGGAGGCAGCTTCGAAAAGCTCGGTGGCCAGAACCTGATCGAGGCGGCCGCCTGCGGCTGCCCGGTGGTCATGGGGCCGCACACCTTCAACTTTGCCGAGGCCTCGCGGCTGGCGGAAGAAGCTGGCGCCGCGCTGCGGGTCGCCTCGATGGAGGAGGGCATGCGCAGCGCAGTCGAGCTGGCCGGCAACCGCGAGCGGCACACCGGAGCGGTCCGGGCCGGCCTCGCTTTCGCCGAGGCCCACCAGGGCGCGGCGCGCCGGACGGCCGAAGCCATCCTGGAGCTGTCCACTGAACCAGGCCGCTGATGCTGCGGCCCCGGCGCGCTACTGCGCCAGCGGCGTGGCGACCAGCGTGTTGAGGCGTGCCAGGTCCTCGGGAGCCAGCGTGCCGCTGGCCTGGCGCAGCTTCAGGTGGCCGAGCACCACGTTGTAGCGGGCCTGCGAGAGGTCTCGCTTGGTCAGGTACAGCTGGCTCTGTGCATTGAGCACGTCGATGTTGATCCGCACACCCACCTGGTAGCCCACCCGGTTGGCGTCCAGCGAACTCTGGCTCGAAGCTTCCGCCGCCTCCAGCGCCTTGACCTGGCTTTGGACCGAGACCAGGCTGAAGTAGGCGGCGCGCGTCGCCTGCGCCACGCTACGGCGCGTATTCTCCAGGTCGGCCTGCGCCTTCTCTTCCAGTGACAGCGTTTCGCGCACGCGGTTTTGCGTCGCGAAGCCCGCGAACAGCGGCAGGTTGAACGCCACGCCTACGGTGCCGGTGTCGGTGCGGTTGAACACGGCGACCTGCTGGTTGCCGTTCGGGTTGCGGATGACGTTGTAGCTGGCCACCAGGTCCAGCGTCGGCTTGTGCCCGGCGCGCGCCTTCTCGGTTTCCAGTTGCGCGATTTCAAGCGCCTGGCGCGCCTGCAGGATGGAAGGGCTGACCGTTTCCCCCCGGTCCACCCAGGCCTGCGGGTCGGCCGGATTCGGCGGCGGCAGCTCGGTGACGGTGAGCGGGGCGGGATTGACGTTGGGGCGCCCGACCAGCGAGTCGAGCGCCAGCTTCTTGACCCGCAGGTCGTTCTCGCCCTGGATTTCCTGCGCGATCACCAGGTCGTAGCGCGATTGCGCCTCGCGCGTGTCGGTGATGGTGGTGGTTCCCACTTCGAAGTTGCGCTTGGCCGAGGCCAGCTGCTCGGCCACCGCGGCTTTCTGACCGCGCACGAAGGCCAAGGTGTCCTGCGCTGCCAGCACGTCGAAGTACGCCTGGCTCACGCGCACGATCAGGTCTTGGCTCGCGGCCGTGAGCTGCTGCTGCGCGAGGTCGGCCTGGCGCTTGCCCTGCTCGTAGGCCGCCAAGTTGGCGGGCCGGTACAGCGGCTGCGAGGCGCTGACGGTGCCGGTCTGCGCGGTGAAGGTGCGGTCGATCGGCGGGAAGGTGCCTGGTGCGAACCCGTTTTCGAAGTGCACGCGCGACGCGCCGGCGGCCAGGTTGGCGCTGGGCAGGATGTTGGCCCTGGCCTGCTCGGCGCGATAGATGTTGGCGTCGTACAGGGCCTTGGCCGACTGCCAGGTGGCGTCATAGGCGCGCGCCGACTCGTACAGCTCGAGCAGGTTCTGCGCCTGCGATGGGGCGGCAAATGCCGCTCCCAACAGCAGAGGCAGCAATTTCAGGCGCAAGGGGGTCCACGTGAAGCTCATGCTCCCTCCTGGTTTCAGTATCTCGGAACGCTTGGATCGACTTCCTGCGACCAGGCGTCGATGCCGCCCGCCAAGTTGGCGACGTGATCGAAGCCCTGGGCGGCCAGGAACATGGCCACACGCTGGCTGCGGTTGCCGTGGTGGCAAAGGATGGCCAGCGGGCGCGCCGGGTCGAGCTCGGCCAGCCGGCCCGGAATCTGGTTCATGGGGATGTGCACCAGCTCGAAGCCGCCGGGATTGACGCTTGCGGCCCGCAGTTCCACCGGCTCGCGCACATCGAGGACGACGGCGTTGCCGCCCTGCGAGCGGATCCAGTCAGGCAGTTGGGCGGGGCGGACCTGGTCGATCATCAGAAGGAGAAGCGAGAGGGTTCGGGGAAGTTGCGCAGGCGCGGCGCCAGCGTGTCCCAGGGCTGCGAGGTGCTGTAGGCGGTCTCGCTGGTGCGCGTGATGAAGGTGGCGCGCATGATGGGCTCGCCGCCGGCGATGGCGGCCAGGCGGCCGCCCACCTTCAGCTGCTTGAGCAGCGCGGGCGGCACTTCGGCTACCGAGCCGCTCAGCACGATCACGTCGAACGGCGCTTCGCCGGGCAGGCCGCCGGCACCGTCGGCCTCGCGCACCTCGACGTTGCCGATGCCGGCGCGTTGCAGGTTCTCGCGGGCCATGCGGGCCAGCTGCGGCTCGATCTCCAGCGAGATCACCCGCTGGGCGCGGCTGGCCAGCAGCGCGGCCATGTAGCCGGAGCCGGCCCCGACTTCGAGGACCTTCTCGATGCCGGTGAGTTTCACGTCCTGCAGCACGCGCGCTTCCACCTTGGGTTCGAGCATGCACTGGCCGCGCTGCAGCGCCTCCTCGGTCGCGCCGAACAGGGGGATCTGCATGTCCACGAAGGCCAGCGCCTTGTGCGCCAGCGGCACGAAGTCCTCGCGCCGCACGCGCGACAGGAGTTGGAGCACATCCAGGTCGAGCACGTCCCAGGGACGGATCTGTTGCTCGATCATGTTGAAGCGGGCGCGTTCGATATCGGCAGGGGCGTTCATGATGGGACTGTTGGCGTGGCTGATCAGGACTAGTCCTCGATTTTAGAGGCGGGCAGGGCGCCGGCGCCGCCCCCGGCCGCGGCCTGGCCGGCGGCGGCCGGCGCCCGCCGGCGGCGGGCCCAGCGGGCGAGGTCGTCCAGGTAGCAATAGACCACCGGCACCACCACCAGCGTCAGCAGCGAGGAGGTGATCACCCCGCCGATCACGGACTGGCCCATGGGCGCGCGCTGCTCCGAGCCCTCGGTCAAGGCGAAGGCCAGCGGCACCATGCCGAAGATCATCGCCAGTGTGGTCATCAGGATTGGGCGCAGCCGCACCTTGGCGGCGTGCAGCAGCGCCTCGGAGCGTTCCATGCCCTGCTCGCGCATGCGGATGGCGAAGTCCACCAGCAGGATGGCGTTCTTGGTCACCAGCCCCATCAGCATCACGATGCCGATGATGGAGAACATCGACAGCGTGGAGCCGAACATCAGCAGTGCCAGCACCACGCCGATCAGGGTCAGGGGCAGCGAGGTCATGAGCGCCAGCGGCTGCAGGAAGCTCTTGAACTGGCTGGCCAGGATCATGTAGATGAAGACGATCGCCATCGCCAGCGCGGACACCGCGTAGGCGAAGGATTCGGCCATGTTCTTGGCCGAGCCGCTGAACTGGTAGCGGTAGCCGGGCGGGAAGGCGATGCCGTCCAGCACCTTGCGGATGTCGTTGGAGATCTCGCCGGCCGAGCGGTTGTAGGCGTTGCCATTGATCGCGACCTCGCGCGCGAGGTCGCGCCGGTTGATCTGGTTGGGGCCGGTGGATTCCTTCACCTGCGCCAGCTGGTTCAGGCGCACCACGCGCGAACTGCCGTCCGGGTGGGTGCCGGTGGCGAAGGGCAGGCGCTCCAGGTCCTGCGGCGCCTTGCGCGCGTCCGGGGCCAGCCGCACGTTGACGTCGTAGGTCTGGTCATCGGGGGCGCGCCAGTTGCCCACCGTCTGGCCGGCCACCAGGGTGCGCAGCGATGCGCCGACCTGCGCCACCGACAGCCCCAGGTCGGAGGCGGCGTCGCGGTTCACGTCGACCTCGATCACCGGCTTGTCGGGCTTGACGCTGGAGTCCAGGTCGACCAGCCCGGGGATGTCGCGGATCTTCTGCGTGACCAGCCGCGACAGCCGCTCCAGTTCCTTGAGGTCGGTGCCCTGCAGCGAGAACTCGATCTGCTTGTTCCCACCCACCGCGTCCAGCAGGCCGACGTGCGTGACCGTGATGCCCGGCACCTGCGCCAGCCGCTGGCGCAGCACGCCGGACATCTGGTCCACGCTCATGCTGCGGTCCTTGCGATCCACCAGCCGCACGTAGACGGATGCGTAGATCTTGCCCTGCGCGTTGCCGGTGTTGATGGTGGCCAGCGTGTATTGCACCTGCGGAAACTCGCGCACGATCGCCTCGACCTGCCGGGCCTTGGCCTCGGTCACCTCCAGCGAAGAGCCGACCGGCGTGTAGAAGTTGATCGAGGTCTCGGAATAGTCGGCCTTGGGCACGAACTCCGTGCCCACCAGCGGGACCATGAAGATGCTCAGCAGGAACACCGCGGCGGCCACGGCCAGGGTCGTGAGCTTGTGCGCCAGCGACCAGCGCAGGATGTCCTGGTAGGCGTTGCCCAGGGCGTCGGTCGCGCGGTCGAACCAGCCGGTGATGCGGCCGATGGTGCGGTCGTAGAGACTGCGCCGGCCGCGCGCCTTGCCGTGCGCCTCGATCTCGGGGTCGTGCCACACCGAGGACAGCATCGGGTCCAGCGTGAAGCTCACGAACATGGAAATCATCACCGCGGCGACGATGGTGATGCCGAACTCATGGAAGAACTTGCCGATGATGCCGCCCATGAAGCCGATCGGCAGGAACACCGCCACGATGGAGAAGGTCGTGGCCAGCACCGCCAGGCCGATCTCCTGCGTGCCGTCCAGCGACGCCTGGAACGGTCCCTTGCCCATCTGCACGTGGCGCACGATGTTCTCGCGCACCACGATCGCGTCGTCGATCAGCAGGCCCACGCACAGCGACAGCGCCATCAGCGTGATCATGTTGATCGAGAAGCCGAAGGCGTACATGAACAGGAAGGTGCCGATCAGCGCGATCGGCAGCGTCAGGCCGGTGATGACGGTGGAGCGCCAGGAATTGAGGAACAGGAACACGATCAGCACCGTGAGCAGCGCGCCCTCGATCAGGGTGCGCCGCACGTTCTCCACCGACACCCGGATGGCGCGCGAGCCGTCCATGATCTCGGCCAGGCGCACGCCCGGCGGCAGCTGCGCGTTGATCTCGTTGACGGTCTTCTTCAGGCCGTCGACCACCTCGATGGTGTTCTCGTCCTGCGCCTTCTGCACCGCCAGCAGCAGGGTGCGCCCGCCGTTGTAGAGCGCCAGGCTGTCGATCTCCTGGGCGCCGTCGGCCACCCGGGCGACCTGCTCCACGCGGACCGGCGTGTTGTTCTTGCGGGTGACGATGATCTTGCCGAAGTCCTCCGGCCGCTGCATGCGCGCGTCCACCTGCACCACGCGGTCCTGCGACAGCGAGCGGATCGCGCCCACCGGCAGGTCCTGGTTCTCGGCCCGCACGGCGGCGGCCACCTGGTCGGCGGTCACGCCCAGGGCTTCCATCGCCTGCGGGTTGAGGTAGATGTTGATCTCGCGCTTGGTGCCGCCCACCAGCGTCACCGAGCCCACGCCGCGCACGTTTTCCAGGCGCTTCTTAAGCACCTGGTCGGCCCAGTTGGTGAGCTCCACGGCGCTCATGGCGCGGCCCCTGGAGGCGTCCGGCAGCACCGCCAGCGACCAGATCGAGCGCGCGGCCGGGTCGAAGCGCAGCACGCGCGGCTCCTTCACCTCGGTGCGGAACAGCGGCCGGATAGAGGCCACCTTCTCGCGCACGTCCTCGGCGGCCTTGCGCCCGTCGACATGGAGCTGGAACTCGATGATGACGACCGACTGGCCCTCATAGCTGCGCGAGGTGAGGGCGTTGATGCCGGCGATGGAGTTGACGCCTTCCTCGATCTTCTTGGTGACTTCGCTCTCGACGATTTCGGGCGAGGCGCCGGGGTATTCGGCGGTCACCACCACGACCGGAAAGTCGATGTTCGGGAACTGGTCGACTTTCAGCCGTTGCAGGGAAAACAGCCCCAGCACGACGATGGCAAGCATCACCATGGTCGCGAAGACCGGGTTCTTCAGGCTGACGCGGGTGAACCACATGCTGATGTCGTCGCGTCAGGGGCTGGGCTTGCTGGCGGCCGCGACGGGCGCGGGCGCCGGCGCCGGCGCAGGGGCGGCGGGCGGCGCGGTGAACTTCACCGCCGTGCCTTCGCGCAGCGGCCCGAGGCCGCCGTGGATCACCTGGGCGCCGGCGGCCAGTCCCTTGACCGCCACCATGATCTCCTGGCCCGATTCGCCGCGCACGCCGGGCTCGACCGGCTTGTGCGCCACCTGGTCGTTCTCCACGACCTGCACATACGGCGCCGGCTTGTCGGTGCGCACGGCCGACAGCGGCACGGCGACCGCCGAGACCCGCCCTGTGCCCAGCGTGCCCTGGGCGAACAGTCCGTGCCGCAGCCCTTCGGGATTGTCGATCGCCAGGTAGGCCAGCACGCTGCGGCTGCCGGTCTGGGCGCTGGGATTGATGCGCACCACCCGGGCAGCGAAGGGCTTGCCGCTGCCCTCGACCTGCAGCAGGGCCTGCTGTCCCACCCGCACGCCCACCGAGTCGGTGGCGCTGAGCGTGGCTTCCAGTTCCAGCCGGCTCAGGTCCACGATCTCCACCACCTTGGCGTCCACGCCCACGCGCTCGCCGGGTTGGGCGGCGCGCAGGGCCACCACGCCGGAGATCGGCGCGGTGAGCACGGTGTCCTGGAGGGTCTTGCGCGCCATGTCGACGGCCGCCAGTGCCGCCTGGTGGGTGGCCTTGGCGGCACTCAGGTTGTTCTGCGAGGTGTCCAGCGTCGTCTTCGAGATGAAGCCCTGGTCCACCAGCGCCTTGTTGTTGTCCCATTGGCGCTGCGCAATGTCGATCTGCGCCTTGGCCGAATCGGCTTGCTGCTCCGCCTGCTTGAGCCGCGCCAGGAATTCGGTGGCCTCGATGCGGGCGATCACCTGGCCCGCCTTGACCACGTCGCCTTCGCGCACCGTGAGGCCCTGCAATTCGCCGGCGGCCCGCGCCTTGACGATGGCGGTGTTCACCGCCTTGAGCGATCCGGAGATCGGCAGGCCCTGCGCCAGCTCGCGGCTGGCGGCCTTGAAGACGTCGCTGGCGGCGAGTTCCACCACCGCCTGCACCTTGGCCCCGGCCTGCGCGACCGCATCCTGCTTCGCCTTGCGGGCCGACAGCGCGCGGGCGCCACCCACGGCGATCAGGACCACGGCCAGCCCGGCGGCCAGCCACTTGTAGTGATTCTTCGTCATTTCCGGTTGCGTCCCGCGCCCTTGTCGTTGTCTTCCGGCCGCGTGCACAGCCCACGCAGCATAGTCTCCATGTGGCAGGAGAGATAGCGCTCGGCATCGAGCGGATGGTCGGTGGGCACGCAGGCTCCGAGCGAATGCTTGCCCATGATCAGGAACACCATCGAGGCCGTGATGAGGTAGGCGGCGTACTCGATGTCAGGCACGTGGAGCTCGCCGCGGTCGACGCCGCGCTGCAGGATGCGGCGCAGCAGGTCCTGCCCCGGCCTGATCACTTCCTGCTGGTAGAAGGCGGCGATGTCCGGGAAGTTGCGTGCTTCGCTGATGATCAGCTTGGTGATGCCGGAGGCGCGGGTCATCCCCACGCGCTCCCACCACACTTTCATGCAGTAGCGCACCATGTCCGCGGAACTGCCTTCGAAGCGCTCGAACTCCTGGTTCCATTCCTGGAAGCGGCCGGAGATGTTCTCGCGCACCACGGCCTTGAACAGCTCTTCCTTGCTCGGGAAATACAGGAACAGGGTGCCCTTGGAAACGCCGGCGCGAGCGGCCACTTCCTCGGACTTGGTGGCAGCAAAGCCTTTTTCGACGAACAGGTCCAGCGCGGCGTCCAGCAGTTCGCCCGGCCGGGCTTCTTTGCGCCGTTCGCGCTTGGCCTGGGTTTCCTCGACCCGGCCACCGATCAACTTGGAAAGTGCCATGGAGGCGCCATTTTAATGACTGACTGGTTAGTAATATAGCTTTGACCCCGCGAAGCGTCAAGGCGAGGCGGGCGCCGCCCAAGGTAAATCCGCAGTAAAGCCGCGCCCTTGCCGATGCGACTACATTCTTCGAATCCAACGAGGACTTCTCATGAGCGACTTGCAGACCATCGTGCTGGGGGGCGGCTGCTTCTGGTGCACCGAGGCGGTGTACGTGAAGGTGCGCGGCGTCACCGATGTGGAGTCCGGCTACAGCAACGGCCAGGTCCAGCAACCGAACTATGAACAGGTCTGCACCGGCAACACCGGGCACGCCGAGGTGGTGAAGCTCACGTACGACCCGCAGCAGGTCAGCACCCGCCAGATCCTGGAGATCTTCTTCGTGGTCCACGACCCGACGCAGCTCAACCGGCAGGGCAACGACACCGGCACCCAGTACCGCAGCGGCATCTACTACACCACGCCCGAGCAGAAGCAGGTGGCCGACGACATCATCCGCGAGATGAGCCAGGACAAGCTGTTCGGCAAGCCGATCGTCACCGAAGTGCAGCCGCTGGCCAACTACTGGCCGGCGGAGGAATACCACCAGGACTTCTTCGAGAAGAACCCCTACCAGGGCTACTGCGTTGCCGTGGCGGCCCCCAAGGTTGCCAAGTTCCGCAAGACCTTCGCCTCACTGGTCCGCTGAACCAGGCATTTGCCTGGTTCAGCGGACTGGGACTGAAACTCCCGCCTGCGGCGCGCGCCGGGCGAGCATCGCGCACACGCCGCCGCACAGGGCCAGCGCGCACACGATGATCGCGCCCGACGGCAGGTCGAACAGGGCCGACAGCGCCAGCCCAAGGGCATAGCCGGCCGCGCCGATGGCGTAGGCCAGCGGCAAGCGGCCCCGCGCTGCGCCGCGCGTGGCCAGCGCGGGAATGATCAGGCTGGAAAACACCAGGTACACCCCCACCAGCTGCACCGAGGCGGTGACCGCGATGGCGAACACGCCATAGAAGCCGAAGCGTCCCAGCCTGCGCGCGATGCCGCTTCGAATGACTGCCAGCAGCACCAGCGTCACGGCCGCGAGCCAGGCCAGCTGTGCGGTGTCGACCCACAGGATCTGGCCCACCAGCAGATCCTTCAGGTTTTCGCCGCCGTGCGGGTTGTGGGCCACCACCAGGATGCCCACGCAGGAGGCCAGCACGAACAGCACGCCGATCAGCGCTTCCTGCTGCTGCGCCGCGCGGCGCTCCGTCCAGGTCAGCAGCAAGGCACCCAGCAGGGCAGCGACCACGGCCGCTGCCTGCACCCAGATGCCCCGTTCCGGCAAGCCGGCCGCCTGCGCCACGACCACGCCGAGCGCGGCGATTTGCGCGATCGCGAGGTCGATGAAGACGATGCCGCGGTCCAGCACTTCCGTGCCCAGTGGCACATGCGTCGCCAGCACCAGCAGCCCCGCCGCCAGCGCCGGGCCCAGGATGCTCCAGTCCAATGCGGCCCAGTTCATTTGCGCGCCCCGGCCGTGACCAGTCGCGCCACGGTGTCGTCGAACAGGGAGAACAGGTCCTTCGCCGCGTCGGACCCGCCCACGGTGAAGGGGATGCTCACCACGGGGATGTCCGCGTTCTTGCTCATCCACTCGGCCGGCCGGGGGTCTTGATAGGCGGCGTGGAGCACCATGCGCGCCGGTGTGGCCTTGAGCGCGGCCAGCACCTGCTGCAGGTGCGAGGCGCTCGGCTCGACGCCCGGCTTGGGTTCGAGCACCGCGACCTCGCGCAGACCCAGCCAGTCGTAGAGGTAGGCGAAGCCCTTGTGTTGCGAAACCACCGGCAGCCCGCGCAGGGGGGCGGCCTGCTGGGTCCACCGCGCGACGGCCTGCTGCCACTTCTGCGAGAAGTCGGCCGTCCGTGCCTGGTATTCCGCCGCATGGCCCGTGTCCAACTGCGCAAGCTTCGCGCCCAGGGCGGTCGCCACGGCGCCGATGTTGCGCGGGTCGGTCTGGATGTGCGGATTGCCGGCGGCATGCACGTCGCCTTGCGACCGGTCGACGCTGCCGGGCACTTCGAGCAGGCGCACCTGGCGCGCCGCCTCGAAGTAACCGGGCTGCCCGGGCTGCACCCGGGCGTTGCCCGACTGCTGCAGCAGCAGCGGCAGCCAGCCGATTTCCAGTTCCGCGCCGGTGCAGACCACCAGGTCCGCATTGCGCATGCGTGCGATCAGGCTGGGCCGGGCCTGGATCTGGTGCGGGTCTTGCAAGGCGGTGGTGGCGACGGTGACGTCGACCAGGTTGCCGCCCAGTGCCTGCGCGAGCGCGCCCCATTCGGGCTCGCAGGCGAACACGCGCAGCGCGGCCTGCGCGGGCACGGAGATGGCGAGCAGCGCCAGCGCCGCGAGCTTGAAGAGTTCGGAGAGTTTGGAGAGCTTCATGACCGGACCTCAATAGCCGTGGGCGCCGTGCGCGCCGAGGCTCATCTGGTATTGCAGGAACCACTGGTTGTCGGCGCTGCCGGGACGCGCCCGGTCCTGCGCGTACTGCAGGCGCACGCGCGAGAACTCGCTGGGGTTCCAGTCCAGCATCGCGCTGTTGCGGCGGGGCCGCCAGCCGTCGGGGGCGAAGAAGGCGGCGTTGTCAGCGTAGTCGGGCGAACCCGGGTCCAGCCGCTCGGTGCGAAGCCCGACGCGCCAGCGCGGCATGAACTGGTAGACGCCCTGCAGGTACCAGCCCGATTGCACGGCGCGATAGGGCGTGCTGCTGGCCAGCGCGTCCACGTCGGCAACCAGCGTGCCGTCCCGGGTGCTGCGCAGGTACTCCCCCTGCAGCTTGAAGTTGGTGCGCGTGGCGTTGCCTTGCGGCGCCCACTTCCACACCGCATCGGCGATCCAGACGCGGGTGCGGCCGCTGAAGGCATCGGCGCGGCCGGACGAGAAGGCATCGGGGCCCAGCAGGCGCTGATCCGATGCCTTGGCGTCCAGCACCGACAGCCCGGCGCGCCAGTTTGAGCTCTCGCCGATGTCGCCGCCGGTGTGCAGCGAAAGCGCCGACGTGCCCGCGCCATTGCCGGACCAGCCGCCGGCGGGGAAGCTGCGGCCGCCGCCCAGCTCGCCGCGCAACTCCAGGTACTGGTCGGTAGGCGCGAGCCATGCCAACTGGACTCCGTCGTCGCCGTACTGCGTGCCCAGCATCGCCTGGTAGGCGAGTGGGGCATCGACGAAGTCCCACACGTGCTTATGCTGTGAGTTCAGGTAGCCGATGGAAGACAGAAAGCGACCCGCCTTCAGGGTCAGCCCGCGGCCGAGCGAGGTGGTCTGGATGAACGCCTCCTCGACCGAGACGCTGTTGTCCGGCGCGAAGCTCAGGGTCGCCACGCCGCTGAACCACGGGTCGACGTTGGCGGACAGCGTCACTTCGGACTCGGCGAGGCTGAAGCTGCGCGTGCCCGGCCCCACCTCTGCATCCGGCGGCAACGCGAAACCGCTGATGCGGTAGGTGGCCGGGTCGCGGCTGGTGTTGGTGTACAGCCCCGACAGGATCAGGGACAGGGCCGGGTTGAAGCCTGTGCCGGAGCCCGGTGCGGCCGAGGCGGCGGCGGGTGCCGCAGCGGCGGCCGGGGCCGGCGCGGGCGGTGCCGGCGCGGGCGGTGCCGGCGCGGGCGGTGTCGCCTGGGCTGCCGTCTCGGCCGCCTGCAAGCGCGACTCCAGCGAGCGAATGCGCTCCTCGTACTGGCTGCGCATCGCCTTGATTTCGTCACGCAGCGCCTGTAGGTCGGCGGCGGTGTCGGCTTTGGAAAGACAGGGCGCCGCGAGCGCCAGCAGGCACGCGGCTCTTAACAGTGGGTTCATCGAATCGAGCTCCTTGCGGTGATTGCGTGGCGAGCGCCGGCTTCGCGTGGCGAAGCGAGGCGAACCAACGGATCAGGGCAGCAAGAAGTTCGGAGGCGCGCGGCTGTCGAAGGGGGCGGCGGCGCCGTTGGAGGTTTGGCTAGTGCCTTGCCAGAGCGGTGCGACCTGGCGCAGCTCGGGATGCAGGATCGTGGCGGGTGGGCTCGCCGCCGCGCCGCCACTGAGGTGGGCGGCGACCGCGCAGATGTCGCAAGGCCCGCCGGGCAGCCCCGACTTGGAGCCCGCCTCCTGCGCCGTGCGCACATGCGAGACCTCGTGCGCCGCTGCTGCCAGCTGCGCGAAGGGCAGCAGCAACGCGAACAGCAGGATCCAGAAGTGGCGCCGGGCGGTCATGACTGCGTGGATGTTACGCCCGGATGAGGACCAGCGTGAGGGCGCTAAGGCGCGAGGCGCTCGCGCAGCCACTGCTGGCCGTCCAGCCGGTAGCGCAGCCGGTCATGCAGCCGGCTCTTGCGTCCCTGCCAGAACTGCCATTCGTCAGGCACCAGACGGTAGCCGCCCCAATGCGGCGGACGCGGCGGATTCAGCAGGTATTGCGCACCGTATTTCGCCGCATTGGCCAGCAGCACGGCGCGGCTTTCGATCACCTGGCTCTGCGGGCTGGCCCAGGCCCCGATGCGCGAATCGAGCGGGCGGCTCGCGTAGTAGTCGTCGCTCTCCCCGGCGCTGGTCTTCTCGACCCGGCCTTCGATGCGCACCACGCGCTCGAGTTCGACCCAGTGGAATTGCAGCGCCGCAAAGGGATTGCCGGCCAGTTCGCGGCCCTTGCGGCTGTCGTAGTTGGTGTACCAGACGATCCCGCGCTCGTCGTAGCCCTTGATCAGCACCACCCGTGTGCTGGGCCGCAGGTCGCTCGCCACCGTGGCCAGGGTCATCGCATTGGGCTCGGGCACTTCCGCGGCGATCGCTTCCGACAGCCACTGGTCGAACTGCGCCAGGGGGTCGGCGTGCGAAGCGTCTTCGCTGAGTTCGGCGCGCCCGTAACTCTTGCGCAGGTCGGCGATGCGGGACGAGGTCATGCTCATTGTCAAATTTTCTCATCTGCAGCACGATGGGCGTCAATCCCTTGTTGACCATGGCCAAGTCCGAGTCCGCTTCGCCGGTTGTGCTGATCCTCGCCTCCGGGCGCGGCGAGCGCTTCCTCGCCTCCGGCGGCAGCGGTTCCAAGCTGCAGGCGCTGCTGGCCGGCCGGCCGGTGCTGGACTGGACCCTGGAGGCCGTGAAGGCCTGCGGGCTGCCCTGGCACCTCGAGGATGCCGGCCACGCCGGCATGGGCGACTCGATCGCCGCGGCGGTGGCGGCCGCCCGGGAAGCCGGCGGCTGGCTGGTGCTGCCGGGTGACCTGCCCCTGGTCCGGCCGCAATCGCTGCGCGCCGTCGCCGCCGCGCTGGCGACCCATGCGGTCGTGCTGCCGCGCCATCTCGGGCAGCGCGGCCACCCGGTGGGCTTCGATGCGTCCTGCCGCGAGGCCTTGCTGAAGCTGCGGGGACCGCAAGGCGCGCAGGAAGTCGTCCGGGCCCAGGCCGCGGCAGGGCGCGTGCTCGAACTCGACCTGGACGACGCCGGCGTCGTCACCGACATCGACACCCTGCAGGACCTTCGGGCCGCCGAGCAGGCGCTCAGCGCTCGATCGCCTTGAGCAGCTTTTCCAGTCCGCGGTCGTAAATGTTGTGGCGCCGCAGCTCTTCGAGCGTCCGGTGCGCGTAGTCGAAGGTGGTGCCGTAGATGCCGCTGGCTTCGGTGAAGATGCGGCGGTACTCGTCCGCCGTGAGCACGCCGGTGTGGCTGGGGCTCTTGCGCGACAGGGTGAAGGCCAGCGCCGTCACCGGCCCATGCGGCGTCTGGCAGGACAGCCACTTCGGGTCGTACACGCCCATGATCATCTCGCGCGCCCACAACCTCGCGAGCACCTGGCGCCCATGCGCCTGCTCCACCCGGAACGCCATGCCGTGGCAGCAGCCGCCCGAGAGCATGCCGAACACCAGCCCCGGCCGCTCGGGCGTGCCGCGGTTGATGCGGCTCCACATCTTGAGCGCGCGGTGCCAGCCGTGCACCCGGGCCGGCCGGCGCTCGGCGAACTCGAACTCGGGCTTCCAGATCAGCGACGCGTAGCCGAAGATCCACAGGTCCTCGTGGCCGCCCCACTCCTGCAGCGTGCGCTCCAGCATGGCAGCGGGGTCACGCGACGGCTTGAGCGGGCTGGTCATGCGCAACTGTAGCGCGGCCCGTGAAAGCGCGTCGCCACCTCTGCGGCGATCGTTCTTGCTAGGATGACCGCATGAAACTGCACCCGGCCGTCGCGGCCGTGACCCAGCGCATCCGCGAGCGCAGTGCCCCGGGCCGCGCCGCCTACCTGCGCCTGATCGACGAGAGCGCCGCGCGTGACCGCGGCGCCGACCGCATGGGCTGCGCCAACGTGGCCCATGCCTTCGCGGCGCTGCCGGGCAACGACAAGCTGCGCGTCGTGGCCCAGCATGCGCCCAACATCGGCATCGTCAGCTCCTACAACGACATGCTGTCGGCGCATGCGCCCTTCGCCCGCTATCCGGACGTGATCAAGGACGAGGCGCGCAGGCACGGCGCCACCGCCCAGGTGGCCGGCGGTGTGCCGGCCATGTGCGACGGCGTGACGCAGGGCACGGCCGGGATGGAGCTGAGCCTGTTTTCGCGCGACGTGATCGCCATGGGCACGGCAGTCGCCCTGAGCCACGACGTGTTCGATGCCGCGCTGATGCTGGGCATCTGCGACAAGATCGTGCCGGGACTGCTGATCGGCGCGCTGCATTTCGGTCACCTGCCCATGGTGTTCGTGCCCGGCGGCCCCATGCCCAGCGGCCTGTCCAACAGCGCCAAGGCCAAGGTGCGCGAGCAGGCGGCCCAGGGGCTGGTCGGGCGTGCCGAACTGCTGGAGGCCGAATCGAAGGCCTACCACACGCAGGGCACCTGCACCTTCTACGGCACAGCCAACAGCAACCAGATGCTGATGGAAGCCATGGGCCTGCACGTGCCGGGCGCCGCTTTCGTGCCGCCCCACACCGAACTGCGCGACGAGCTCACGCGCGAGGCGGTGCGCACCGCGCTGGGCAACCTCAAGGCCGGGCGCTTCACCCCGATCGGACGGATGGTGGACGAGCGCGTCATCGTCAACGCGCTGGCCGCGCTGCTGGCCACCGGCGGCTCGACCAACCACCTGATCCACTGGGTGGCGGTGGCGCGCGCCGCCGGCATCCGGATCGACTGGAACGACTTCGAGGCGCTGTCGGCGGTGGTGCCCCTGCTGTGCCGCATCTACCCCAACGGCCAGGCCGACGTGAACCAATTCCAGCAGGCGGGCGGCCCGGGCTACGTGATCCGCGAGCTGCTGGACGCCGGCCTGATGCACGAGGACGTGCTCACGGTGCGCGAAGGCGGCCTGCGCGACTACACGCGCGAGCCGGCGCTGGAAGGGGACAAGCTGCACTGGCAGGATATCGGCGCCACCCGCGATCCGCATGTGGCCCGTCCGGCCACCGACCCGTTCAGCGTTACCGGCGGGCTGAAGCTGCTGACCGGCAACCTGGGGCGCAGCGTGATCAAGACCTCGGCGGTGCCCGATGATCGGCATGTGATCCAGGCTCCCGCGCGCGTGTTCGATTCGCAGGAGGACCTGCAGCGCGCCTTCAAGGCCGGTGAACTGGAGCGCGACGTGGTCTGCGTGGTGCGCTGGCAGGGGCCCAAGGCCAACGGCATGCCGGAGCTGCACAAGCTGACGCCGCCGCTGGCGGTGCTGCAGGGCAAGGGCTTTCGCGTGGCCCTGGTGACCGACGGCCGCATGAGCGGCGCTTCGGGCAAGGTGCCGGCGGCGATCCATGTTTCGCCCGAGGCCGCCGATGGCGGGCCGCTGGCGAGATTGCGCGATGGCGACGAGGTCCTGCTGGATGCCACGAGTGGCACCCTGCAGGCGCTGGTGCCCGACCATGAATGGCTGGTGCGGCCGCCCGCGGCCATGCCCGAGGGCCTGAAGGAATCGAACCGCCACGGCATCGGCCGCGAAATGTTCGCCGCCTTCCGCCGCAACGCGCGCTCGGCCGAGGAGGGGGCCTGCACATGGTTGTGAAACTCACGCCCAGGGATGTGATGGACGATGCGCCGGTGATCCCGGTGATCGTGCTGTCCGACGTCGCCCATGCCGCGCCGCTGGCGAGCGCCCTGGTGGCCGGCGGCATCCGCATGCTGGAAGTGACGCTGCGCACGGGGGCGGCGCTGGCCTGCATCGAGGCGATCGCGCGCGATGTGCCCGAGGCCGTGATCGGCGCGGGCACGGTGCGCAGCGCGGCGGATGCGCAGGCGGCGGCCAGGGCGGGTGCGCGCTTCGCGGTCAGCCCGGGCTACACCCAGGCCGTTGGCCAGGCCTGCAAGGACCTGGACCTGCCGCTGCTGCCCGGTGTGTCGACCGGCAGCGAGATCATGGCGGCGCAGCAGGACGGCTTCGACGCGCTCAAGTTCTTCCCTGCAGTGCCCGCCGGCGGCGCCACCATGCTGATGGCCTGGGAAGGGCCGTTCGGCGACGTGAAGTTCTGTCCCACGGGCGGGATCAACCCGGCCAATGCGCGGGACTTCCTGGTCCTGCCCAACGTGGCCTGCGTCGGCGGCTCCTGGCTGTCGCCCGCCGAGGTGATCGCGCGCGGCGACTGGAAACACATCACGCAGCTGGCGAAGGACGCCGTGGCGCTGCGCGCCGGCCGCTAGTGCGGACGGCGACTCAAGCCCTGACCTGGACCACCGTGCGCCCCTTGATGCGCCCGTCCGCTACGGCGTCGATCATTTCCGGCAGCTCGTCGAAGGAGTGAACCTGCGCGATGCGGTCCAGGTGTCGAGGGCGCAGGTCGGTCCCCAGGCGGTGCCAGAGGTGGTCGCGCAAGGCCACGTCGTTGTCGGAGTTCACGCCGATCAGGCGCACCCCGCGCAGGATGAAGGGCATGACGTTGGTGCTGAACTCCACCCCCAGCGCATTGCCGATGCTGGCGATGACGCCGTCCTTCTGCATGGTCCGGGTGAGCGCCGACAGCGCGGCGCCACCGAGTGAATCGACCGCGCCCTGCCAGACGGCTGATTCGAGCGGCCGGTTCCCGACCTGCAGGCTGCCGGCGTCGACAACTTCCGCCGCTCCCAATCCCTCGAGATAGCCGCGTTCGGCCAGCTTGCGCGTCGCCGCGACGACGTGAAAGCCGCGCGCCGACAGCAAGTCGATCGCCACGCTGGCGACGCCGCCCGAGGCGCCATTGACCAGCACCTTGCCCTTGCCGGGCGCCAGGCCGTTGAGTTCCATCAGCTCCACCGCCAGCGCGGCCGTGTAGCCGGCTACCCCGATGGTGATCGCCTGCTGCAGCGTCATGTCCGCCGGCACCGCCGTGACCCAGTCGGCCGGGACCCGCGCGCGCGGCGAGTAGCCGCCGTGGTGCGAAACTCCGAAACCATGGCTGTGGACGATGACGGGGTCGCCGGCCTTGAAGCGCGGCGAGCGCGAGCTGCGCACGACGCCGCTCGCGTCGATGCCGCCGATGCAGGGAAAGCGCCGGATGATCGGCATGCGGCCGGTCGCGGCCAGCGCATCCTTGAAATTGATGCTGGCGAAGCTGATGTCGACGTCGACCTCACCCTGGTCCAGCTGCGACTCATCCATGTCGGCGAACGAAGCCGACACGCGGCCTTCATTCGTGATCCGGTAGGCCCTGAAGCGATCCATCAGCCAACTCCCGCCGCGTCAAAGCCCCGCTGGGCCAGCGGGCGTCCTTTGCGAAGCCGTAGACCCCGACGATAAACCCAATGAGCCGATGGCCGCTTCGTCAGCGGGCCATGTCGGCGTGCAGCGCGCGCAGCCGGCTGCGCTGCAGCTTGCCGGTGGCGGTGAGCGGCAGGGATTCCAGCCAGTGCACCGAGCGCGGCCGCCGGTGACGGGGCATGGCCTCGATGGCGGTGGCCATGCGGCGCGCGGCTTCCTCCCGGCTGCCGGGCGCCGCCACCGCCAGCACCGCCAGCTCGGCCAGGCCCTCGCGGCTCGTCACCCCGAGGGCGGCCACCTGCTGCAACGTGCCCGCGCAGGCGCCGGCCAGGCTCTGCTCGACCCACAGCGTGCTGACCCACTGCCCGGCGATCTTCAGCATGTCGTCGTTGCGGCCGGCGAATTCCAGGCGCCCGTCGCCGTGGACCAGGAACTGATCGCCGGGCGAGAACCAGCCGCCCGGGCGAAAGCCGTCACGCTGCGCCTCGGGACGGTTCCAGTAGCCGGCGGCCACGGTTCCATGGCGAAACCACACCCGCTGCGGCATCGCCGGGTCGGCGTGGCTGTATTCGATCTCCGTGTGCGGCGTGGGCAGCAGCAGGCCGCTGTCGTCGTCGCTGTAGAGCATCAGGCACAGCGTCTCGGTCGTTCCATAGCCGCTGACCGGCGCCAGCCCCGTCGCGTCGCGCCAGCCGCGGCGGGTGGGCAGGGGCAGCGCCTCGCCGGCGGACACGAAGTGGCGGATGCCGCGGCCCGCCAGCCGGGCGGCGACGCCGGCGCCCAGCATCTTCTGGTAGAGCGTGGGCACGCTGAAGAGCAGCGTCGGGCTGTGCCGCGCCACCATCTCCTCCACCCGCTCGGGCGTGGGCCATTCGCGATCGAGGATCACCGTCGCGCCGCTGCGAAGGCCGGCGAACAGGCTGTTGCCCAGCGCGTAGGCGAAGAACAGTTTCGAGCTGGCGTACAGCCGGTCCTGCGCGCCCAGGCCCAGCACGCCGCAGGCGAAGGCGTTGGCCTGCGTTACCGTCCGCTGCACGTGGATCGTGCCCTTCGGGATGCCGGTCGTCCCGGACGTGCCGATCCACAGCGCCGGCGCCTCGTCGTCGCGCGGCATGGCGTCGCAGGCCGGCGCGCCCGCGATCTCGCGCTGCCACAGCGCGTCGTTGCGCACCAGGCGTGGCCAGGCGACGGGCTCTTCGCACCAGACGAAGCGCGGCGCGCTGTCGTCGAGGATGGGCAGCAGTTCCGCCGCGGGCAGCCGCGGATTGACGCCCACCGCCACCCCGCCGGTCCAGATCACGCCGAGGTAGGCCACCACCCAGTCGATGCTGTCGGGGGCGATCACGAACACGCGGTCGCCCGGCTCGACGCCGCGGCTTCGCCAGGCGCCGGCGCAGCGCCGCACCTGCTCGCGCAGCTGCGCATAGGTCATGCGCTGGTCGCCGCACTCCAGGGCGGTCGTGCCGTCGGCGCCGGTGGCGAGCAGTTGTTCGGCCGCATTCATGCGGGTTCTCCTTCGAGTCTTTGCCGCACGCCCAGCCAGCGGTCGAGCCGGCCCGCGTCCTGCGCCATGTCGCTGCTGCCGGCGGCGTGCACGATGCGGCCGCGCTCCAGCACGATGCAGCGCTGCGTGAGCGCCAGGGCCTGCTGTACGTGCTGCTCCACCAGCACCAGCGACTGGCCCTCGCTGGCCACCATGCGCTCGATGCCGGCGCACACCTCCTCCACGATGACGGGCGCCAGGCCCTCCAGGGGTTCGTCCAGCAGCAAGAGGCGCGGGTTCAGCATCAGCGCGCGGCCGATCGCCAGCATCTGCTGCTCGCCCCCCGACAGTTCGTTGCCCCAATGGCGCCGCCGCAGGCGCAGGCGCGGAAAAAGCCCGTAGACCCGGGCCAGGTCCCAGCGTCCGGGGCGCGCCGCCACCGTCAGGTTCTCCTCCACGCTCAGCGAATCGAAGATCTCGCGCTCCTGCGGCACCCACCCCAGGCCGAGTGCCGCGCGGCGGTGGCGCGGCACGCCGATCAGGTCTTGCCCGCACCAGCGGATGGCGCCGCGGCGCACCCGCGTCTGCCCCATCGCGGTGAGCAGCAGCGTGCTCTTGCCGGCGCCGTTGCGTCCGAGCACCGCGAGCGTTTCGCCCTCGTCGAGCGTGAAGCTGCATTCGTCCAGCACGATGCCTTCGCCGTAGCCGGCGCAAAGCCCCTCCAGTGCCAGCAGTTCAGCCATGACGGCTGCCTAGGTAGACCTCGCGCACCCGCGGGTCGGCGGCGACCTGCGCCGGCGTGGCGGTGACGAGTTCCGCGCCGCCGACCAGCACCGTGATGCGCTCCGCGAAGCGGAAGACCAGCGACATGTCGTGCTCGATCAACAGCACGCTGATGTCGCGCGGCAGCTCGGCGAGCACCGCGAACAGTTCCTCGGCGTCGCTCTCGGGTACGCCCGCCGCGGGCTCGTCCAGCAACAGCACTTTCGGCCCGATGGCGAGCGCGAGCGCCATCTCCAGCAGCCGCTGCTTGCCGTAGGCGAGCTCTCGGGTCGGCCGCAGCGCTTCCGGGCCCAGGTTCATCCGCTCCAGCAGCCCGTAGGCCTCGTCGATCTCGGTGCGACGGCGCGTCAAACCGTGGAAGCGCCGCTGCAGCACGCCGAGGCGGTCGCGGTCGCGTTCGCAAATGGCGTTGGCCACGGCTTCCAGGGGCGTGAGCTGCGGGAACAGGGTGTTAATCTGGAAGGTGCGCGCCAGCCCCCGGCGCACGCGCTGGTCCGGACGCAGGCCCGTGATCTCCCGCCCTTCGAGCCAGACCGATCCCGCGGAAGATCGCAGCACGCCCGTCAGCTGGTTGACCAGGGTGGTCTTGCCGGCGCCGTTGGGTCCGATGAGCGCATGGCGCGCGCCGTGTTCGAGCTTCAGGTTCACGTCCTGCGTGACCTTCAGGCCGCCGAAGGCCATGCACAGCCCGCGCGTTTCCAGCACCGGGTTCATCGCCGCCCCCGCACCCGCGCGGCCAGGTGCCGCAGGCCGCCCACCACCCCGCCTTCGAGATAGAGCGTGCTCACGATCAGGAGGATGCCGAGCCAGAACAGCCAGTACACGGGATTCAGGTCGGCCAGGCGGTCCTGCGCGATGAGGAACACGGCGGCGCCGACGAAGCCGCCATAGAGGCGGGCCGTACCGCCCACGATCAGCATGACGAGCACGTCCGCCGAGCGCTGGAAACCCAGCGTGTCGATGCCGACGAACTGCGTGGTCTGCGTGAGCAGCGCCCCCGCGACGGCTGCCAGCAGCGCCGAGAAGGTGTAGACATTGCCCAGGCGAGCGCCGATCGGCACGCCGATGGCCTGGGCGCGCTTCGGGTTCTCGCGGATGCACGCCAGCGTCAGGCCATAGGGCGAGACCATCAGCGCGCGCACCAGCACGAACAGCACGAAGACGACCCCCAGCACGTAGGCGTACGCCACCCGGCCCTTCAGGTCGAACGCGAACAGCCCCAGCACCGGCCCGATCTCCACGCCTTGCAACCCGTCGACGCCGCCGGTGAGGGCCGTCGCGCGGTTTGCCGCCTCGTAGAGCAGCAAGCCGATGCCCAGGGTGATCATCAGCCGCGCAAGGTCGCTGCCGCGCAGCACGGGGAAGCTCGTGAGCCGGCCGGCGAAGGCGCCGGCGCATGCCGCGGCGGCGAGGCCGGCCAGGGGATCGCGCACGCCGTGCACCGCCAGCAGGCCGGCGGTGTAGGCGCCGATCCCGAAGAAGGCGGCGTGCCCCAGCGTGACGATGCCGGCGTAGCCGAGGATCAGGTCGAGGGACAGGGCGAACAGCCCGGAGATCAGGATCTGCGAGGCGAACAGCAGGTTCTTCGGAAAGACGAAGTACACCGCCACCAGCGCGATCCAGAACGCGATCTCGGCCGCGCTCCAGCGCTCGCGCTGCCGCAGCTGCAGCAGGTAGGGCGGCGCGCCCACCAGATGGGCCGGCACGCGCGGCGGCAGCATCATGCCAGCCTCCTGCGTCCCAGCAGCCCGCTGGGAAACAGCAGGAGCAGCAGCACCATGGCCGCGTAGATGATGAACGCGCCGGCTTCGGGCAGGTAGTACTTGCCGGCGGTGTCCGCCACCCCGAGCAGCAGGGCGGCGAGCAGCGTGCCGGGCACCGATCCCGCGCCGCCGACGACGACCACCAGCAGGAAGTAGACGAGGGTCTTGAGCGGGAAGTACGGGTCGAGCCCGAGCACGTTCACGCCCAGCGCGCCGCCGAGGCCGGCCAGCCCGCAGCCGATCGCCAGCGTCAGCTGGAACACCCGGCCGACATGAATGCCCAGGGCCTCGGCCGTGCTCTGCCGGTCCACCGAAGCCCGGATGCGCGCGCCGAAGCGCGTGCGTTCCAGCCCGAACACCAGCGCCAGCGCGACGGCGAGGCCCACGCCGATGAGCAGCAGGCGATAGCGCGAGAGTTCCAGCCCGAAGACGGGCACCTGCCCGCTGAAGGCCTCGGGCACGACGACCGGCTGCTGCTGCGGGCCCCAGCCGTAGGTCGCCGCCGCGACGGCCACAAAGATGATGCCCACGGTGAGCAGCACCTGCTTCAGGTGCGGGGCCCGGTACAGCGGCCGGTAGAGCAGGCGCTCGACCACGAAGCTGAAGGCCGCGGTGCCGACGAACACGATCGGCAGCGCGGCGAGGAAGCCGATGCCGGCCTTGCCCGTCAGCGTGACCAGCAGGTAGCCGCCGGCCATCGCGAACACGCCGTGCGCCAGATTGATGAAGTTCATCATGCCCAGCGTGACCGAGAGGCCGACGGAAACCAGGAACAGCAGCATGCCGTAGGCGATGCCGTCGAACAGGACGCCGAGGAAGCTGTGCACGGGGCGACGCGCAGTAGGCGCCTGGCTACTTGCCCGGGTCCTTGACTGCGGGGAAGTGGTCGAACTCGACGTTGTAGAGCTTGCCGCCGACCTTCTTGATCTCGCGCACGTACACGTTCTGCACGATGTCGCGCGTGTCGGCGTCGATCTGGATCGGGCCGCGCGGGCTCGCGATCTTCAGGCCCTTGAGCACGCCCATGGCCTGGTCGCCGTCGACCTTGCCGCCCAGCTTGCGCACCACTTCGTACACCGCGGCCATGCCGTCGTAGCCACCGACCGCCATGAAGTTGGGCCGCTGCTGCGGCGCAACCTGCGCGTACGCCGCGAGGAAGGCCTTGTTCTCCGGCGACTCGTGCGCCATCGAGTACTGGTGGGTGGAGATCACGCCGATGGCGTTGTCGCCCAGCGCGTCGATCACGCCATCCTCCGTCACGTCGCCGGTGGACAGCAGCTTGATGCCGGCCTTGGCCAGTTCGCGCTCGCGATAGGCCTTCATGAAGCCCACGGCGAGTTCGCCCGCCGGCACGAACACGAACACCGCTTCGGGCCGGGCGTCCTTCACCTTCTGGACGAAGGGGCTGAACTCGGGGTTCTTGAGCGGCACGCGCGCCTCGCCGACCACCTGCCCGCCGAGGGCGGTGAAGGTCTTCTTGAAGGTACCTTCCGCGTCGTGGCCCGGACCGTAGTCCGCCACCACCGTGTAGACCTTGCGCACGCCGCTCTGGTAGGCCCACTGGGCCATCGGCTGGGTCACCTGCGCCAGGGTGAACGAGGTTCGCACGATGTACGGCGACTTGGCGGTGATGACCGAAGTGGCCGCGTTCATGACGATGGTGGGCTTTTTCGCTTCGGTGGCGATGGAAGCCACCGCCAGGGCGTTCGGCGTGAGGCCGAAGCCCGCGATGAAGTCGACCTCGTCCTTCACCACCAGCTCCTGGGCGAGGCGCTTGGCGACGTCGGGCGCGGGTCCGGTGGTGTCCTTGATGATGAGCTCGATCTTCTTGCCCGCCACCGTGTCGCCGTGCTGCTTCATGTAGGCACGCGCGCCGTTGGTGATCTGCTGGCCGAAGTCGGCAAAGGTGCCGGACATTTCGGCCAGGATTCCGACCTTGATCGTGTCACCGGCCGCGCGGGCGGCGGGGCTGGCGAACGCGAGCGCGAGCGCCAGCGCCGCACCCAGGGTTGTCTTCCGCATCGCTTGTCTCCTGTGGCTGAAGGTGCGGCGCAAGATAGGCCGATCGCGCCGCGCAAACGCTATGACAGATCAAGAAAACTGCAGCGTTGCGGGTTTGTGCGGGGTCAGGCCCGCCACCCTTGGTGCCTCGAAGGCGGAGAACCTTAGGCTTAACGGACTCGCCAGGCGGCGCACGGCTGCGCTCGCACCGGCGCTTCCTCGTCACAATGGACGCAAGACCCCAAGGAGCAGCCATGTCCGACCATGTCTACAAGATCCTCGAGCTCACCGGATCGTCCCCCACGGGCATCGAGGACGCGGTGAACGCCGCCCTCGCCCGGGCCAGCGAGACCATCCGCAACATGCAGTGGTTCGAGGTGGTCGAAACACGCGGCCACATCCAGGGCGGCAAGGTCGCCCACTGGCAGGTGACGCTGAAGGTGGGCTTCACGCTCGAGTGAGCGGCACCTGCGTTCGGCAGGCGCGACGCGGCCCGAGGACGGGCCTGGCGATGTCCCGGTCAGCGGGTGTTCGACGCCAGCTGCAGGTACCGGTGGACGAAGGCAATGGCCATGCCGCCCTCGCCAACCGCCGCCGCCACGCGCTTGACCGATCCGGAGCGCACATCGCCCACGGCGAACACGCCGGGGGCGCTGGTTTCCAGCGCGAAGGGCTCGCGGCCGCTGTCCCAGGGCCCTTGCTTCAGGGCGTCGGACCCGGTGAGGATGAAGCCGTGCGAATCGCGCGCGACCTGCTCCGGCAACCAACCGGTCGACGCGTGGGCGCCGATCAGGACGAACAGCGCCTCCGTGGTTCGCCGGGTCGTCGTGCCGGTCTTGCGGTCGATGACGTCGATGGCCTGCAGCCGCTCGTCCCCGTGCCCGGCGATCACCTCCGATCGGGTCTCCACCCGGATGTTCCGCTTGGTCGCCATCTGGTCGATGAGGTACTGCGACATGCTCGAAGCCAGCGACTCGGCGCGCACGATGAGCGTCACGGAACTGGCATGGCTGGAAAAGAACAAGGCGGCCTGGCCGGCGGAGTTGCCGGCGCCAATCAGGTACACGTCCTTGCCCTGCGCCAGGCCGGCGTCGCTGCGCGCCGCGCCGTAGTAGACGCCGCTGCCGATGAGGCGGTCGACCGACTCGACGGCCATGCGCCGCCATTCCACCCCCATGGCAAGCACGATGGCCTTGGTCCGCACCTGGTCCTTGTCCAGGGTGACGGTCATGGCGGCCAGGTCGACGCCCGCCACCCGCCGCGTCACGACTATTTCCGCACCCAGTCGCTTGGCCTGCTTCAGCGTATTGCTGGCGAGGTCGTCGCCGGAAACGCCAAAAGGAAAGCCGGGGTAGTTCTCGATCCGGGTGGAAGTGCCGGCCTGCCCGCCGGGGGCGAAACACTCGACGACCACCGTGCGCAAGCCTTCAGAGGCCGCATTGACCGCGGCGGTGAGGCCGGCCGGCCCGCCGCCGATGATCACCACGTCGTAGTAGGTCAGGCGCGGCGCGACCTGCAAGCCGCACAGCTTGGCGATCGTGCGCAGGGTCGGCGCCGTCAGCCGGGTGCCGTCGGCCAGCTGCACCGCCGGATAGGGGCCGCTCATCGTCTGGCCGCCCAGCCGTGCCGCCAGCGCCGGGTCGTCCGGCGCCAGGGAATCGAAGGCGATCTGGTTGCGATGCAGGAAGCTGCCGATGGCATGCATGCCCGGGTCCCGCTCCGGTGCGACCAGCAGGATCTCCGGGGCCGGTGGCTGCGAGGCCGCCTTGCGCAGCATTTCCATGCGTTCCAGCGCCGCCGCGCCCACGGTCACAGCGACCTGGGGCACCATCGCCGCGAGCGTGTGGAACACCTTGGCATCGAGCTTGAGGATGCGGGAGGGCTCGACGGCCCGGATGCTCGCCGGCAGCGGCGTGCTGAGGGTGATGGGGATTTCGCCGGCCAGCTCGCCCGGCAGCCGGATCGCGATGACGCTTTCGACGCCGTTGATGACCTTGGTCAGCTCGGTCTTGCCTTCGATCATCACGAACAGGGCCCGTGCCTCCCCTTCGTGAGCGCCGTATTCGCCGGTGACGAGCCGGATGTCTTCCACGGAGCGGGCGAGGAAGTCGAGTTCCTTTTCGGAAAGCGCGGAGAAGAGCGGAACCTTCGCGAGTTCTTCAAGAGTGATCACGGCGCCCCCACGGATTTGAGTTCCGGCGTGCGAACTCGCTTTATGCAGCCCCCCGGTACGCTTTGTACCGTAGATCGGCAGAAATTTGAATGCTTGGGATGAAGGCAACTCCTCGATAGTCCACCACCTCCATCATTGGCAGGACGACTCCGTGAGCCTAGTCGAAATGTCCTGAAATTGTCCTGGGTTCCTCAATTGAACTGAATGCTCGCGAAGCGGTGGTTAGCATGGCCAGATTGCACCTACCAATGGAGCGTCGCTCATGGAGACTTCTTTTCTGGCAAGTCTGGCTCTGTGTGCGTGCGCCCTGTTCGGGGCGGTCAGTGCCTTCGCCAACATGGATGCCGCTCGCCAACGCTCCTATCGACTGCTTCGCGTGGCGCATATCCCGGCCACGTTGGCGGTACTTGCACTCGAAATAGTCTTGATCGCAGACGGAACGCAGGGATTCTGGGCGGCGATCGCCGCCGTCTCGGCCGTCCTCATGGGCCTGGGTACCCAGCTTCGTGCCCTCGAAAGAGGCAAGCTTCCGACAGTCTGGTTTGCAGGTGTGGCGCCGTGGCTGCTCATCCTCAGCACAGTAGCAAACGTGAAGGGAGTGCCCGGAGGAGCACAGCTCCCGCTGCTTGCCCTGGTTCCCGCCGTATTGGCTGCCGTCTGCATGTGGTGGGCAGATTTCGAGCTGGAAGGACAGGGCTTTGCCGCGCTTCGCGACTGATCGAAGGAATTTGCCTCAACCGAGCTGCACCAGCACCGGCTGGTGATCCGACACCTGCGTCGCTGCATCGACCTTCGAGTTCGGCTTGGCCTCCGGTGCGCACGGTGCGCGTTGGCGATCAAGTCCTTGTTGCCTGGGTGCTTGTTGCCGCCCAGGCGCGCTCCTGTTTACGCACGCGTCGCGTTCCGAGCTCCCAGACGAGATCGCTTTGCCACCACCATGCTTCCGCCACCAGGACGGCCAGCGCGCTCCAGGCGCCTTCCAGGCCCAGGATGCCGTCGGTGACGGCGAGGACGACCACGAGGATAAGGATCGCGCCGCCATAAACAATCTGCATGGCGTTGTCTGTTCCTGGTTCATTCGGCTTCATGGCTGCCTTTCCTGGCGGGCAAGTGCCCCGCTTCGTGGAGCTTGCGGAAATGGAATGACCTGAGGCGGTTTATAGAACCAGGGGCGCGCTGCGAGCGCGGTCCGGCCCGCCTGCTTCGGGCCGCCGCCATTGAGGTCGAGCAAAAACATCTCCAGCTTCACCTCGATCGTCCGCAGATCGTTGCTCATGCAGTGGACGATCACTGGGGACATTGGATATCCCCTTAGCAAGCGCCGGGAGTAGGCCGTCAACGAATTCGAAAGTAAGAAAACTTCATCAGCGCTGTCCTCCGGCTGCAAGGAATCCAAAGCGGAATACGGTGATCGCCGGACACCCCAATGCACCAGGGCATCGCGCGTGCTGTTGATTTCCAGCAGTTGCTTGAACGCATCCTCGATATCGGCCGGCAGCCTGCCAGCCCGGGATTCGTGCAGCTTCCGGATCAGGGCGATGGCCTCGCGGTTCTTCGTTCCCGCGAACAGCGCGCGGCCGTGGACGATGTCGACTTCCGCCGACATGAAAAGAATCAGTTGAACCGACTTCTCCACTCGCGCGAACTGGTCGACAAAGCGGCCAAGCTCGAAGTAATACCTGTGCCCGAAGTCCACGAGACTCTCCTCAACGCGCACCTTGCAGGCTGACAGTCGGCCTGCATAGGGCGGTGCGTGAAAACGCCGAGGGATTGGCGTCCGGCGTCTGCCCCGTTTGGGCCGGGAAACATCCAGGCGCTGCACCCGGTGCCAGTCTGGCCGGGATCCGCCAAGGGCAGCAAGGACAAAGCGCCCGATTTGGGTGGGACCGAACTGCTATGCGCTTGGTAGAGGGGCAAGGTGGCGCGCCAGTGCCGGGCCAGCCTTGCCGGCACGAGAGTCCGAAACAGCGGCTCTCAGTCCTTCACCTCGATCCGCCGCGCCAGCACCGAGAGTTCTTCCAGCGTCGGATTCTTGCGCGGCCACCCGAGCGTCACGCCGTCGTCCTCGTGGCGCGGAAGAACGTGGATGTGGAAGTGCGGCACCGTCTGCCAGCCTGCGGGCTTGTTCGCCTGCAACAGCGTGATCCCCTCGGGCTGGTAGGCGCGGTCCACCGCCCGCGCCACCCTGGCGGCCGTGCGAAACACCGCCGCCGCGAGTTCGTCGTCAAGCTCCATCACCGTCTCCACCTGCCGCTTGGTCGCCACGATCACATGCCCGGGGTTGACCTGGCCGGCGTCCATGAACGCGATGGTGTGCTCGTCTTCGTAGACCTTGGCCGCGGGCAACTCTCCGCGGACGATGCGCGTGAATACGCTGGGTTCCATCTGGTGTGCTCCGAAAGGACAGTTCTCAGGCACTTTCGCCTGTGCGCTGGATCAGTTCGATCTTGTAGCCGTCCGGATCGGTGACGAACGCGATCACGGTGGTGCCGCCCTTGACCGGCCCCGGCTCGCGGGTGACGTTGCCGCCGCTCGCGCGGATCTTGTCGCAGGCGGCGTAAGCGTCGGGCACGCCCAGCGCGATGTGGCCGTAGGCGGTGCCCAGCTCGTACTGGTCCACGCCGTAGTTGTAGGTGAGCTCGAGTTCGGCGTGCTCGGGGTTGGTGCCGTAGCCGACGAATGCCAGCGAATACTTCTGTTCGGGCCGGTCGGTGGTGCGCAGCAGCGTCATGCCGAGCACGCGGGTGTAGAAGTCGATCGAGCGCTGCAGGTCGCCGACGCGCAGCATGGTGTGTAGCAGTCTCATGGTTTTACATATGGGGGTATGCTGACGCAGCCATGATAGTGCTGCCCAGCATCCGGCTCGCCACGGCAAGGGACGCATACGCGATTGCCGAGATGTCACGCGACCAGATCGAGCAGGGGCTGGGCTGGAGCTGGACCGCGGCGCGCGTGCTGCGCGCCATCCGCCACCCCGCCACCAACGTGGCGGTGGCGCACGACGGCGATGAGCTGGTCGGCTTCGGGATCATGGAATACGGCGAGGACAAGGCGCACCTGACGCTGCTGGCCGTGCATCCCGGGCGGCGCGAGGGCGGCATTGGGCGGCACCTGCTGGAATGGCTGGAAGAGTGCGCGCGAACGGCCGGGCTGGAGCGCATCGTGCTGGAGGCGCGCGCCGACAACCCGGTGGCGCTGGCCTTCTACGGCTTGCAGGGCTACCGGCGGACGGGCACGGTGCCGGGCTACTACGGCGGTCGCATCGCCGCGCTACGGCTGTCCAAGCGCCTGGCCGGGCCCTAATCCCTGACTAAGGCAGCTTTTCACCAGTTTCCCTATACTGCCCGGAGCACCCGCGGAGCGCCGCGCCATTTGGCGCGGCGGTCTTTTTTTTAAAGAAGAAGTTTTCTCGCATCACATGACCTTGTCGCGCGCGTCACGCCTTCGACTCCTGCTGGCCGTCCTGAGCGCCGGCGTACTTTCGGCCGCTTGCAGCCCCTCCGGCCAGGCCCAGAACGCGCCCGGTGGCGGCATGCCGCCGCCCGAAGTTGGCGTTGTCACCGTCACCCCGGGCGACGTGGGACTGATCACCGAACTGCCGGGCCGGCTGGAAGCCTCGCGCGTGGCGCAGGTGCGGGCCCGCGCCGCCGGCATCGTGCAGCAGCGGCTCTTCCGCGAGGGCAGCGACGTGCGCGCCGGCCAGCCGCTGTTCAAGATCGATCCCGCCCCCTACGCGGCGCAGCAGGCCAGCGCCCAGGCGACGCTGGCGCGCGCCGAGGCCAACCTGGTCCAGGCCAGCGCGCTGGCCGAGCGCTACAAGCCGCTGGTGGCCGCCAACGCGGTGAGCAAGCAGGACTACGCCAATGCCGTGTCCGCCGAGCAGCAGGCCCGGGCCGAAGTCGCGGCCGCCAAGGCGGCGGTGCAGACGGCGAGCATCAACCTGAACTACGCGACCGTGACGGCGCCGATCTCCGGCCGCATCGGGCGGGCGCTGGTCACCGAGGGCGCGCTGGTGGGGCAGGGCGAAGCCACGCAGCTCGCGCTGATCCAGCAGATCAACCCGATGTACGTCAACTTCACGCAGTCGGCCAGCGAAGTGCTGGGGCTGCGCCGCGCGCTGAACGAAGGCCGGCTGAAGCGGGCGCCGGGGCAGGATGGGGCACTGGTGCGCGTGATGCTCGAGGACGGCAGCGAGTTCCCGCAACCGGGGCGCCTGCTGTTCTCCGACCTGTCGGTCGACCCGACCAGCGGCCAGATCACGCTGCGGGCTGAAGTGCCGAACCCCAACGGCTTGCTGCTGCCGGGCCTGTACGTGCGCGTGCGACTGGAGCAGGCCAAGGTCGGCAATGCGGTCCTGCTGCCGCAGCAGGCGGTGACGCGCTCGCCCCAGGGTGACAGCGTGATGGTGGTCGACCCGCAGGGGCAGGTGAGCCCGCGCAACGTGAAGATCGGCAACCAGCAGGACGGCAAGTGGGTCATCCTCGACGGCCTGAAGGCCGGCGAGACGGTGATGGTCGACGGCTTCCAGAAGCTGCATCCCGGGGCGCCCGTCAAGCCGGTGCCTTGGTCGCCGCCCGGCGCCGCTGCCGCCAAGGCCGCTTCCGCGCCGGCTTCGGCGACGGCTTCCGCCTCGGCGCCGGCCAAGCCCTGAGGTCGCCGCATGTCCAGGTTCTTCATTGACCGCCCGGTCTTTGCATGGGTGATCGCGCTGTTCATCCTGGTGATGGGCAGCGTGGCCGTGAGCAAGCTGCCGGTGGCGCAGTACCCCTCGGTCGCGCCGCCATCCATCGTGGTGAATACGGTGTATCCGGGCGCTTCGGCGCAGACGCTGGAAGACACCGTGCTGTCCATCATCGAACAGGAGATGAACGGCTCGCCCGGCCTGATCTACATGGAGTCGGTCGCGCAGGCCAACGGCACCGGCGCCATCACGCTCACCTTCGAGTCCGGCACCAACCCCGACCTGGCACAGGTGGACGTGCAGAACCGCCTGAGCCGCGCGGCGCCGCGCCTGCCGGCCGCGGTGACGCAGCAGGGTGTGCGCGTGGACAAGTCGCGCAGCAACTTCCTGCTGTTCACCATCCTGTCGTCGGATGACCCGGCCTGGGACCCGGTGGCGCTGGGCGACTTCGCCTCGCGCAACGTGCTGCCGGAGATCCAGCGCATCCCGGGCGTCGGGCAGGCGCAGTTGTTCGGCACCGAGCGCGCCATGCGCATCTGGCTCGATCCGGCCAAGCTGATCGCCTTCAACCTGTCGGCCACCGACGTCAACGCGGCCATCCGCGCGCAGAACGCGCAGGTATCGGCCGGCGCGATCGGCGACATGCCGAACGTGGCCGGCCAGGGCATCGCCGCCACCATCGTGGTGAACGGCCAGCTCACCTCGCCCGAGGAGTTCGGCAACCTGGTGCTGCGCGCCAACACCGACGGTTCGACGGTGCGCCTGCGCGACGTGGCGCGGATCGAACTGGGCGCGCAGGGCTACGCGGTGTCGGCGCGGCTGAACGGCAGGCCCTCCACCGGCATCGGTGTGCAGCTGGCGCCCACTGGCAACGCCCTGGCCACGGCCAAGGCGATCCGGGCCCGCATGGAGGAGCTGTCGCGCTTCTTCCCCAAGGGTATGAAGTGGGGCATCCCCTACGACAGCTCGCGCTTCGTCAGCATCTCGATCTCGCAGGTGGTCGAGACCCTGCTCGAGGCCATGGTGCTGGTGTTCCTGGTGATGTTCCTGTTCCTGCAGAACCTGCGCTACACCGCGATCCCGGCGGTGGTGGTGCCGGTGTCGCTGCTGGGCACCTTCGCCGTGCTGTCGGCGCTGGGCTTCTCGATCAACGTGCTGACCATGTTCGGCATGGTGCTGGTGATCGGCATCGTGGTGGACGACGCCATCGTGGTGGTCGAGAACGTCGAGCGCATCATGAGCGAGGAGGGGCTGCCGCCGCGCGAGGCGACGATCAAGGCCATGGGCCAGATCCAGGGCGCCATCGTCGGCATCACGCTGGTGCTGATCTCGGTGTTCGTGCCGCTGGCCTTTTTCGGCGGGGCGGTGGGCAACATCTACAAGCAGTTTTCCGCCGTGATGGTGAGCTCCATCGCGTTCTCGGCCTTCATGGCGCTGTCGCTCACGCCGGCGCTGTGCGCCACGCTGCTCAAGCCCATGCAGGCCGGCCACCACATGGAGAAGACCGGCTTCTTCGGCCGCTTCAACCGGGGCTTCGCACGCACCGCCAAGGGCTATGAGAGTTTCGTGGCGCGCATCCTGCGGCGTATCCCCCGGGCACTCGTGGTCTACGCCGGTGTGCTGGTGGCCGTGGCCTTCCTGTTCTGGCGCCTGCCGACCTCCTTCCTGCCGAACGAGGACCAGGGTTACCTGATCATCAATGTGCAGCTACCCCCCGGCGCCACGGTGGAGCGCACCACCTCGGTGATGCGGCAGGTGGAGGACTTCGTCCTCAAGCAGCCCGAGGTGCAGAGCATGGTGGGCGTGCTGGGCTTCTCCTTCTCCGGCCAGGGGCAGAACGCCGGCCTGGCGTTCGTGACGCTGAAGGACTGGAGCGAGCGCAAGGGCAGCGAGCACACGGCGCAATCGATTGCCGGCCGCGCCTTCGGGGCGCTGTCGGGCATCCGCGACGCCTTCATCTTCCCCTTGAGTCCGCCGCCGATTCCCGAACTGGGCACGGCCACCGGCTTCAACATGCGGCTGCAGGACCGCGGCGGCCAGGGCCACGCGGCGCTGGTGGCAGCGCGCAACCAGCTGCTCGGGCTGGCGGCGCAGAGCAAGATCGTCGCCGGCGTGCGTCCGGACGGCCTGGAGGACGCGCCGCAGCTGCAGATCGACATCGACCGGGACAAGGCCAATGCGCTGGGCGTCACCTTCGACTCGATCAATTCCACCCTGTCCACCTCGCTGGGTTCGTCCTACGTCAACGACTTCCCGAACCGCGGGCGCCTGCAGCGCGTGGTGGTGCAGGCCGACGCGCCGTCGCGCATGCAGCCGGAAGACCTGCTGCGCCTGACGGCCAACAACAGCCGGGGCGTGCCGGTGCCGCTGTCGGCCTTCGCCAGTACCCACTGGGTGACCGGCGCCATGCAGACCATCCGCTACAACGGCTATCCGGCCATGCGCATCGCGGGCGACGCGGCGCCCGGCCGCAGCACCGGCGAGGCGATGGAGGAGATGGAGCGGCTGGCGGCGCAGTTGCCGTCCGGCTTCGCCTACGAGTGGACCGGCATCTCGCGCGAGGAAAAGCTGTCGGGCGCGCAGGCGGCCGTGCTGCTCGGCTTCTCGCTGCTGGCGGTGTTCCTGTGCCTGGCGGCGCTGTACGAGAGCTGGTCGATCCCGATCTCGGTGATCCTGGTGGTGCCGCTGGGCATCGTCGGCGCCCTGCTGGGCGCGACGCTGCGCGGTTTTCCGAACGACGTGTACTTCAAGGTCGGCCTGGTGGCCATCATCGGGCTGTCGGGCAAGAACGCGGTGCTGATCATCGAGTACGCCAAGGACCTGCACGCGCAGGGCAAGAGCCTGACCGAGGCGGTGCTGGCGGCCTGCCACCTGCGGTTCCGCCCGATCATCATGACCTCGATGGCCTTCATCCTGGGCGTGCTGCCGCTGGTGATCGCCACCGGCGCCGGCTCGGCCAGCCAGCGCGCCATCGGCACCGGCGTGATGGGCGGCATGCTCACCGCCACCAGCCTGCTGGTGCTGTTCGTGCCGGTGTTCTTCGTGGTGATACGCAAGCTCTTCAAGGGCAGCGAACGGCAGCGGCGCATGTACGCGCACGAGCTGGACAAAGGGGCCGTCCCCGGAAGCGCGGAATGAAGAAGAAACTGATTGCCCTCGGCGCCTCCGTGTTCCTGGGCGCCTGTTCGATGATCCCGGCCTACCAGCGGCCGGCGGCGCCGGTACCCGACAACTGGGGTTATGCCTCGGCGGAGAAAGGGCCGGCGGCGGCCGCGCTGCCCTGGCAGGACTTTTTTGCCGATGCGCGCCTGAAGCAGCTGATCGGCATTTCGCTGGTGAACAACCGCGACCTGCGCATCGCCATGCTCAACGTCGAGCAGGCCAGGGCGGCGTACAACATCCAGCGGGCTGACCAGTTCCCGACCGTCGGCGTCACGGTGGCGGGATCGCGCGCGCCGAACACCTCGGGCGTCATGACCACGCAGTACACCGCGGCCCTGGGCTTCACGGCCTGGGAAGTGGACCTGTTCGGGCGCGTGGCGAGCCTGAGCCAGTCGGCGCTCGCTGAATTTTTCGCGACCGAGGAAGGGCGCAAGGCGGCGCAGATCAGCCTGGTGTCCAGTGTCGCCGCCACCTGGGTGGCGCTGGTGGCCGATGACGAGGCGCTGGAGATCACCCGCCAGACGCTGGCCACGCGCGAAGAGTCGCTGCGCCTGACCCGCCTGCGCTTCGAGAACGGCGCGACCTCCGAGCTGGATTTCCGGCTGGCCGAATCGCTGGTGGAGACCGCGCGGGCAGCGTTGGCGCAGCTCACGCGGCAACGCGCGCTCGACCTCAATGCGCTGGCGCTGCTCCTTGGCCAGCCGGTGCCGGCGCAATTCCAGACTTCGGCGAGCACCGAATCGGTCCAACTGCCGGACTTGCCGGCGGGAACGCCCTCTGAAGTGCTGACGGGCCGGCCGGACGTGCGACAGGCCGAGCAACTGCTGATGGCCGCCAATGCCAACATCGGTGCGGCGCGCGCCGCGTTCTTCCCCCGCATCACGCTCACGGCCGGCGTTGGCCGCTCCAGCAGCGAGCTTTCGCGTCTGTTCCAGGGCGGCGCATGGAACTGGACGGTGGCACCGACCCTGGTGCAGCCGATCTTCGATGCCGGCCGCAACCGCGCAAATCTCGCGGCCACGGAGACCGGCCGCGACATCGCGATTGCGCAGTACGAACGCGCCATCCAGTCGGCCTTCCGCGAGGTGGCGGACTCGCTGGCCGGGCGCGCTACCTTCGGCGACCAGGTGCAGGCGCTGCAGCGCGCGGTCGAGGCGGAAGCCGTTCGCTTCAAGCTCTCGGAATTGCGCTACAACAGCGGCGTGGCCAGCTACCTCGACCTGCTCGATGCGCAGCGCGCGCTCTACACCGCGCGGCTGCTGCTGGTGCAAACGCGCGCCCAGCAGCTGCAAAGCCAGTTGTTGCTGTACAAGGCCCTGGGCGGCGGCTGGACCCAGGCGTCATGATGGAAGGCCTGGACCGCATCCGCGCCGCCGACATTGCACTGAAGGCCTTCGCGGCGTTGCGCGACGAGGATTCCGTGCAACAGCTGGCGCGGCAGCTGAAGGGCCCGCTGGCGGGCCAGTGGGTGGCGGTCAAGGACATCTTCGACACCGCCGACCTGCCTACAGGCTACGGCTCGCCGATCTATGAGGGCCACCAGCCGGCCACCGACGCGGCCATGGTGGGGATCATCCGGCAGGCGGGCGGCCTGGTGATCGGCAAGGCCGTCAGCACCGAGTTCGCCTACCTGCATCCCGCGGCCACCCTGAATCCGGCCGCGCCGGGATGCACCCCGGGTGGATCGTCCGCAGGTTCGGCCGCGGCGGTGGCGGCCGGGCTGGTGCCGCTGGCGATCGGCTCGCAGACGGGCGGCTCCATCGTGCGGCCGGCCTCGTACTGCGGCGTCGTTGGCTTCAAGCCGACCTTCGGCATGTTGCCGACCGCGGGCATGAAGTCCTTCTCCTGGTCACTCGATACCGTGGGCCTGTTCGCGCGCTCGGTGGGCGAGGTCGGCCGCTTCGCCCAGGCCGTGAGTGGCAGGCGCATCCAGGCCGGCCGGCAGGCAGCGCCCACCTCATGGAGCGTAGGCATTCCGCGGTCATATCCCTGGGGCGCACTGAGCGACAGTGCGGCGCAGGCACTCGATCTGGCGACCAAGCGCTTGCGTGAAGCCGGTGCCCGCGTGGTCGAATGCGAGCTGCCGGCCTGGGCCGGGGACGCCTTCCACGCCCACGACGCGATACAGGGCTGGGAAGCAGCGCGCTCGCTGGCGCGCGAGATCGACACGGACCTCGATCGCCTGTCGCCGCTGCTGCGCGACTACCTGCTGCAGGCACGCCAGATTGGCGACCCGGACTACGCCGCGGCGCAGGCCGTCGCGGCCGGCGCGCGCCTGGCCTGCGCGCCATGGCTGCCGGGCATCGACGTGCTGCTCACGCCGAGCGCGCCGGACGAGCCGCCTGGCGGCTATGCCAGCACGGGCACATCGACCTTCAACCGCGCCTGGACCCTGCTCGGCACGCCCTGCCTGAACGTGCCCGGCGCCACTGGCGTCAACGGCTTGCCGATGGGCCTGCAGGTGATCGCGCCGCCGGGCGAAGACAGCCGCTGCCTGGCGGCGGGCTTGATGCTCGAAAGCTTGTTGCGTCCCTGAGGTCGTGCGCCCTCTCGCTCTGCGAGAGGGCAGGGGGTGAGGGCGGCAGCCTACGGATTCAGTTGCCGTCGTCCTGAAAATTGATGCTGCGGTGCGTACCGTCGCAGAACGGCTTGTTCTTCGATCCGCCGCACCGACAGAGGGTATAGCGCTCACGCGAGGCGCCTTCGCTCCAGTTCCCGGTGTCAAGATCAAATCCCTCGACCTCATAGGGGCCGTTTCGCGCGATCCGAATGCGGGGAGCACGCGCCTCACTGGGTCCGGGTTGGCCGTGCCATGTGTATCGAAGCGCGCCCGATGGGCAGCGTCGAACGACTTCGGCGATGGCGTCTGCGTCGGCCCGATCCGGCTGGATCCATGGCCTTTCTCCTTCGCGGAAGACCAGCGGAAGCGACTTGGCGCACCGCCCCGACGCCGAGCACTGAAGACGGTTGAAGCTCACGACGAGGTTGGCGCCCGGGTAGTCCACGACGCCATCCGGCGTGCGGTCCGGTCGCTGATCGTCCGAAAATCCGATCCGGATGTGGGAGCTGTCACAGAACGGCTTTTTGTGCGAAGCGCCGCAGCGACACAAGGCGACGCCGTTCCAGCCCTGGAGCCGCTCTCCCTTCGAATTCGTCAGGTCGTCGACCGCAACCAGATAGGGTCCGTTGCGTGACAACCTGATGCGAGGTTTTTGTTTATCCGGAAGGGATTGGCGCACGGCCCCAGGCGGCAAGAACACGACGGGTTCCTCCTTCATCCTGCACCTCCTGAAGCCCAAGGTTCGAGGCCAATGTGCGTGAGCGCCAGCCAAGCGTACACCTGATTCCTGACGGATCTACCTCGGCCTTCTGCCCACAAAGCCTCGCACCGCTGCCATCAAGAACGGTGATGGGCGAGAACCGCAAGCGGCTCAGAACGAGTCATGCCACATCGCTGCAGCCGACCATGAGCCGTGACAGGTCGGGCCGGAGCCGGGCGCCTTCACTTCAGCTCGAACACCAGGCAGGTCGTCGTGCCATGCGCGTAGACCGTGCCATCCGGCCCGTACAGGCGCGCTTCGGCCGTGGCCAGTTGCCGGCCGCAGTGGATGATCTTGCCTTCGGCGCGAACGCGCGGCGCCTTGCTGCCGATGGCGCGCACCAGGTTCACGCTCAGTTCGGCCGTGGTGTAGGCCGTTCCAGGAGGCAGCATGGTGTTCACCGCGCAGCCCAGCGCCGAATCCAGCAGCGTCGCATACCAGCCGCCGTGGATGCCGCCCATGGGATTGAGATGCGCAGGGCCGGGCGTGCCCTGGAACACGACGCGGCCGCGCTCCACCTCGATCAGGTCGAAGTCCAGCGTCTTGGAGATCGGCGCCGCCGGGATCTCGCCGCTCAGCACGGCCTGCAACATCTCCAGGCCGCTCTTGCCGGCCACCTGTTCCGGCCGGGCCACGCCGACACCGCTGCCGGCTTCGATCCGTGCCTTCACTTCGCGCTCCAGCGCCAACCACGCCTCGAGCTGGTTCACTTCACTCATCGATACTCCTTGATCAACACTTGCATATGCAACAGTTGCAGCTACAATAAACGCCATGGACGCCGCTGTCAAGCCGCAAGGCTGCACCAACCTCAAATTGCGCCAGCTGATGCGCCGCGTGGCGGCGCACTACGACGCCGAGGTCGGCAAGACCGGGCTCAAGGGCACGCAGTACTCGCTGCTGTCCTATGTCGCCAAGCTCGGCCCGATCCGTCCCGTGGACCTGGCGCGCGAGATGGGCATCCAGCCCTCCACGCTCACGCGCAACCTGCGCCCGCTGCTCGATGCCGGCCTGGCCGAGCTGGGGCCGGGGGCCGACCAGCGCAGCCGGCTGGTGAGCGTCACGGCGGCCGGCCGCGACAAGCGCCTCGAAGCGCAGCGGCGCTGGCGCATCGCGCAGGAGCGCATCAACGAGATGCTTGGCCCGCGTCGCGTGGTTGAGCTGCACGCGCTGATCGACGACTGCATGGAACGGCTGGCCGACGACGCCAGCTGATCCATGGCTGCAGCTCGATCGCATGGGTCGAGCAAAACCCGCACGGACCTAGGGTTTAGCCTAGGGTTTCCACTTGGGTGCGGTTCAACAATGACTGTCCCCTCCGGGGATGTTCCGCCCCGGACATTTTCAAGGAGACAGACAACATGCTGGTCCAGTTCAAGGTCAACGGCAGGCAGGTCAGTGTCGACGTTGCACCCAACACATTGTTGGTGCAGGCGCTGCGGGAGAACCTGCGTCTCACAGGCACGCACGTGGGTTGCGACACCGCCCAGTGCGGCGCGTGCACGGTGCTGGTCAACGGCCGAGCCATAAAGTCGTGCAACACGCTCGCGGTGCAGCACCCCGGCGCGGAAATCACCACCGTCGAGGGCCTCGCGGCGGCCGACGGCACGCTGCATCCCATGCAGGCGGCGTTCAAGGAGTGCCACGGCCTGCAGTGCGGCTTCTGCACGCCCGGCATGCTGATGAGCGCGGTGGACCTCTGCCAGCGCCACCCCAACGCCAGTGAAGCCGAGATTCGCGAGCAGCTCGACGGCAACATCTGCCGTTGCACCGGTTACCAGAACATCGTGCGCGCGGTCCAGCAGGGCCAGGCCGCGATGAAGGCCAGCAGCTAAGGAGGCCGACATGGGTGCATCCGACTTTTCCAAGCTTCCCCACATCGGCGAGGCCGTGCGCCGCGTCGAGGACCTGCGCTTCATCACCGGCGCCGGCCAGTACACCGACGATGTCAGCCTGGCGAACCAGCGCTACGCCGTGTTCGTGCGTTCGCCGCATGCGCACGCGACGATCCGGGGCATCGATGTCTCGAAGGCAGAGGCCATGCCCGGCGTCGCCAAGGTGTTCACCGGCAAGGACATGGAAGGCAAGGTCAACGGCTTGCCCTGCGGCTGGCTCATCACCTCCACCGACGGCCAGCCGATGAAGGAGCCGCCGCATCCGGTGCTGGCGCTGGGCAAGGTGCGCTACGTCGGCGACCACGTGGCGATGGTGGTGGCCGACACGCTGGAGCAGGCGCGCAACGCGGCCGAGGCGGTCGAGGTCGACTACGACGCCTTGCCTGCGGTGGTCGACGTGCGCGACGCCGCCAAGGGCACGGCGCTGCACGATGCCGCGCCCGACAACCACTGCTACAAGTGGGCGATCGGCGACAAGGGCTTGGTCGACGGCGTGTTCGCCAAGGCGGCGCACATCACCAAAGTCTCGCTGACCAACAACCGGCTGGTGCCCAACGCCATCGAGCCGCGCTCGGCCATCGGCGCCTACAACCGCGCGAGCGACGAGTACACGCTCTACGTGGCCAACCAGAACCCGCACGTCGAGCGCCTGCTGATGACGGCCTTCGTGCTGGGCCTGCCCGAGCACAAGGTGCGCGTGATCGCGCCGGACGTCGGCGGCGGCTTCGGCTCGAAGATCTTCCTGTACGCCGAGGACGTGGCGGTGACCTGGGCCGCCAGGCAGCTCAACTGCGCCGTCAAGTGGACGGCCGACCGCAGCGAGTCCTTCATGTCGGATGCGCACGGCCGCGACCATGTCACCACCGCCGAGATGGCGATGGACGCCAACGGCAAGTTCCTGGGGCTGCGCGTGCACACCGACGCCAACCTGGGTGCTTACCTGTCGACCTTCTCGACCTGCGTGCCGACCATCCTGTACGCCACGCTGCTGGCGGGGCAGTACACCACGCCGCAGATCTATGTGGAGGTGGACGCCTGGTTCACCAACACCGCGCCGGTCGACGCCTACCGCGGCGCGGGCCGGCCCGAGGCGACCTACATGCTGGAGCGCCTGGTCAGCCGCTGTGCCTGGGACCTGGGGATCGGCCAGGACGAGATCCGCAAGCGCAACTTCATCACCAGCTTCCCGTACCAGACGCCGGTGGCGCTGCAGTACGACACCGGTGACTATGTGACCACGATGAACAAGGCGCAGCAGCTGGCCGACGTGGCCGGTTTCGATGCGCGCCGCAAGGCCAGCGAGGCCAAGGGCCTGAAGCGCGGCATGGGCTACAGCAGCTACATCGAGGCCTGCGGCATCGCGCCGTCCAACATCGCCGGCGCCCTGGGCGCCCGGGCCGGCCTGTTCGAGTGCGGCGAGATCCGCGTGCACCCGACCGGCAGCGTGACGGTGTTCACCGGCTCGCACAGCCACGGGCAGGGCCACGAGACCACCTTCGCGCAGGTGGTCGCGGCGCGCCTGGGCATCCCGATCGAGAACGTGTCGGTGGTGCACGGCGACACCGGACGGGTGCCCTTCGGCATGGGCACCTACGGCTCGCGCTCGATCAGCGTCGGCGGTGCGGCCATCATGCGGGCGCTCGACAAGATCGAGACCAAGGCCAAGAAGATCGCGGCACACCTGATGGAAGCGGCTGAGGCCGACATCGAGTTCGCCGGCGGCGAGTTCAAGGTGAAGGGCACCGACAAGAAGGTGCCGTTCGGTCAGGTGGCGCTCACCGCCTACGTACCGCACAACTACCCGCTGGACAAGCTGGAGCCGGGCCTGAACGAAACCGCGTTCTACGACCCGACCAACTTCACCTTCCCGGCCGGCACCTACATCTGCGAGGTGGACGTCGATCCGGCGACCGGCACGGTGAAGATCGACCGCTTCACCGCGGTGGACGACTTCGGCACCATCATCAACCCGATGATCGTCGAGGGGCAGGTGCACGGCGGCCTGGTGCAGGGCATCGGCCAGGCGCTGCTGGAGAACTGCGTGTACGACAAGGAAACCGGCCAGCTGCTCACCGGCTCGTTCATGGACTACGCCATGCCGCGCGCCGACGACTTCCCGACCTTCAAGCTCGACACCGTCTGCACGCCCTGCACCCACAACCCGCTGGGCACCAAGGGCTGCGGCGAGGCCGGCGCAATCGGCTCGCCGCCGGCGGTGATCAACGCGGTGCTGGATGCGCTGGCGTCGCTGGGCGTGAAGGAGCTGGACATGCCCGCCTCACCGGCGCGCGTGTGGGAAGCGATCCAGCAGCAAAAGGCCTGAAGGAAGGAGACGACTCATGTATGCATTCACCTTCGAACGTCCTTCCTCGCTCGCCGATGCGACGAAGCTGGCCGGCAATGCCGGCGCCCGCCCGCTGGCCGGCGGGCAGACGCTGCTGGCGTCGATGAAGCTGCGGCTGACCAATCCGGAGCAGCTGGTCGACCTGGGCGGCATTGCCGAGCTTGCGACCATCAAGCGCGACGGCAACGCGGTCGTGGTCGGCGCCATGGCGCGTCATGCCGACGTCGCCTCAAGTGCCGACGTGAAGTCCGCCATCCCGGCGCTGGCCGACCTGGCGGCGGGCATCGGCGACCGGCAGGTGCGGGCGCTGGGCACCATTGGCGGCTCGCTGGCCAACAACGACCCGGCCGCCTGCTACCCGGCGGCGGTGCTGGGCCTGAACGCCACGGTGCAGACCACGCAGCGCAAGATCGCAGCCGACGACTTCTTCCAGGGCCTGTTCGCCACCGCGCTCAAGGATGGCGAGCTGATCACGGCCGTGAGCTTTCCGCAGGCCAAACGGGCGGCCTACATGAAGTTCCGCCAGCCGGCCTCGCGCTTCGCCCTCATCGGTGTGTTCGTCGCGCAGACGGATGGCGGTGTGCGCGTGGCCGTGACCGGCGGCGGCAACGGGGTGTTCCGTCATTCCGGCCTGGAAGCGGCGCTGTCCAAGGACTTCACGCCCCAGTCGGCCGCGTCGGTGAAGATCGACGCCGGCGACCTTGCGACCGACATCCACGCCAGCGCGGCTTACCGGGCCAACCTCATCAGCGTGATGACGCAGCGAGCAGTCGCCAAGGCATTGGGGTAGTCTTGGAGTCGTGCTCGATTCGATAGATCACCTCCAGCAGGCGCTGGCCGGCGCCGGCTACTTCGCCGACCGGCGCCTCGCCACCGCCGTCTTCCTCGCGCTCAAGCTGCAGCGCCCCTTGCTGCTCGAAGGCGAGCCGGGCGTGGGCAAGACCGAACTCGCCAAGTCGCTGGCGACGGCCTTGCAGCGCGAGCTGCTTCGCCTGCAGTGTTACGACGGGTTGGAGCAGCGCGAGGCGCTGTATGAATGGAACTACGCGGCCCAGTTGCTGCACATGCGCGCGGTCGAAGGCAAGGAAGCTGCCGACCAGATGGAGCGCGAGGTCTACCAGGAGCGCTACCTGATCCGCAGGCCCCTGCTGCAGGCGCTGCAGACGCCGGAGCCCGGTGCGGTGCTGCTGATCGACGAGATCGACCGCGCCGACGAGCCCTTCGAGGCCTTCCTGCTGGAATACCTGGGCGAGTACCAGGTGAGCATCCCGGAGATCGGCACCGTGCGTGCCAAGGCGCTGCCGGTCACCATCCTCACCAGCAACCGCACGCGTGAGCTCAACGACGCGGTCAAGCGGCGCTGCCTGTACCACTGGCTCGACTACCCGGACCGTGAGCGCGAACTGGCGATCGTGCGCTCCCGCGTGCCGCAGGCCGGCGAAGCGCTGGCGCGGCAGGTCGCGCAGTTCGTGCAACGGCTGCGCAGCCAACCCTTTGCGAATGCGTTCCAGCGCGCGCCCGGCATCGCCGAGAGCGTCGAGTGGGCGCGCGCGCTGGTGGCGCTGGACACGCTGGCGCTCGACCCCGAGGTGGTCTCGGGCACGGCCGGCATCCTGTTCAAGCAGCGCGACGACGTGGCCGCGCTCACGCCGCAGCTGGCGGCCGAGCTGCTCAAGCCTGAGGAGGAGGCGGCATGAGCCGCACGGCCGCTCCGAAGGCTCATAGCACCGCAGCCCGCGGGGCGGAGGTTATCCAGTGACCCGCACGGCCGCTCCGAAGGCTCGCAGCACCGCAGCCCGGAGGGCGGAGGTCATCGAATGAACACGCCGCTGGGCGATGCCCGTACGGGCAAGCTCGCGGACAACATCACCGCCTTCGGCCGCGCGCTGCGCCGCGCCGGCGTCCCGGTGGACAGCTCGCGCATCGCGCTGGCACAGGAGGCGGCGCAGATGGTGGGCGTGGAGCGCAAGATCGATTTCGGCTCGGCGCTGGAGTGCGTGATGGTCGGCCGCGAGCAGGACCGCGGCGTGTTCCGCGAGCTGTTCGATGCGTTCTTTCGCGATCCGGAGATCGCCAACAAGCTGCTGGCGCAGATGCTGCCTTCCCACGACGGCAAGGCGGCGCCGACGCGCCGTCCGCGCGTGGCGCAGGCGCTGTCGCCGGGCAGCCAGGCTGCGGCTGCGCCGGATCGCAACGAGCAGAAGGTGGAGCTCGACGCCGCCATGACGGCGAGCGAGGCGATGCGTCTGCGCCATGCTGATTTCAACGCGCTCAGCGCGCAGGAATACGCGCTGGTGGAACGGCTGGCGCGCGAGGTGCCGCTGCGGGTGCCGCAGGTCGCGTCGCGTCGCACCCGCGCCGGCGAGCGCGGCGCGCAGCCGCATTGGGCGCGTACGATACGCCGCGCCACGCGCACCGGCGGCGAGCTCGCAGTGCTGCAGCGGCGTGCGCGCCGGCCCCAGGAGCTTCCCTTGCTGGTGCTGGTCGACGTGTCGGGTTCGATGGAGCGTTATGCGCGGCTGTTGCTCGCTTTCCTGCATGCGGCCACGCGCGGCGCGCGGCGGCGCGACGTGTTCGCCTTCGGCACGCACCTGACCGATCTCACGCCCGTCTTCCGGCAGGCCGACACCGACGCGATGCTGTTGGCGGCTGCCGCGGCGATCGACGATTTCGCGGGTGGCACGCGGCTGGGCGAATCGCTGGCGCAGTTGCGCGCGCGGCATGCCCGCCGGCTGGTGGGCGGGCGCACCCTGGTGCTGCTGATCAGCGACGGACTCGATACCGGCGACGGCGGCGCCCTGGCCGAGGAACTGGGCTGGCTCAAGCGACACTGCCGAAAGCTGATGTGGCTCAACCCCTTGCTTCGCTATGAGGGCTACGCTCCACTGGCGACGGGTGCGGCCGTGCTGCACCGTTTCGCGGACCGGATGGTGGCGGTACACAACCTGGAAAAGCTGGAAGACCTGGCAGCGCAACTCGCGGCCGTGATGAAGGCACGCTAGGAGACGACCATGGACATGCAAGGCAGCCGCACGCTCGCAGTCACGCAGCAACAGGCCTGGGACGCGCTCAACGATCCCGAGGTTCTCAAGCTGTGCATCCCCGGCTGCGACAAGGTCGAAGCGACCGGGCCGGGCCAGTACACCGTCGGCATGCAGGTGAAGGTGGGGCCGGTCGCCTCGCGCTTCACCGGCAAGATCGCGCTGTCGGACCTGGATCCGCCGAACAGCTACACCATCAGCTTCGACGGCCAGGGCGGGGTGGCGGGCTTCGGCCGCGGCAGTGCCCAGGTCAAGCTCGCGCCCCAGGGCTCCGGCTGCGATCTCAACTACACCGTGAATGCGCAGGTCGGCGGCAAGATCGCCCAGGTCGGCCAGCGCCTGATCGATGGCGTGGCCCGCTCCATGGCCGAGGATTTCTTCAAGCGCTTCGACGCAGAGATGCAGCGCCGCCATCCGGTCGCGGCTGGGGCGGAGCCGGACGAAGCAGCCGCAGGGATTCCCGAGGTGCACGAAGCGGCAGTGGCCAAGATGGCGATCCCGACGTGGGTGTGGATCGTCGGGGCGCTGGTGCTGGTCGCCATCGTCTGGAGCATGATGCGCTAATCCCGCTGCCCATAGAGACATGTAGGGAGACGAAATGGAAAACCTGGACGTCACCGTCTTGCGCGCGCTGCGCGACTGGCGCGCCGCCGGCAAGCGCGCCTTGCTGGCAACCGTGGTGCGCACCTGGGGCTCTTCGCCGCGGCCCACCGGCTCGATCATGGCGCTGTGCGAGGACGGCAGCGTCGTGGGCTCGGTGTCGGGCGGCTGCATCGAGGACGACCTGATCCATCGCTTCACGCCCGCCTACGCCGGCAAGTCCGGTGCCGGGCACGAGATCCCGGTCGGGCCACCCTCCTTCGTCAAGTACGGCGTCACCGCCGACGAGGCGCATCGCTTCGGCCTGCCCTGTGGCGGCACGCTGGAGCTGCTGCTGGAGTACGACCCCGACCCCGCGATCCTGGCCGAGCTCGTTACCGCGCTCGAGGCCGGGCGGCTGATGCGGCGCGTGGTGCGGCTGGCCGACGGCCAGGTCAGGCTGGAGGAAGCCGGCGCGCCCGAGGAACTGGAACTCGACGAGGCGCGCCTGGCCAACACCTTCGGCCCGGAATATCGCATGCTGCTGATCGGCGCCGGCCAGCTCACCGAGTACCTCGCGACCATGGCGCTGTTCTGCGGCTTCGCGGTCACGGTGTGCGACCCGCGCGAGGAATACCGCGGCGCCTGGAGCGTGCCCGGGGTGAAGCTGACGCCGGACATGCCCGACGACGTGGTCACCGCCTTCCGCGCCGACCGCCGCAGTTGCGTGGTGGCGCTCACCCACGACCCCAAGCTCGACGATCTGGCGCTGCTGGAAGCGCTGCGCACCGACGCCTTCTATGTCGGCGCCATCGGCAGCCGCCGCAACAACGCCTCGCGCCACGAGCGCATGCGCGAGCATTTCGAGCTGACCGATGCGGAACTGGCGCGGCTGCGCGGGCCGATCGGCATCTACGTGGGCAGCAAGACGCCCCCGGAGATCGCGGTGAGCATCATGGCCGAGATCATCGCGGTAAAGAACGGCGTCACGCTGCCGCGTGACATGGAAGTCGCGCAGGCAAAGAACCTGCGCGGCGTGCCGGGAGACCCGTCCAGCGCCGAGGTCTGCGCTACCTGAGGGTCTTTCGGGTTTGGTATCGTTGGGCCCTTGCCAGATCACCCGAACTCATGAAAAAGCTCCAGATTCTGTCCGCGCTCCTCATTGCCGCCGCGCTCGCCGGTTGCGGCAAGCAGGAAAGTTCCAGCGCCGGCGCTCCGGCGAAGGCGCAGGCTACCGAAGCCGTTTCCATCGAGACGATCCAGGCCGAGGGGAGTGGCTTCACCGTCGGCTCGCAGATGAGCGTGCGCACCGTGTATGTGTTCTTCGATGCCCAATGCCCGCATTGCGGCGCACTGTGGAATGCGGCCAAGCCGCTGAAGGGCCAGGCCAAGTTCGTCTGGATGCCGGTGCGCCTGCTCAATGACACCAGCGAGACGCAGGGCGCCGCGATCCTGGCCGCCAAGGACCCCGCGGCGGCGATGGAGGAACACGAAGTGGTCTTCCTGGCCAACAAGAAGGGCGGCATCGAGGCCAGCGGCGACATCTCGGCCCAGCGCGCGCTGGTGAAGAAGAACACCGAGCTGTTCAACAAGTACGGCTTCGCCTCCATCCCGACCATCGTCGGCAAGCATGCGCAGACCGGTGCCCTGGTGAAGCGCGAGGGCTCGCTGCCCACGGCCGAACTGGCAGCTTTGCTCGGCTTGCAGGTGCCGAGCGGGCAGTAACGCCTAGGGCCTGTTCACAGGCCCTACACCGGCACGGTGTAGTTCAGCGTCATGCGGCCGCCGTCCACCACCACGATCTCGCCGGTGATGTAGCTCGCAGCGTCGCTCGCCAGATAGGCGACAGTGTCGGCGATCTCGGCCGGCTCGCCCAGCCGCTTCATCGGCGTGCGGCTCAGGATGCGCTTTCGGGCGTCCTCGCTGGTCAGCACCGCCTTGGCGGCGAGCTCGGTGGCGATCGTGCCGGGCGCGACCGCGTTCACGCGGATGCCCTTGTCCGCCAGCGCCAGCGCCATCACGCGCGTGAGCTGGTTGATACCGCCCTTGCTGACGTTGTAGCTGGCGATGTTGGGAATGGCCAGCGTGCCGTTGACCGAGCTCATGTTGACGATCGCGCCGCGGCCGGCCTTGGCCATCTCGCGCGCCGCCGCCTGGCCCATGAGGAAGGCGCCCTTGAGGTTGACGCGCAGCACCGCGTCGAAGTCGGCCTCGGTCACGTCCAGGAAATCCGCAGCCTTGAAGATGCCGGCATTGTTTACCAGCACGTCGAGGCGGCCATGGGCCTGGATGGCCGCGTCGACAGCGGCGTCGACCTGCGCCTTGTCGCCCACGTCGCAGTGCACATAGCGCGCACCAAGTTCCTTGGCGAGCGCCTGTCCGCGCGCGTCGTCGACGTCGGCGATCACGACCGGCGCGCCCTCGCGGGCGAGCCGCCGGGCGCAGGCTTCGCCAATGCCCTGCGAGCCGCCCGTGACCAGGCACACGCGCCCTTGCAGGCCGAAGGAGATAGAGGAAGGGGTAGGGGTAGCGCCGTTCATTAGATAAACCTCCGCCCTGCGGGCTGCGGTGCTATGAGCCTTCGGGCGGCCGTGCGGCTCATGCGCGCATGGTGCCCGTGCACGCATCCTTGAGCGCCAGCGCATTGCGGCGCACCTCGTCGGCCGCCATGCCGGGTTTGTACAGTGACGAGCCGACGCCGAAGCCGCTGGCCCCCGCCGCCACATAGGCGGCGATGTTCGAGGCGTCGATGCCGCCGACGGGCAGCAGCGCCGTGCCTGGTGGCAGCACCGCCCGCAGGGCCTTGACCGCAGCGGGCGGGATCATCTCGGCGGGAAAGAGCTTCAGGCCGGTGGCGCCGGCCTCCAGCGCGGCGAAGGCTTCGGTGGGCGTGGCCACGCCGGGCAGGCACACCATGCCCAGGTCGAGCGCCGCGCGCACCACGGCCGCGTTGAATTCGGGCGCGACGATGAGGCGCCCGCCGGCCTGGTGCACCTCCTGCACCTGCTCGGGCCGCAGCACGGTGCCGGCGCCCACCAGCAGGTGCGGGAAGGCCTTGTGCAGCAAAGCGATGCTTTGCAGCGGCTGCGGCGAATTCAGGGGAACCTCGAACATGTGCCAGCCGGCGTCGTTCAGGGCCTGGCCGATGGCCACGGCCTCGTGTGGCTGCACGCCGCGCAGGATGGCGATCAGCGGCAGGGCCGCCATGGCCGAATTGAGATTGCCTGCGCTCACGTTCGCTCCTGCAGACACCGCGCGATGGCGGCCAGGCCCTGCCAGGCTGATTCCTGTCCCAGGGCCTCGAAGGCGATGCCCAGGTGGGCCAGCGCCACGCCGTAGCGCCGCACGAGCGCCGGCGAACCCGTCAGGACCAGCGCGGGCTTGGCAGGATCGAGATGGCGGGAGCGCAGTTCTTCGCCGATCAGCAGGCCCGACAGGTAGCTGCTGCCGGCCTGCGGCGTCAGCTGCCCGACCAGTGCCAGCGTGCGCGCGCTGAAGGCCGCGTGCAACAGATTGCCGCTGGTCATGGCGGCATCCACACCGCGCCGCAGCGCCCCGTCATCCAATTCACCGTCGTCCTCGTCCAGGGTCCGCGCCAGGATCGAATGCCGGCGCAGCAGGGAAAAGAACTCCCCGGTCATGAAGGTGGCGAAGGACTCCACGCGCCCGCGCCGCGCGCGCACCCACTTGCTGTGCGTGCCCGGCAGCACGACCACGGCGTCCTCGCGTTCCAGCAGTTGCAGCGCACCGAAGGTCTGCGTTTCCTCGCCGCGCATCACATCGGGTGCGACCGGACCCGTGCACATCAGGCCGGGCACGATCGCGATGCGGTCCGGCTCGACCCAGGTGAGCTGGTTCGCCACGTCGGACAGGCCTGCCGGACAGGCTGCGTAGGGGGCTTCCATCCAGCCCTGCCGGCTGCCCGCCATGCCGCAGATCAGCGCCAGCGCGCCCGGCGCCTGCATCCAGTCGCCGCAGGCTTCCTGGAACACCGCGGCGAAGCCGCCGGGCTCGACGCTGAGGATGCCGCGCGGCAGCTCGCGTTCTTCCCGGGCCGAGCCGGCGGCGTCCAGGCGGGCCACCCGCAGGAAGGTCGTGCCCCAGTCGACCGCGACCAGCGGCCTCACAGCAGCGCCTCCACCTCGCGCGGGTAGGGCAGGGGCGCGACCGCGCCGAAGCCCTGCACCGCCAGGGCCGCGGCGGCGTTCGCATAGCGCGCGGCGGCGAAGAGGTCCTCACCCCGGGCGATGCGCGCCAGCAGGTTGCCGCAATAGCAATCGCCCGCGCCGGTGGCATCGATCGCGCGCACCGGGACGCCGGCGATGCGTTCGCGCCGCCGGCCGTCGCTGGCCAGCGCGCCTTCGGCTCCGAGCTTCAGCACGACCTGCGGGGCGCCCAGCGCATGCGCCCAGTCCAGGATCGCTGCTGGCGCGTGCATGCCGCTCAGGGCGGCAGCATCCTCCACGCTCGGCAGGAAGTAGTCGCACAGGGACGCGGCCTGGGCGATCGTCTGCCGCGCGACCTCCAGCGGCCAGAGCTTCAGGCGCAGGTTGGAATCGAAGGCCACCAGCGTTCCGGCTTCGCGCGCCACCCGCATCGCCTCGAGCACCGTCTCGCGCGCGCTGTCCGAGATCGCCAGCGAGATGCCCGAGACGTGCAGGATCCTCGACTGTTGCACCCGCTCGCGCGGCAGCCACTCAGGCGTCATGCGGCTGGCGGCGGAGCCGGCGCGCAGGTAGCTGAAGGCATGGCCGCCTTCGCCGTGCGTGACGAAATAGATGCCGGTATGCGCCTGGCGGTCGCGCTCGACGCCGCCGGCATCGACGCCTTCGCGCCGCCACAGGGCCATCAGCTCGTCGCCGAACCAGTCGGCGCCCAGCCGGGTGAGGTAGCAGGTGCGCGCCCCGGCGCGCGCCGCCGCGATCACCGCATTGCTGGTGTCGCCGCCGAAACCCTGCAGGTATTGCGGCTCGCCGGGCCGGGTCTGGTTGAACTCGAGCATCGCTTCGCCGAGCGCGGCGATGTCGAAGCTGTGCGGCATCGGGCCTCGCGCCGGCTCAGTGGTTGTCGCGCGGCACGAACGATCCGCGCGGGCCGCCCGGGCCCTCCACGGGTTCGGGCTCGTCCGGCCGCGGCACGAAGGCGCCCCGGCTGCCGACGAGGAAGTCGAAGTCGGCCCCCTGGTCGGCCTGCAGGACGTGGTCCACGTATAGCTTCCAGTAGCCGCTCGCCAGCGGCGGCTGCGGCGCTTGCCACTGCTTCAGGCGAGCGGCCAATTCCTCGTCGCTGATGTCCAGGTGCAGGCGGCGCTGTTCGACGTCCAACTCGATGTAGTCGCCCGTTTGCACGATCGCGAGCGGACCGCCCGCCGCGGCTTCGGGCGCCGTGTGCAGCACCACCGTTCCGTAGGCGGTGCCGCTCATGCGCGCGTCGCTGATGCGCACCATGTCCGTGATGCCCTTGCGCAGGACTTTCGGCGGCAGAGGCATGTTGCCGACCTCGGCCATGCCGGGATAGCCCTTGGGGCCGCAATTCTTCAGCACCATCACGCAGCTCTCGTCGATGTCGAGCGACTCGTCATTGATGAGGGTGTGGAACTCTTCGATGTTTTCGAAGACGACGGCGCGTCCGCGATGCTTCATCAACGCCGGCGTGGCGGCCGAGGGCTTGATGACGGCGCCGCGCGGCGCCAGGTTGCCGCGCAGCACGGCGATGCCGGCCTTCTCCTTGAACGGGGTGGCCAGCGGCTTGATCACGTCGGTGTTCCAGTTCTTGGCCGACTCGATGTTCTCGCCGATGGTCTTGCCGTTGGCCGTGACGGCGTCCAGGTGCAGGTACTGCGCGATCTCCTTCATCACCACGGGCAGGCCGCCCGCGTAGCAGAAGTCTTCCATCAGGTGCTTGCCCGAGGGCTGCAGGTTCACCAGGCAGGGCAGTTCGCTGCCCAGGCGTTCGAAGTCGTCGATGGAAAGCGGCACACCCAGGCGCCCGGCCATTGCGATCAGGTGGATGACGGCATTGGTGGAGCCGCCGATCGCCGCGAGGGTCCTGATGGCGTTCTCGAAGGCCTGCCGGGTGAGGATCGTCGAGAGCTTCTGGTCCTCGTGAACCATGTCGACGACACGCCGGCCCGCCATCCGCGCGATGATGTTGCGCCGCCCGTCCACCGCCGGGTACGCCGCGTTGCCGGGCAGGCCCAGGCCGAGCGCCTCGACCATGCTGGCCATGGTCGAGGCCGTGCCCATGGTCATGCAATGCCCGTGGCTGCGGTGCATGCAGCTTTCGGCTTCGAAGAAGTCCTGCAGCTTCAGCGTGCCTGCGCGCACCTGCTCGCTCATGCTCCACACGCCGGTGCCCGAGCCCAGCTCCTGGTCGCGCCACTTGCCGTTGAGCATGGGGCCACCGGACACGCCGATGGTCGGCAGGTCGACGCTGGAGGCGCCCATGACCAGCGAGGGCGTGGTCTTGTCGCAGCCCATGAGCAACACCACGCCGTCCACCGGGTTGCCGCGGATCGATTCCTCCACGTCCATGCTCGCCAGGTTGCGATAGAGCATGGCCGTGGGCCGAAGCAGCGTCTCACCCAGCGACATCACCGGGAACTCCAGCGGGAAGCCGCCGGCTTCGTAGACGCCGGTCTTGACATGCTCGGCAAGCGTACGAAAGTGCGAATTGCACGGCGTCAGTTCGCTGAAAGTATTGCAAATTCCAATGACCGGCCGTCCATCGAACTGGTCGTGCGGCACGCCCTTTCCCTTGACCCAGCTGCGGTAGTTGAAGCCGTCGCGGTCTTGCCGCCCGAACCATTGCTGGCTGCGGAGTTCACCCGGCTTTTTCCGGAGCTTGTCGGTCATGGTGCTTCCTGCGAACGAGTGTCGGTCTGCCACTTTACCGCCCACCCCCTCGGGCGGTAACGAGGGTTGGCCCCAGCCGTCTACAATGGCTGAGACAAGGTCGCCTGCCGTGCCCATGGGAGGAGCGCGCTGCGCACGTTACAGCCCCCGGGACGGGGCTTGCCGTATAGAAGGTTTTGTTTCGCATGACGACCGATGAGTCCGCCGACAACCGACAGGGGCGGACGGCCGAAGACGACCCGGACCACTGGCTCGGGCCTACCGAGCTGCTGGACTTGGGCGATGCCAAGGTCCGCCTGCGCGCCCGCTCACTCACACAGCTGGCGAAGTCCGAGCGCGAGAAGGCGCTGGCCCTCTACGGATACGTCAAGCGCCTGCCATTCACCCGGCAATTCAAGCTGAGCCTGCGCGGTCCGCGCAAGGTGCTGGAAGCCGGCTGCGGCGACGCGCTGGACAAGGTCGGGCTGCTGCTGGCGCTGCTTCGTATCGTCGACATCCCCGCGCGCATCCGGCACATGGCGCTGCCCGGCGAGATGCTGCGCGGACTGCTCACGCGAACCGCGCCCACCGCCCGGCCGGTCGTGGAAATCTGGCTGGGCGGCCAATGGCTGGCCACCGACACCTATATCTTCGACGCGGCCTACATGGCGGCAGCGCGCCATCGCCTGCGGGAGCTCGACTGGGAATGCGGCTATGGCATCCACCGTGAAGGCGCTTCGATCTGGGGCGGCCTGGGCAATGCCTTTCTCGTCGGTGACGCCATCGCGGCCGAGCACCTGAAACCGGTGAGCGGCGGGGTGTTCGAAGACCCGGCCGCCTTCGTGGCCTCGCCCGAGTTCCGCCAGACGCATCCCGCGCTGTACTCGAACCTGAAGGTGTTGGCCCTGCGCAAGGTGATTCGCAACCTTCGCGACGAAGCCGTGTCGGGCGCGCCCAAGACCTACGGCCGAACATCCTGACACGGGGACGCGCAAGAAAGAAGCCAAAAAAAAGAGCCGCAGCGCGGCTCTTTCTTGTTTGCCCCGGCCTCTATCGGCCGAAGGAGCGGGCCGGATTGCCCGTGCCGCCGCGCGGGCCGCCGGAGCGGCCACGCCCGCCGCGTCCGCGCCCACCCATGCCGTCGACGCTGGTGCGCAGCGGATCGGGTTGGCCGTCGTTGCCGCGCTTGACGCTCGCGTCGCGTTGCACGAAGGGGCTGGCGTTCTGGTGCGCGCCTTCGCGGGGCTGGCGCTCCAGGTCCACGCGGCCGTTGCCGTTGTGTCGCTGGCCGTTGCCGTTGCCGTTGCGCGGCTGGGTGTCACGAGCGTCACGAGCGTCACGGGCGGGCTTGGCGTGAGCGGGCTTGGGATGATGCGGTCCCGGCGCCTGGCTGTGGCCATTGACGACCTTGGCGCCGCGCCCATCGGTGCGCTGCTCTTTCTTCGGGCTGCGCTCGCCCTGCGGGGCCTTGTTGTCGCGGATGCGCTGCATCATTTCCTGGCGCGCGGCCTTGGCGGCGGCGGCCATGACTTCGCGGCTGGGCGGCTTGCCGGCGCCACCCCACAGCGTCTGGCGTCCCATGGCGATCGGCTCGGCCCTCTCGCCCGGCTCGGGGCCGAAGCCCTCGACCGCCTGCACCGGGATGCGCTGCTTGGTGAAGCGCTCGATCTCCTGCATGAAGCCTTCTTCGTCCAGGCACACGAAGCTCACCGCGGCACCTTCGTTGCCGGCCCGGCCGGTACGGCCGATGCGGTGCACGTAGTCCTCGGGCACGTTGGGGATCTCGTAGTTCACGACGTGCGGCAGCTCGTCGATGTCGATGCCGCGCGCGGCGATGTCGGTGGCCACCAGGGCGCGGATGTCGCCGCTCTTGAAGCCCGCCAGTGCCTGGGTGCGCGCGGTCTGGCTCTTGTTGCCGTGCAACGCCATCGCGGTGATGCCGTTCTTGTTCAGGAATTCGGCGACGTTGTTGGCGCCGAACTTGGTGCGCGTGAAGACCAGCACCTGGCTCCAGTCGTGTTCCTTGATCACATGCGCCAGCAGGGCCTTTTTCCGGGCGCGGCCGGCCGGATGGACCACCTGGGTGATGCGCTGCACCGTGGTGTTGCGCGGCGTGACCTGGATGTGCCGGGGCTCGCGCAGCAGGCCGCTGGCCAAATCGCGGATCTCGTCGCTGAAGGTCGCGGAGAACAGCAGGCTCTGCTTGTCCTTCGGCAGCAGCGCCAGCACCTTCTTCACGTCGTGGATGAAGCCCATATCCAGCATGCGGTCGGCCTCGTCCAGCACCAGCACCTGCACCGTTGACAGGTCCAGGAAGCCCTGGCCCTGCAGGTCCAGCAGGCGGCCCGGCGTGGCGACCAGGATGTCGACGCCCTTGCGGATGCGCTCGATCTGCGGGTTCATGCCGACCCCGCCGAAGATCACCGTGGAGCTCAGCTGCAGGTACTTGCCATAGGCGCGGATCGACTCCTCGACCTGGGCGGCCAGCTCGCGGGTGGGCGTCAGCACCAGGGCGCGCACGCCATAGCTGCCGAACTTGTTCGACACGCTGCGGCTCATCGCCAGCTTGTGCAGCATCGGGAGGGTGAAGGCCGCGGTCTTGCCGGTGCCTGTCTGTGCCCCGCCCAGGAGGTCGTGTCCTTCGAGGACGGCCGGGATGGCCTGGGCCTGGATCGCCGTCGGCGTTTCATAGCCCTGCTCGCGCACGGCTTTGAGGATGGCGGGGGCTAGCTTCAGTTCGTCAAAAGTCATTCGGAAAATCAATACTCGCGCCATTTCCGGCGCTGGAATCGGCCTGTCGGCGCCGCGGCGCCGGTCCAGTCAAAGGCAGATGGGTTGGGGAGTAAGGCGATGAGGATCAGCTTCGCGTTGGGAAGCGCCCATCCATCGCTGGGTTCGCGGGCAACTGGAGTCCGCGAGCCGCCATTGTCGCACAGCCGCCCCTGCAGAGCTTGGGGCTGTCGTATTTGGCCCACCAACAGGCCGCCGGAAGTGGGGGGAGGCTGGCGCAGCTCAGCGGCAGGGAACGATAATTTGGGCGCTTTCCCGTTTTTACATGGCCAACCTGCTGAAGCTAAGACTCGGCGTTTCCGACGACCCCACCGCATTCCAGCCGTCGCTCAACGACTGCCTGGAAGCGATGCTGAAGCAGGCCGACTTCCTGGTGACGGACATGCTGGGCGGCCTGGTCGCGGCGACCGCGCCCAACAGTGCCCGCCGCATCGCCGGCTTCCAGCAGCCCGGCCTGCAGGTCGCGGTCCAGAAACTGCACGCCTCGTCGAAGGACGTGATTGCCACCTATCGCTCGGAACTCACCCGGCTGGTGTACCAGGGTGGCGGCAAGGAACTGGTCCATGCCGAGGCCCTCCGGTTCGAGGACCTGCGGCTGTTCGAGGATAGCGAGCTCGACCAGAGCATCGAGGTCGCGCGCGCGCAGCAGGAAGTCTCGGTGGCCGTGGATGACACGCTGCCGATGCTGGATGCGCTGGTGAGCACGCTGCTGGGCTGGCGCACCATCCAGCCCGGCCTCAACCCGCTGCGCCCGGATGTCTTCGTGCGCGCCCTGCAAGCAACGCTGGCTGCGCACGTGCCCGAGTCGGCCCTGCGCGAATTGCTGATCGCCCCGGCGGCCGGCCTGCTGGGGGCCAACCTGCGCAAGCTCTATCGCGAACTGGCGGAGTGGCTGCGCACCTCCGGCATCGAGCCGGCCGTGCCGATCGGCGGGCGGGTCCAGAAGGGCAGCGGCGCCAGCGGCACGCAGGTGGTGGACTCGGTCGCCAAGACGCTGCTGACGCTGGATCGCCTGCGCAAGCTGCTGCACGGCGACTTCGACGCCAAGACCGCGCGCAAGGATTTCCAGCACACGATGCCCGCGTCCATGTCCCTGCTGCAGGAAATGAAGCAGGTGGATGCGCTGGTCCAGAAACTCGAAAAGCGGCCCAAGGCGCCGCCGCCGCCCGCGCCCGAAGACATGCTGGCCGCCCGCCCCGAGGCCCCCGCCACGGAAGCGCCGCGCCTGGGCACGCAACTCGGCGCGGAGGTGATCCGGCTGATGTTCGAGAACCTCACGGCCGACAAGCGCCTGTTGCCGCAGTTCAAGCTGCAGCTCAAGCTGATCGAGCCGGCCCTGCTCAAGCTCGGCGAGGATGACTCGCGCTTCTTCAGCGACCGCACCCACCCGGCGCGCCAGTTCCTCGACAAGGTCACCCAGCGCAGCCTCGGCTACTCGCAGGAGAACGATCCGGGCTGGCACCGCTTCATGGCGACGGTGGAAGATGCCGTGCGCTGGCTCGACAGCAAGGTGGTCGACGCCGACACCTTCGGCGAGCTGATGGACCACCTGCACGGGCAGTGGAACGACCACGACCAATCGCTGCGCCAGCGCCGCGAGGACGCGGCCCGCGCGCTGCTGCATGCCGAGCAGCGCAACCTGCTGGCGCAAAAGCTGGCGGCCGAATTCGTCGAGCACATCCGCGACCTCGAGGTGCCGGAGTTCGTGGGCGACTTCCTGCGCCAATCCTGGGCCCAGGTGGTGGCCGAGGCGCAATTGAGCTGCGCCGACGGCTCGGACGATCCCTACGGTTACCGCGCGCTGGTGGAAGACCTGGTCTGGAGCGTGCAGCGCGCCACCGCCACCCGCGGGCGCGCCAAGCGCCTGGTGCACATGATCCCCGAGTTGCTGGCCCGCCTGCGCGAGGGCCTGGACCGCATCGAGTACCCGCCGGAACTCACCGTGCGCTTCTTCAACAACCTCATCACCATCCATCAGGCGGCGGTGAACGAGGGACGCGATGCCGTCGTGCAGGCGGCGGCCAATGCGGCCGAGGCGGAGGAGTCGGCCTTCAGCGACAGCATGATGGCCGCGGCCGACGAGCTGTGGCTGGACCAGCAGGAGGCGGAGGATTCCGGCTATCTCGACAGCGAGGACCTCGCGCCCGAGAAGGTGGCCAGCCCCGAGGCCGTGCTCGAGGAGCCGCCGGCGCCGGCGCGCGCCCACGAGATGCGGACCGGCACCTGGGTCGAGCTCAAGGTCAAGGACGAATGGATCCGCGCCCAGCTCACCTGGGCCAGTCCCGCCGGCACCCTGTTCATGTTCACCTCGCAGGCCGGCACCGCGCACTCGATGTCGCGTCGCACCATGGACCGCCTGCAGGCGCAAGGCAGCATCAAGGTGGTGGCCGACCGCAACGTGGTGGACGAGGCGCTGGACCAGGTCGCCAAGACCGCGCTGCAAAACAGCCTCGACAAGCCCAAAGACTGACCGCGGCAGCGGCGCAAGTCCCCTTTTAATTGCCTTCCGCATGGCATGGCGGGGAGAGGCGCTGTGCCTTTGGGGATAATCCTAGGTTTTCCCGTTTCCAGCTGCCATGGCCCAGTACGTCTACACAATGAACCGCGTCGGCAAGATCGTGCCGCCGAAGCGGCAGATCCTCAAGGACATCTCGCTGTCCTTTTTTCCCGGCGCCAAGATCGGCGTGCTCGGCCTGAACGGCTCGGGCAAGTCCACGCTGCTGAAGATCATGGCGGGCATCGACACGGAGATCGAGGGCGAAGCCACGCCGATGCCCGGCCTCCGGATCGGCTACCTGCCGCAGGAGCCGCAGCTCGAGCCTGAACAGACGGTGCGCGAGGCGGTGGAGGGCGGCATGGGCGAGGTGCTCGAAGCCAAAGCGCGCCTGGAAGAGGTGTACGCCGCCTACGCCGAACCCGATGCGGACTTCGACAAGCTGGCCGCCGAGCAGGCGGAGCTGGAGGCGATCATCTCCGCCGCCGGCGGCGGCGACGAGCACCAGCTCGAGATCGCGGCCGACGCGCTGCGCCTGCCGGAGTGGGACGCCGTGATCAAGAACCTGTCGGGCGGCGAAAAGCGCCGCGTGGCGCTGTGCCGCCTGCTGCTGTCCAAGCCCGACATGCTGCTGCTGGACGAGCCCACCAACCACCTGGACGCCGAGTCGGTGGAGTGGCTGGAGCAATTCCTGGCGCGCTTCCCCGGGACGGTGGTCGGCATCACCCACGACCGCTATTTCCTGGACAACGCGGCCGAATGGATCCTGGAACTGGACCGCGGCCGCGGCATCCCGTGGAAGGGCAACTACTCCACCTGGCTGGAGCAGAAGGAAGCGCGCCTGGAGGCCGAGCAGAAGGGGGAGGAAGCCCATGCCAAGGCCATGAAGGCCGAACTCGAGTGGGTGCGCAAGAACGCCAAGGGCCGCCAGGCCAAGAGCAAGGCGCGCCTGGCCCGCTTCGAGGAACTCTCCGACGTCGACTACCAGAAGCGCAACGAGACCAACGAGATCTTCATCCCGGTGGCCGAGCGCCTGGGCAACGAGGTGATTGAGTTCGAGAACGTCTCCAAGAGCTTCGGTGACCGCCTGCTGATCGACAACCTGAGCTTCAAGGTGCCCGCGGGCGCCATCGTCGGCATCATCGGCCCGAACGGCGCCGGCAAGTCAACGCTGTTCAAGATGATCGCCGGCCGCGAGCAGCCCGATTCGGGCACGGTGAAGATCGGCAAGACCGTGAAGCTGTCCTTCGTGGACCAGAGCCGCGATGCCCTGGGCAACGACAAGACCGTGTGGGAAGACGTCTCCGGCGGGCTGGACATCATCACCGTGGGCAAGTTCCAGATGCCCAGCCGCGCCTATTGCGGCCGCTTCAACTTCAACGGCGGCGACCAGCAGAAGAAGGTCGGCATGCTGTCCGGCGGCGAGCGCGGCCGCCTGCACCTGGCCAAGACCCTGATGCAGGGCGCCAATGTGCTGCTGCTGGACGAGCCCTCGAACGACCTCGACGTGGAAACCCTGCGCGCACTGGAAGACGCGCTGCTCGAGTTCGCCGGCTGCGTGATGGTGATCAGCCACGACCGCTGGTTCCTGGACCGCATCGCCACCCACATCCTGGCCGCCGAAGGCGACAGCCAATGGACCTTCTTCGACGGCAACTACCAGGAATACGAGGCCGACAAGCGCAAGCGCCTCGGCGAAGAAGGCGCCAAGCCGCACCGGGTGCGCTTCAAGGCGCTGAAGTAAGCCTGGGATCGCCGGCGGCGATGGACGCCGGCGCATCCCGCGGCAATTCGAACAGCCGGAACGGCGGCTGCTCCGGGTGGCTGCGCAGCAGCAGGGGCTTGGACACGTTGAAGACTGGCACGCCGTTGATGGTGCGGCTCTCCAGGGTGCCGCGGTGCGCGTGGCCGTGGAACACCGCATCCACCGGATAGCGGATCAAGGGCTCCTCCAGCCGGCTGCTGCCCAGGAAGGCAAAGATCTCGACCGGCTCGCCGGCGACGGTGCCCGCGATCGGCGAATAGTGCAGCAGGGCGATGCGGCGTGGCGTGCGCAGCTTGGCCAGCGCCGATTCCAGCTTCATCGCCTCCGACAGCGCCTCCTTCACGAACTGCTTGATCGCCGGTTCGCCCCAGGAGCCGAGCGAGGCGCGCCCGAAGCCGCCGGCGAACCCCTTCACGCCCGCGATCCCCACGCCCTCGATCTCGCAGGCCTCGCCATCGAGCACCTGCACGCCGCCGCGCACCAGCGTCTCGCGCACGATGTGAGGCAGGTCGGATTCGTAGTCGTGATTGCCCAGCACCGCGACGATCGGCACCGCCACCGCGGCGAGTTCGTCGGCCAGCACCTGTGCCTCCTCGGCCGTGCCGTAGTCGGTGAGGTCGCCGCACAGCAGCAGCGCGTCCGCGACTTCGGAAGCCTGCGCAAAGACGGCGCGCAGGCTTCCGGCGGAAGCCTTGGTGACGTGGAGATCGCCGACGGCGGCGAAGCGGACAACGCTGGCGGACTTGCCCATGGACGGTGCTGGGACGGTTTCGCGCATGTTGCCGCAGCACAGGGGGCGCTCGGCATCGTCCATGCGCGTGGCGGCGTGTAGGAGCCCGCCGACGCTGGGTCAGGCCACGTCGGGCAACGGCTTAGCGTGTCCGCCGGGTGCCGCACGCCGTCGTTCGGGCTAGCCTGCTGCGCATGCAGGTCCCCCCCGTCGCTCCTTCGCTCGAAGGCGAGATCCTGCCGGAAACGGCGGGCTTCTACCGCAGCGCGCTGCGCGCGCTGTCGGATGCGCATGTCCCCTTCCTGGTGGGCGGCGCGTTCGCGCATGCGTGCTACACCGGCATCCGGCGCGCGACCAAGGACCTGGACCTGTTCATCCGGCGCAAGGACTACCGGCGGGTGGTGCGCCTGATGCGCTCGCACGGCTGGCGCGCCGAGCTCGTCTACCCGCACTGGCTGGCGAAGGTTTACGCGGGCGAGGACTTCATCGACCTGATCTTCAATTCCGGCAACGGCGTCATGCCGGTGGACGAGAGCTGGTTCCAGAACAACACGCAGACGGAGGTGCTGGGTATCCCGGTCAGCCTGGCGAATCCGGAAGACTCGCTGCTGTCCAAGGCCTTCATCATGGAGCGGGAGCGCTTCGACGGCGCCGACATCGTCCACCTGCTGCAGGCGAATGCGGAGAAGCTCGATTGGGCCGGGCTGCTGCAGCGCTGCGGGCGTCACTGGCGCGTGCTGCTGGCGCACCTGACGCTGTTCGGCTATGTCTATCCGGGCGAGCGCCAGCGGGTGCCGCGCTGGGTGATGGAGGAACTGGCTGCGCGGCTCGCGCATGAAACCCGCGAGACCCCCGTGGTCGATGCGCGCGTGTGCAACGGCACGCTGCTGTCGCGCGAGCAGTACCTGCACGACGTGGAGCAGCTCGGCTACCTCGATGGCCGGCTCACGCCCGCCAGCAACATGACGCGCGAGGAGGTGGCCATCTGGACCGAGGCGATCGGATCGCGTGACCCAGGGGAAGGGGGCGGCGAAAAGTTGGAGCAGGCCCCGCCGGAGCTGCGCGAAATCGCGGCGCCGCACTGATCACGCCCGCCGGCTGGCGAGTGGCCTGCGCCGCACGCAAAAACGCCGCACGCAACAAGCGCGCGGCTCGCCTTCAGACTTCGCTCAGAGTTCGTGCGCGCAGCCGCCGGATGCGGTCCGGGCGAGATCCGTGTTGGTCGGCACCCCGTCGTCGCCGGACAGCGTGAACTGCTCGATCACGGACGGTGTCGCTGCAGCCGCCTGCTCCTGCGTGCCCGCAGCGATGGAAGCCTTCTCGACGTACGGCGCGGCCGGTGCACCGGTTGCCGTGGCGCTCTGCTGCACGGCCGGTGCCTGCCGGACCGGCGGCGGGGTCACGAAAGCGGCCGCGGCCAGACCCGCGACCAGTGCGACCGCCACGGCGCCGGCCAGGCGCGGACGCAAGCGATCGGTGCCGGGCTGCGGCAACGTCGTGCCGCTGGCCTGCGAATCAGTTTGCTCTTGACGAATCCTCAAGCACATCACAGGACTCCTTCAATCGACCTGCAAGTATGGTCCGTCCGCGCTGCGGCGCAAGGCATACGAAGGACCGCGGCAGCCTCGCCGCAGCCTCAGGTGGAGCGTGTCCGTTCCGGCGATGGCGAACTGGGCAGGGTCTTCTCGATCACCTTGTCGTCCGGCACATCGTGGGGGCCATCTTCATCCGGTATGTGCGGCTCCTGGCCGTCCATGAACTTATCGTCCTGGTCGTCGCTTTGCTGCGGCCTCTGCGTTGCTGACATGGCGTACTCCTGGGCGATGTTGAGCAGAGCAAAGAGCATTGAAATGCAAGTGAGCCGCTGTCCCAGTAGGACAGCGGCTCGACTTGCAGGAGCCCGGCAGGAGCCCGCGCGACTGCGCGGGCTTCCTGGCTGAAGGTCAGCCGATCTGGGTCAGCGCAAGCTGGTCCACCACGCCCATGGCGTTGTTCGCCGTCGGCCGTCGCCGTGATGCTGACCGTACCCGGTCAGGGGCAGGTCGTGGATCCCCAGTAGCTGGGCGTCCACTCGGGGGGCGAATTCACATTCCACACAGACGGGCCCACCACCTTGGCAATGTAGTAGTTGCCCAGCCTCGTCACCTTCTCGCCGCCCACATAGCGCAAGTTCGGGTCCCAGTTGGGATAGGGCACACAGCCCGGTGCAGGTGCGGGTGCAGGAGCCGGCGAAGGTGCAGGAGCCGGCGAAGGCGCAGGCGCCTGCCCGCTACCGACGTTGACGGGCGACCACCAGTTGCCGGAGGCCACGACCAGGCTCAGCAGCTGCAGCTCGCAGTCGTAGTAGCCGGTGGTCAGGTGGGTGACGTTCCAGTTCCACAGCGAATCGAGGAAGCCCTGGTACTGCGCGTCGATGCAGGCGCCGGCGCACAGTGGGCCGTGGTAGGCGCCGCTGTTGCCGCCGGTGACCTTGGCGCCGGCCAGGGTGTAGCCGGTGCCGATCGAGTAGATGTCGCCGCCGGCCGCGTTCACCTGGTTGCGGAAGAAGTTGACCAGGCGCGCCGTCACCGTCTTCCAGCGCGTGTCGCCCGACAGCAGGTAGTCGGAGGCGAAGCGCCACGGGTTGCGGCAGGCGTTCCACCAGTACTTGTCCTCGTTGGCGTTGCCGTCGCCCATGTAGCCGGGCGAGGGGTAGGGCGTGGCGGTGTCGGTGGCCACGACGAAGTCGGGCATCAGGCCGGCGTTGGGCGAATACACCGTCTGCATGCGGTCGGCCAGCTGGTAGGCGCGGTTGATCGCGGTGTTCCAGAACGCGTCCCCGGTGGCCTGTTGGAAGGCGCGGAAGTGGCCGATCATGTAGTCGGAGGTGCGGCTCACGTTGGCCGTGGAAAGGCCCTTGGTCGTGCCGTCCGGCTTCATGTTGATCGACTTCAGCGCGGCAATGGTGTTGCGGCCTTCCTGCAGGTAGTTCCACTTGCCGGTCGAACCCCACTGCTTGTCGGCCATCAGCAAGGCCATCGCGATGTCCAAATCGCCGTCCATCGCGTTCCAGCCATCGCCGGCGGAGGTGCCGTTGGCGTGCAGGCGCCAGTCCATCAGGTACCGGCCGTTGGGGTCGTAGGTCGCGTTGCCGTAGGCATAGCGGGTCCGCACCACGGCCAGCATGCCGTCGAACAGCGTGCGCGCCTGCGGGTCGTGGCCGGCGAACAGCACCGTGAGCAGCATGCCGTAGCCCATGCCCTCGGACACGGCCATGTAGTTCGAGTCGGAGAAGCGCACGGCATAGCCGCCGGTGACCACCGAGGACGCGGAAATGACGTTCGCAGCCTTCCAGGCGTCGTAGTGGCGCTTGAGCGCGGCGTCCATGGTGGACGTGCTCTGGTTGGGCCGGGTGCCCGCCACGTATGCCGCCAGGCGCGCGCCGAAGGGATAGGCGACGCCGTTCACGGGCGCCGGGGCCGGCGCCGGGGTGGGTGCGGGCGTGGGGGCCGGCGTAGGAGTCGGTGCCGGGGCGGGCGTCGGAGCCGGTGTCGGTGCCGGGGCCGGGGCCGGCGCGGGAGTCGGTGCGGGCGTGGGCGCCGGGGCCGGCGAGGGCTTCCTGCGGGCGAAGGCGCTGCCGCCAGTCAGCAGCCCGGCGGCTGCGAAGGTCGAAAAGTGACGTCTCTTCATTGGGTGTACTGCTCCGTGCGGCTGAGCCATGGAGGAGGCGCTGCTCGGCGGGCCGGGCCCGGCGGCAGGGCCGGCACCGGGGCGGCGCACAAGCTCAGCGGTGGCAATACTAGTAGGACAGCGCCTACTCGCCGACACGGCGGCGGCCTTCAAACGTAAGGAGTCGGAAGCTGCGCTTACAGTTGAGCTTGGGGCGCCGCCAGCCGCTGCCCCGTATTCGCGCGAGGTGCAGGCTCCGGCTCAACAGTCGAAACTCAGCCATTCGCAGGGCCGGGTGCTGGGCTGGGGCGCCCGCATCAGTGCTGTGGGGCCAGCCCAACACCGGCCGAAGAATTTACCTTCGGCGATGCAACGCAAGAGATGGTTACGTTGGTCGGGTGAGCCCGAAAGCGCTCATTGCGGCGCCAGCCGCGCGCGCACCAGCAGGATGTTCTGCCGCAAGGCGTAGAGCTCATCGGTATAGGACAGCGGCACGCTGATGCGCTCGACGCGCTCGTCCAGCGCTTCGAGCTCGCGCGCCAGCTGCGCGCGGTCGGCGTCGCCCGCCTGCATCCGCGCCTCGATGTCGCGCAGCTGCCCGTACCAGCGGAACACGCGCGAGCGGATGCGGAATTGGTAGAGCGGGGGCACGATCCGCGTCAGGGGCAGCAGCACCGCCAGGATGAGGCCCAGCGCCAGCCACATGCGTTCGACCACGTTCGCCAGCCAGAAGGGCATCCAGCGCTGGAGGAAGGGCTTGCCCGAACGGATCGCGCGCTCCGCCTCCGGCGCCACCGGGTATTCGCTGTGCTCGATATTGGGGAAGCCGCCGGCGCGGTTGAACCAGCCGGGCGGCCCGTGCAGGTCGCGCGCCGCCTGCGCGAACAGCTGCAGCAGCGCGGGATGCGTCTCCTCGCGGGCGAGCATCGCCGTGGTGGTGGCGATCAGGTGCACGTCCTGCGGCGGCAGGTCGCGCGCCAGGTCGACCACGCCGCGCGGCAGCAGCACCGGAGTGAGGAAGGGGAAGCGCCGCGAATACGCCTCGCTCTGGTTGAAGTCGACCAGCCGCACGCCGGGGGTCTGCAGCAGCATCTGCACCAGCGGCGACTCCGGTGCGGAAGCGAACACCAGCAATTCGATTTCGCCGTCCAGGAAGGCCACCGTGGCCGAGGTCTGGTCCAGCCGCGAGAGCTGCAGGGTGGCCGGGTCGAGGTTGTTGGCCTCCAGCAGGCGGCGCATGATGCCGGGCGAACCGCTGCCGCGGGCGCCGATGTTGATCCGCAGCCCGGTGACCTGCGTCAGCGAAGTGAAGGCCCCGCCCGGCACCTTCTTGGCCGCGTCGGCACGGTAGAACAGCCACAGGGGCTCCACGAACAGGCTGCCGAGCGACACGATGCCGCTCTCCTCGTTCGCGGCGGCGTCGCCGCTGCCGCCCTGCACGAAGGCGAGATCGGCGCGCTTTTCCTTCAGCAGGCGAAGATTGGCGCGCGACCCTTCACTGGGCAGCAGCACGACCTCGATGCCGTAGCGCTTGAGCGCCTGCTGGTAACGCCTGCCGAATTCGTCATAGGCGCTCTGCGCGGGACCGGTGGCCAGGGTGACCTTCTTGGGCGGGTTGGGGTCGAGCCACAGGTAAGCCAGCACCAGCAGGCCGATCGCCAGCACCAGCACCGGCCCACCCGAGACCAGCAGTTCGCGGAACGACACCAGTGCGTAGCGGATGGAAGCCATCACAGCGTCTGCCCGCCTTACGCCAGGTCGCAGGCCGCCGGTAGGTGCAGGCGGCCGACGCGCACGCCGCGCGCGGCGCGGGCGGCGCGAACCACGGCGCGCGCCGTCGCTTCGGCCGCCATGGTGCCCAGCACCATCATGCCCGGCGAACCCTTGGCGCGGCCGGTGCCCATCACGAACAGGGTGTCGCCGTCGGACATGGTATGGACCGGGTTGATCGCGCGCGCCAGCCCGTCGTGCGCCATCGTGGCCAGGCGGCAGGCCTGCACCTTGGTGATCGCCGCATCGGTGGCGATCACCCCGATGGTGGTGTTGGTGCCGGCCAGCACGGGCCGGGGCGCCTCGCCGCGCAGCAAGGCGCGGCGCGTGTCGACCAGGCCCTTGCCGTTACGGGTGCGCGCGCCGGCCACCACGGCGCCGGTCTCCGGGTCGATCACGTCGCCCAGCGCATTGCACGCGACGATCGCGCCCACGGTCACGCCGTCCACGGTCACCGAGGCGGTGCCGATGCCGCCTTTCATCGCGCGCGCGATGCCGAAGATCTTGCCCACGGCCGCGCCCGCGCCGGCGCCGACATTGCCCTCGGCCGGCGCGGCGGCGGACGAGGCCCGGCAGGCCTCGTAGCCGGCCGCGGCATCGGGCCGGATCGCGGCATCGCCCACCATCAGGTCGAACAGAACCGCGCCCGGCACGATCGGCAGCTTCGCCGCGACCACGTCCAGCCCCGCACCCTGTTCTTCCAGCCAGCGTACCGCGCCGCTGGCGGCGTCCAGGCCCCAGGCGCTGCCGCCCGCCAGCACGATGCCGTGCACCCGATCGACCAGGTTGCAGGGCGACAGCAGGTCGGTCTCGCGCGTTCCGGGCGCCGCGCCGCGCACGTCCACGCCGGCGACGGCGCCGGCCTGCGCAAGCACGACGGTGCAGCCGGTGGGCCGCCGCGTGTCGGTGTAGTGGCCGACCTCGATGCCGGCGACGTCGGTGATGGCGCCGTCGCCGGACCTGCGGCGGCGCGCCTGTGGCGATGCTGTACGGGGCATGAAAACCATTATCCACGGACGAGTTTGTCCTGGCCCAGCAGCCACGAAGGAACCCACGAAGGAATGCGTCCTACGCCGGAAGCGGGCCTTTGGCCGACAACACGGGAGTGAAGAGCTTTCTAAAGTTGAAAGCCCGAGCCGTTTCAGCAGCGAGAGGAACAGGACGATGGACGAGACCAGCGACACGATGAGAACCATGGGCGGCGGAGCCGCAGGAATGGAAAACGCCACGCAGCGCGTCGCCCAGAAGGCGCACAAGGCGGTGGACAAGCTCGAACAGACCTTGAACTCCGGCACCGGCCGGGTGATGGACCTGCAAGAGGAATACGGCGAGATGGCGCGCGAGCAGATTCGCGCCAACCCGCTGGCGGTGGTGTTCGGCGCCTTCGTGGTCGGCTACCTGTTTGCCAAGCTGACGCGTTGAGGCCTATCCTCGCGCGATGCCGCCACGCCGACCCGTCAACCTCCATCCTGCCTATCACGCGCACATCTACTTCGGCCCCGACACGGTGGGCCAGGCGCGCCGGTTGGCGGAGGATGCCGGGCGGCTGTTCGAGGTCAGCGTGGGACGCGTGCATGAAAAGCTCGTGGGGCCGCATCCGGCGTGGAGTTGCCAACTGGCATTCGATGCCGGCGAATTCGATCGCCTCATTCCCTGGCTCGATCAGCATCGCAACGGCCTGGACGTCTTCGTGCATGGCCTCACCGGCAACGACCTCGCAGACCACACGCTCCACGCCTATTGGCTGGGCGCCGAGTGGCCGCTGGACCTTTCCCTGTTCCAGTCGCGCGATCACTGAGGCGCCGGCGGGCGTCGCCAAGGTGACGGTTTCCGGGCCTTTCCGGATGCCTCAGCCGTGAGCGCGGATTAGGCTGGCTCCATGGACCGACCGCATTACAGATTCTGGCCAGCGCGCCTCCCGCATTCACTCACCGTGCCGGCCACCTCGCTGTGGGACAACCTCGCGATCAGTGCCCAGCGCTACCCCGACAAGGCCGCGGTGGTCTTTTTCGGGCGCATCTACAGCTACCGCGAGGTCGTGCGCCAGGCGGAACGGCTGGCCGCCACGCTGGTCCGGCTCGGCGTCGCCAGGGGCGACCGCGTCATGCTCGACATGCAGAACTGCCCGCAGCTGCTGATCGCGCATTTCGCCATCCTGCGCGCCAACGCCGTCGTGGTGCCGGTGAATCCGATGAACCGTGCCGAGGAGCTCAAGCACTACATCACCGACCCGGATGCCAAGGTCGCGATCACGACGGCCGACCTGGCGCCCGAGGTGGCCCGCGCCAGCGACGCATTGCCGGCGGAGCAGCGCCTGTCGCACCTCATCGTCACTCATTTCACCGATGGCTTCGATCCGCAGGACCCGAACGCCGACGCCCTGCCCGAGGCCTGGCGTGACTGGCTGCTCACGAGCCATCCGCTGCCCGCGCTGGCGGGCGGCCACGTACTGAGCTGGACCGAGGCCCTCGCGCATGACGCGCCACCGCCGCCGCTGCAGGCGGGGCCGGCGGACCTGGCCGTGCTGCCCTACACCAGCGGCACCACCGGCCTGCCCAAGGGCTGCATGCACCCGCACAGCAGCCTCATGCACAACGCGTCGGCCGCCGCAGCCTGGGGCAACGGCACTTGCGAAGCCGTGGCGCTGCTGGTCGTGCCGATGTTCCACATCACCGGCATGGTGAGCGTCATGCACACCAACATTTACCTGGGCTCGACGCTGGTGATCATGCCGCGCTGGGACCGCGAACTGGCGGGCCGCCTGATCTCGCGCTGGCGCGTGAGCACCTGGACCAACATCCCCACCATGGTGATCGACCTGCTGGGCAGCCCGAACCTGGACCAGTTCGACCTGTCGAGCCTGACGCACATCGGCGGCGGCGGCGCCGCCATGCCGCAGGCCGTCGCGCAGCGCCTGCTGGAACAGTTCGGCCTGAAGTACGTGGAGGGATATGGCCTGACGGAAACCGCCGCGCCCTCGCACAGCAACCCCCACGATGCGCCCAAGCAGCAGTGCCTGGGCATTCCCTTCATGAGTTGCGACGCAAGGGTCGTCAACCCGGACACGATGCAGGAGGTCGCACCCGGCGAGCAGGGCGAGATCTTCATCCACGGCCCCATGGTGTTCTCGGGCTACTGGAAGCGTCCGGAGGCGACGGCGGCGGCCTTCGTCGCAATCGAGGGCAAGCGCTTCTTCCGCTCCGGCGATCTCGGCCGCATGGATGAGGACGGCTACTTCTTCCTCACCGACCGCCTGAAGCGCATGATCAATGCGTCCGGCTTCAAGGTCTGGCCGGCTGAGGTGGAAGCGCTGATGTTCCGGCATCCGGCGATCCAAGAGGCCTGCGTGATCTCCGCCAAGGATGAGTACCGCGGGGAAACCGTGAAGGCCGTGGTCGTGCTGCGGCAGAGCCACAAGGGATCGGTCAGCGAAAAGGCGATCATCGACTGGTGCCGCGAGAACATGGCGGTCTACAAGGCGCCGAAAATCGTCCAGTTCGCCGATGGCCTGCCCAAGAGTGGCAGCGGCAAGGTCATGTGGCGCCTCTTGCAGGAAGCCGAGAAGGGCAGCAACGGTTGAGCTTGGGCCTGCTCAGCCGTGCGTTCTGGCACGGCCCGAGCTCTGCGGCTATCGGCGCTCTCCTACATATTGGTGAGGGTTTTTCTCATAGGATGCCCACCGATGGAACTGCGAGTCCTTGTTCACACCCCGCGCAGCGGAGATGCCTCTTCCGTCAAGGACGTCATCCAGCCTAGTCACCAAGTGCTCATCTGCGATACGGCGGTCCAGCTGCTGGACGCGATGCGCGAGGGTGCCGCTGCGGCGGTGATCGGCGAAGAGACGCTGGCGAAGACCGCGCTGGGGGCGCAGCTCGCGGCGTGGCTGGCGACCCAGCCGCCGTGGTCCGACTTTCCTTTCCTGGTGCTGGGTTCCTGCCAGGACAACCGGCCGCAGCGCAAGCTGCACTTCGGCCACGAGCTGGGCAACGTGATCCTGCTCGAACGGCCGATTAACCCGGAGATCCTGCTGAGCGCGGCCGATGCAGCCGTGCGCGCCCGCCGGCGCCAGTACGCCACCCGCGAGCACCTCGACGAGATCAGCAGCGCCAAGGCCGAAGTCCAGGAGCTCAACGGCCAGCTGGAGCGGCGCATCGAGGCGCGTACCATCGAGCTGGCCCAGGCAAACAACCGGCTGATGACGGAGATCGCCGGCCGCGAGCGCGCCCAGGCGGCGCTCACGCAAGCGCAGAAGATGGAGGCGGTCGGGCGGCTAACCGGCGGCATTGCGCACGACTTCAACAACCTGCTCCACGTCGTCAACATGAACCTGGAGCTGGTCTCGCTCTACGCCAGCGAGGAGAAGGTCAAGCCGGTGGTGGAGCGGGCCAAGAGCGCGGCCCGGCGCGGCGCCAAACTCACCGGGCAATTGTTGTCCTTCGCGCGCAGCCAGACGCTGCTGCCCCAGTTGACCCAGCTGAACCAGCTACTCGTGAGCATGAAGGACCTGCTTCAGATTTCGGCAGGCTCGGCCGTGGAGATCGAACTCGATCTGTGCGAGCCGGACCTGTCCGTCGTGGTCGATCCGGGCCAGTTCGAGGTCGCCATGCTCAACCTCGCGGCCAATGCGCGCGAGGCCATGCCGGAAGGCGGGCTGCTTCGGATCTCGACCTTTCCGCAGCACGACACCGACGTCGGCGGGCAGGCGCGCTGGGGCGACTACGTGGCCGTGCGGGTGACGGACACCGGACCGGGCATTCCGTCCGCCTTGCTGGGCAAGGTCTTCGAGCCCTTCTTCACGACCAAGCCGGCCGGCAGCGGATCCGGGCTGGGGCTGAGCCAGGTCTATGGCTTCGCCCGCCAGTCGGGCGGGCTCGCGCTGATCAGGAGCGAGCCGGGCAAGGGCACCACGGTCGAGATGTACTTTCCGGCCGCACCCGCCGAGGCGCTCGCGGCCACGCCGGCACCCATGCCCACGCCGGCCCCCGTCGACGGCCGGTCGCAACGGATCCTGGTGGTCGAGGACGACGCCGACGTGCGCCGTGTGATCGTGGAGTGCCTGGGCCTCATCGGTTATGCGGTGAGCGAAGCGCCCAATGGCAGCGAAGGCCTCGCGGCGATCGCCAGCCACAAGCCCGACCTGCTGGTGGTGGACTACGTCATGCCCGACATGACCGGGGCCGAGGTGATCTCCCGCGCCCGCGAACTGGTCGGCGACCTGCCGGTGGTCTTGGCCACCGGCTATGCGGACATGTCGGCCGTCGAGCGGCTCGCCGGCAAGCCCGCCATCCTGCGCAAGCCCTTCGACATCCACACGCTGGGCACGGCGGTGGCCAGCGCGCTGCACCCCACCCTGTAAGCGCTCAATTCCGGATGTCGGCGCCGCGCTGGGCGAGCAGTTCGCGCAGCACCGAACGGTGGCAGCGGTTCTCGTCTTCGCAGTAGCAGCCCAGCGCGAACGAGGTCTGGTGCGAGAGGGCGGCCAGCAGGTCCAGCAGGTGGCTGGCTTCCGGCGCCTTCATCTCGGCGTTGAACTTGCGCTTGAAGGCGGCCCATTCCTTGTCGGTCTGCGCGGCCTGGCCTTCGGCCATCAGTTCGGCGCTGGGCGCGATGTTGGGCAGCCAGGTGTCGTAGAAGTCGCGCGTGCCGAACTCGGACTTCGGCACGCCACGCGGCGGGCGCCGGACAGTGCCCAGGCGCAGACCCTCGCCGGACGCGCGGGGCGTGCCGAGACGGACGATGCGGATGCTCATGGTTCGATCCTCCTGAAATTCACGCTAGTTCATGTTTGCGCACCGCGCGCCTTGGCCTGCTGCTGTTCGATGCCGGTGACCACGCGCGCGTAGCGCTGCCGGCTCCAGTACGCCGAGGCCCAGTCGATCAACACCACCAGCCGATTGCGAAAGCCGATCAGGAAGTAGATGTGGGCAAACAGCCAGAACAGCCAGGCGAAGTAGCCGCTGAATTTGAAGCGGCCCAGGCGCCAGGCGAGGTCCACCACGGCGGCGTTGCGACCGATGGTCGCGAGGTTGCCGTAGTCACGGTAGCGGAAGGGCCGCGTCGGCTGGCCGGCGATGCGCCGCAGGATGTTGGCCGCCGCCGCGCGGCCCATCTGCTTGGCGGCCGGCGACACGCCGGGCACCGGACGCGGCTCCTTCCCGGGGACATGGCTCTGGGCGGCGGCCAGGTCGCCGATCACGCTGATCTCCGGGTGTCCCGGCAGCGTGAGATCGGGTTCGACCAGCACGCGGCCGGCGCGGTCGGTGCGCGCGCCGGTGGCGTCCGCCAGCTGGCGTCCGAGCGGCGACGCGGCCACGCCGGCGGCCCAGACGATGCAGCGGCTGGCGATGCGGTAGGCCGCGCCCGATTCCGGCTGCACCTCCACCGAGCCCGCGTCGACCGAAGTGACCCGCGAGTTCACCCGCACCTGCACCCCCAGGCGTTCGAGCTGGCGCTGCGCGCGCAGGCTCAGGTCCTCGGGCATCGCCAGCAGCACGCGCGGGGAGCCTTCGATCAGCAACACCTGCGCCTTGGCCGGATCGATGTGCCGGAACTCGCCGGGCAGCGTGTCGCACGCGATCTCCGCGACGGTGCCGGCCATCTCGACGCCGGTGGGACCGCCGCCGATCACGACGAAGGTGAGGCAGGCTTCCCGCGCCCGCGGGTCGCTTTCCTTTTCCGCGGACTCGAACGCGAGCAGGATGCGGCGGCGGATCTCGAAGGCGTCGTCCAGCGTCTTCAGGCCGGGCGCGAAGGCCGCCCACTCGTCGCGGCCGAAGTAGCTGTGGGTGGCGCCGGCGGCGACGACCAGGTGGTCGTAGGGCAGCGCCATGCCGTCCTTGAGCTGCACCTGCCGTGCGCCCGGATCGATGGCGCTCACCTCGCCGAGCAGGCAGGTGACGTTGGCCTGCTTGCGAAACAGGTGGCGGATCGGCGCAGCGATTGCCGGCGCCGACAGGCCCGCGGTCGCGACCTGGTACAGCAGCGGCTGGAACAGGTGGTGGTTGGTGCGGTCCACCAGCGTGACGTCCACCGGCGCGCGCGCCAGGGCACGCGCCGCTTCGAGGCCTCCGAAGCCGCAGCCGATGATGACGACTCGGGGTTTGTTGTTGTTCGTGCTCGCCGCCATGCTGGCATTATGCGAAGGTTCCTCAATGTATTCCGTCACTCCAGGAGACGAACCACCATGTTCCCCACAACGATCGCCGGCAGCCTGCCCAAACCCGGATGGCTGGCCGAGACCCACAAGCTGTGGCCGCGGTGGACCGTCGACGGCGAGGCCCTGCGCCAGGCCAAGGCCGACGCCACGCTGCTGTGGATCAAGATGCAGGAAGACGCGGGGCTGGACATCGTCAGCGACGGCGAGCAGTCGCGCCAGCACTTCGTGCACGGCTTCCTCGAGCAGGTCGAGGGCATCGACTTCGAACACAAGGTCGAGATGGGCATCCGCGACGACCGCTACAAGGCCATGGTGCCGCAGGTGGTGGCGCCGCTGAAGCTCAAGGGCCGGGTGCATGCCTTCGAGGCGCGGCTCGCGCGGGCCCATACCTTCCGCCGGCTCAAGTTCACGCTGCCCGGTCCCATGACCATCGTCGACACCGTGGCCGACCGCTTCTATGGCGACCGCGAGAAGCTGGCCTTTGCCTTCGCCGAGCTGCTCAACCAGGAGGCGCTGGCGCTGCAGGCCGACGGCGTGGACATCATCCAGTTCGACGAGCCGGCCTTCAACGTGTACATGAAGGACGCTGCCGACTGGGGCGTGCAGGCGCTCGAGCGCGCGGCGCAGGGCCTGAGCTGCACGACCGCGGTGCACATCTGCTACGGCTACGGCATCCAGGCCAACACCGACTGGAAGAAGACGCTGGGCGACCAGTGGCGCCAGTACGAGCAGGTCTTCCCGGCGCTCGCGCGCAGCAGCATCCAGCAGGTGAGCCTGGAGTGCTACCACTCGCACGTGCCGCCCGAGCTGATGAAGCTGCTGGAGGGCAAGGACGTGATGGTCGGCGTGATCGACGTCGCCTCCGACGAGGTGGAGACGCCCGAGCAGGTGGCCGAGACCATCGGCACCGCGCTGCAGTTCGTGCCCAAGCACCGCCTGATTCCCTGCACCAACTGCGGCCTGGCGCCGATGGACCGCGAGGTCGCGCGGCGCAAGCTCGAAGCCCTGGCGCGGGGCGCGGAGCTGGCCCGCAAGAGATTCGGCTGATGGGGCGCTTCAACACGCGCGGGCTGGCCCGGCTTCGGGGCGCGCTGCAGGCGCACATCGACAAGGGCCGGATTCCCGGCGCCGTGGTGCTGCTGGCCGGTGCCGGCGAGGTCGAGATGTTCGAGGCCCTCGGCCTGCAGGACCCGCAGGCCGACGCGACCATGAAGTCCGATGCGATCTTCCGCATCTACTCCATGACGAAGCCGCTGGTGTCGCTGGCCGCCCTGATGTTGGCCGAGGAGGGCGCCCTGGCGCTGGGCGACCCGGTGTCCCGCTACCTGCCCGAGTTCGAGCTGGGCAAGCTGCGGGTGGCTATCGAGGAGGACGGGCGCATCGCCCGCACCGAGCCGGCCCGCCGCGAGATCACTGTGCACGACCTGCTGCGCCACACCTCGGGCCTGACCTACGAGTTCCTGGGGGCCAACGCGGTGCAGTGTGCCTACGAGGCGGTGGACATCACCGACACCTCGCGCAGCAACCGCGAGTTCTGCAAGGTGCTGGCCGCGCTGCCGCTGCAGGACCAGCCCGGCTCCTGCTGGCAGTACAGCCGCGCGACCGACGTGCTCGGCGCGGTGGTGGAAGTGGCGGCCGGGCAAACGCTGGGGCGCTGGCTGGCGGGGCGCATCTTCGAGCCCCTGGGCATGAGAGACACCGCCTTCTCGGTGCCGCAAGCGCACTGGGGCCGGCTGGCCGAGCCCTTCGCCACCGACCCCGACAGCGGCAAGCCCGTGACCATGCTGGACCCGCGCGCCGTGCCCGCGTTCGAGTCGGGCGGCGGCGGGCTCATGTCCACGGCCGGGGACTACCTGCGCTTCCTGCAACTCATGCGAAACCGCGGCAGTTGCGACGGCGTCCGGATCGCCTCGCGCAAGACCATCGAATGGATGACGGCCGATCACCTGGGCGCGATCCTGCCCAAGGGCGAGCTGCTGTTGCCGGGCTACGGCTTCGGCCTGGGCGTGGCGGTTCGCACGCACACCGGGCTGGCGCCGCAGCCGGGATCGGTCGGCCAGTATTTCTGGAGCGGCATCGGCGGCACCTCGTTCTTCGTCGATCCGGCCGAGGACATCTTCGCCATGCTGCTGACGCAGGCGCCGAACCAGCGCATCTTCTTCCGCAACCTCTTCCGTCACCTGGTCTACGCCGCGCTCGACTAGAGGCGGCGGCTGACAGCCCTGTCGGCGGGTGGCGATGCGCCTAGTGGCGCCAGCCTACAGCCGCCGCACGCCATCCTTCGCTACAAGGGGAGCAGCGAAGGAATCCCGAGCATGAGCGAACAGCGATTACCCGCTGCGCGGGTACGCGCGCGCGCGCAGCCGAGGCGGCGCGGGTCAGTGCTGTCCACCCTCGCTGTGGCGGCCGTGACCGCGGTCGTGGTCGCATCGGGCTTGACGCTGTGGCTGGTCGACCGGGCCGGCACCAGCGGGCCGGAACTGGCCGTTTTGGAGCCGGTCGCCGTTCCCGGGGAGCCGGGGCGCAGCGCTGCCGGCACGGACCTCGTGACCGCGCCTCCGCTGAGGTGGCTCCCGCCGCCGGGGCGCGCCAGCCCCGATGGCGGCGAGCCGCAACGCCCGTCGACCCATGTCATGGGCGGGGCGCCGGCCTGCCCGAACTGCGGCGTCATCGAAACCGTCGTGGCCATGCACGAGCATGGCGACGCCCAGCCGAGCGGCTACCAGATGCACATCCGGATGGACGACGGCAGCGTGCGTACCGTCCAGCATCGCGGCGCGCTCCCCGCCGGCTCGCGCGTAGCGCTCGAAGGCGGGCGGCTGCGGCCCGTGGTGGCGCCGAACTAGGGCTGGACAGGGGGCGTGTTTCGTTCTGTCAGAAGAGGTTGCGATGAACCGGCGGCGCCATGGGCATGTGCTGTAATGAATTGCGAGGGAAACACCGATGTGCTTGAGGCCGGTGCTCCACTAGGCTGCGCTGGTTGAAACCTGTCAGACCAGGAGGCCTATGCGCTTGTCCGAGTCATCCGCTCTCGCGGCCGCCACTGCGGCTGCGCCCCAGGACCGGGTCCTGGCACAGGACCGGTTCGCGCAGGTGCGCGGCCACAGCCTGGCGCTGGCGGAGCCGCTGTCGGACGAGGACCAGTGCGTGCAGTCCATGCCGGACGCGAGCCCGACGAAGTGGCACCTGGCGCACACCAGCTGGTTCTTCGAGGCGGTGGTGCTGGGGCCGCACTGGCCGGCCTATCGGGCGTTCGACCGGCGCTTCGGGCACCTGTTCAACTCCTACTACGAGTCGCTCGGCGCGCGCCATCCGCGCCCGCAGCGTGGCCTGCTCACGCGGCCCTCGCTGGCCGAAGTCCATGCCTATCGGCAGCACGTGGACGATGCGGTGTCGCGCTTCATCGCCGAGGCCGGGCCCGAGGCCTGGCAGGCGGTCGCGCCCCTGATCGAGCTGGGGCTCAACCACGAGCAGCAACACCAGGAGCTGATCCTCACCGACGTGCTGCACCTGCTGTCCTGCAATCCGCTGCTGCCCGCTTACCGGGCCGCCGACCCGCGTCAACTTCGGCTGGCCGAGGCGCAGGAGGGCGCGGAATGGATCGCTATGCCCGGGGGCGCCGCCCAGGCCGGCCACGCGGGCGAGGGCTTCGCCTTCGACAACGAGACGCCGCGCCACCCGGTGCTGCTCGCGCCTTACCGCATCGCCGACCGGCTGGTCACATGCGGCGAATATGCGCGCTTCATCGCGGACGGCGGCTACGAACAGCCGACCTTGTGGCTGTCGGACGGCTGGGCCGCCGTGCAGGCGGGCGGCTGGAAGCACCCGCTGTACTGGATCCTGCCCGGCGATGTGCGTGCGCCGGCCTCGCACTGGCAGGTGTTCGGCCTGGGCGGCGCGCAGGCGCTGGATGCCGCAGCGCCGGTCACCCAACTGAGCTTCTACGAGGCGTCTGCCTATGCGTTGTGGGCGGACGCGCGGCTGCCCACCGAGTTCGAATGGGAGGCGGCCGCCGCTGCGCCCGGCATGCGGCAGATGACCGGCCACGCCTGGCAGTGGACGCGCTCGTCCTACGATCCCTACCCGGGTTTCCGGCCGCTGGCGGGCGCCGTGAGCGAGTACAACGGCAAGTTCATGGTCGGCCAGCTCGTACTGCGCGGCGGCAGCATCGCCACGCCGGCAGGGCACACGCGCGCGAGCTACCGGAACTTCTTTCCGCCGGGCGCGCGCTGGCAGTTTTCGGGCCTTCGCCTGGCCAGGGACGGCGCATGCTGAACCGCCCGCTGTTCCGCATCGACAGCGGCGAGGCACAGGGCGAGGCACGCGATGCCCAGAGCTCGTGCTTCGCCGCCGACCTCAAGGCCGCGCTGCTTTCGCATCCGCGCACTATCTCGCCGAAGTACTTCTACGACGAGCGCGGCTCGCGGCTGTTCGACCGCATCTGCGAGCTGCCCGAGTACTACCCGACACGCACGGAGCTGGCCATCCTCGCGGCCCACGCGGGCGAGATCGCATCGCACATGGGGCCGCGCGCCGAAGTCGTGGAGTTCGGGGCCGGGTCGCTGCGCAAGGTGCGGCTGCTGCTGGAGGCGATGCAGGAGCCGGCGCGCTACCTGCCGATCGACATCTCGGGTGAGCACCTGGCGCGCTGTGCCGCGGAACTGCAGCAGGAGTACCCCGGCCTGGACGTGCAGCCGGTGGTGGCCGACTACACGCGGCGCCTGCTTCTGCCGGCGCCGCTGCCGGGGGCCGGGCGGCGCGTGGGGTTCTTCCCGGGATCCACCATCGGCAATTTCACGCCGGAGGAGGCGCGGCACTTCCTGGCCACGGCGGCGCAGGTGCTGCGCGGCGGCGCGCTGCTGCTCGGCGCCGACATGGTGAAGGACCCGGACATCCTGCACGCGGCCTACAACGACAGCCAGGGCGTCACCGCGGCCTTCAACCTCAACCTGCTGGCGCGCGCCAATCGCGAACTGGGCACCGGCTTCGACCTGGGCCTGTTCTGGCACAGCGCGTTCTACAACGCGCCGAAGAGCCGCATCGAGATGCACCTGGTCAGCCGGAAGAACCAGCGCATCGAATGGGACGGCGAGTGCTTCGAGATCGGCGAGGGCGAGACGCTGCACACCGAGAACTCGTACAAGTTCACGATCGAGGGACTGCGCGCGCTCGCCGGGCAGGCCGGTTTCAGGCCCGGCCCGGTCTGGATGGATGCCGGCCGGCGCTTCTGCGTGCACTGGCTGCACGCGCCGGCCTGATCGACCACCTGAGACTCAGGCCGTCTCCGCCGGCGAGCAGGTCGCGCCGCCGCAGCCGTGGATTTCCGCGGTGGGCAGGGCATCGGGGCGCGCCACGGTGCCGCTTGCGGGGTCGTAGCCGATCCCGCGCAGGTGCAGGGCCAGGGCGGCGTCCATCGATTGCGCATGGGCGGGAAACCATTCGGCCAGCTCGCGGATCATCTGCCGCGCCGGCGCAAGATCGCCGGCGGCGGCGCGCACGCTGCCTTCGCGCAGCACCTGCAGCACCACCTTGTGCTGCGTCGTGTGGCAATTGGAAGCAGCGAAGCCGGTTTTCTGCATCCACTGGTCTTCCTGGCCGAAGTGCGCGGCCGTGTGTTCGACCAGCGCGTGCCAGGCCTGGGGCAGTACGGCATCGGACGCGGATTCGGCCGCCGCGAGCAGGTCGATGAATTCGCGGTGCGTGTCGTCCATGAAGGACAGGCCGAGCGCGACCGCCTCGGACCATTCAAGCGTGGGCATGGGAAGACTCCTTGGGGTAGCAAGCCTAGTGGCGGGCGCACGCGAAGGACTTGATGCAGGTCAGCAATCGGGCGGGCTGCGGCCGCGTTAAGCTCGAGCCGTGAAACTTCTCGCACCGCACCCGACCCCGCCCAGCGCCCTGACCGACACCCTGCGTGAGCAAGGCTATGCCGTGCTCACCGCCCAGGGCGTGTGCGAGCTCACGGGCTGCGCGATCGACGAGTTGATGGCGCTGCGCCCCAGCTGGGACGATCTGCCGCCGGACAACTACCTGAAGGACGGCGGCCGCTACCGCCGGCGGCGCCATTCGTCGCTGGTGGTGCGGGGCGATGCGGTCGAACAGGCGCCGCATCGCGCGCACTGGCAACCGCTGGAATACAACGCGCTGCACGGCGGCATGCAGCGATGGTTCGAACCGGTCACGCCCGCGGTGGCGCGGGCCGCGGCGTGGGGCAAGCTGCTGCGCGGCCTGGGCAGCGTGTTCTCGCAGATCAGGGGCGCGCAGCCCTGGTATGTCGAGGCGCACCAGTTCCGCATCGACACCGCAGGGGGCATCGGCCGGCCCACGCCCGAGGGCGCGCACCGCGACGGCGTGGATTTCGTGGCCGTGTTCCTGGTCGCGCGCGAGGCGATCAAGGGCGGCGAAACGCGCGTGTTCCAGGCCGACGGCCCGCGCGGCGAGCGCTTCACGCTGACCGAGCCCTGGAGCCTGCTGCTGCTCGACGACGAGCGGGTGATCCACGAATCCACGCCGATCCAGCCGCAGGAAGGCGGCGGACACCGCGACACGCTGGTCCTGACCTACCGGGCCGGCGGTTTCCTGGACGGCTAGTGTCCTGTCCCACAAGCGAGAGCACAGGAATTTGTGGGACAGGACACTAGGCCCGGCCTTCTAGTCGCGCACATCGGCCACCGGCTTGGTGCCGAAGTCCTCGCGTGCCAGGTACGCCAGCACGCGTGCCGCAGCATCATCAGGGGTGCTGAGCAGGCCCTTTTCCTGCAGGCCGATGAAGTTGCCCACGTCCGGGAACTGCCCGGGGTCGCCTTCGCGCAGCTGCACCTGCATGTCGGTGTCGATCACGCCGGGCGCGAGCGAGCAGATGCGCGCGCCATTCGGCCGCCCGGCTTCTTCCAGCGCCACGCAGCGGCTGAAGTGGTCCATGCCCGCCTTGGCGGCGCAATACGCCGCCTGCGATGCCATCGGCCGGCGTCCCATGCCCGAGGAGATGTTCAGGACCTTGCGCTGCGCAGTCCAGGACGCCGTGGCGCGCAGGAAGGCCGAGGTGAGCAGCATCGGCGCCTCGAGGTCGACGCGCAGCGCGTCGGCCAGGTCGTCGGCCGCCAGCTCGGACAGCGGGGCGATTTTTGGCAGCAGGCCGGCATTGTTGATCAGGGTGGCGCTGGCCAGCGCGCCGGCGTCGCGCGACGCGAGCCAGGTCTCCAGCTTGGCCGCCGCGGAGGCCGCTCGTGCCAGGTCGTGCGGCCACTGCTCGCAAGGCATGCCGGCCTGCGCAGCGAACTCGTCGAGCGCCGGGTTGGGCTTGCGCGAGATGCAAAGCAGCTCATGGCCGTCCCGCAGCAGCCGGGCCGCCATCGCCAGGCCCATGCCGCGCGACGCGCCGGTGATGATGGTGAGATGTGTTGGAGTCGACGTCACGTGGCGATTGTGATGGGAAAATTGGCGCGCAGCCCGTCGGCGCCGGCCTGGAAGGGGACCGTCACCAGCGCGCGATCTTCGGCGCCGAGGCGCCGCCAGAGGCCGTCGCGCTCATTGAGCGCTTCGCCGGCCACGTACAGCTGCGTCGTGAGCAACTCGCGCGTGCCTTGCTTCACCTTGAAGTGGATGTGCGGCGTGCGGCCGCTGTAGGCCACCGGCCGGATGGTGCGGAAGCGGTAGTTGCCGCTGGCGTCGGCCACCACCCGCCCGAAGCCCTGGAAGGCCGGGTCGGCGCGGCCGCCATCGCCGGGGTGGTGGTAGTGGCCGGATTCGTCGCACTGCCAGATCTCGACGATGGCGCCCGACAGCGGGCGGCCCTGCAAATCGACGACTTGGCCTTCGACCCAGGCGGGCTGGCCGCGCGCGTACGCCACGGTGCCGTTGCGCAGCAGGTCGAAGTCGCTGTCGCGCGGCATGGCGACAGGGTAGAAGGGACCTTCGGCCTGGGCCGGTGTGACCTTGCGGGGAGCGGCCGGCTGCGCGCGAACGCTGCGCCAGACGATGGGCAGGGCGACCAGGGCCGCGGCCTGGCGCCGGCTGAGTCTGCTTGCATCCATGGTCGCTCCTATCGGCTAGAAGGGGCAGGGACTGGTAAAGCTCAGCGGCTCGCCGGTCGCGGGATGCGCCAGCGCGAGCTGCGTTGCATGCAGCATAAGCCGTGGCGCGCAATCGCGCACGGACGGCGGGGCATACAGCGCATCGCCGAGGATCGGGTGGCCGAGGGCCAGCAGGTGCACCCGCAGCTGGTGCGAGCGGCCGGTGACGGGTTCCAGCTCGAGGCGGCTCGCGTCGCGCTGCTCGTCATAGGAAAGCAGCCGCCACTGGGTCTGGCTGGGCTTGCCGCGCACGCGGTCCACGATCCGCAGCGGCCGGTTCGGCCAGTCGACGGACAGCGGCAGGTCGATCAGGCCGCTGTCCGCCGCCATGCGGCCGGCCACCAGGGCGATGTAGCGCTTGCCCACTTCGCGCTGCGCGAAGGCCTGGCTCAGGCGCCGCTGCGCGCCGGCGCCGCGCGCCATCAGGCACAGGCCCGAGGTCGCCATGTCCAGGCGATGCACCACCAGGGCGTCGGGATAGACCTGCTGCGCCCGCAGCGACAGGCAATCCTGCTTGTCGACGCCGCGGCCGGGCACGCACAGCAGGCCCGAGGGTTTGTCCAGCACCAGCAACTGTTCGCAGGCGTGCAGCACGGCCAGCACCGAGCCGGGTGGGTGCGTTGCCGATAATTCCCCCATGAGCATGCTTCAGGCCATTCCACTGTCGATCCAGACCATTCTGCTGCTGGTCGCCTCCAATATCTTCATGACCCTGGCCTGGTACGGTCATCTCAAGAACCTGGCGACCGCGCCCTGGTATGTCGCCGCGTTCGCGAGTTGGGGCATCGCGCTGGCCGAATACCTGTTGCAGGTGCCGGCCAACCGGATCGGGTTCCAGCAGGCGGGCTATTCGGTGGCGCAGCTGAAGATCATGCAGGAAGTGATCACGCTGGCCGTGTTCATGCCGTTCTCCGTCATGTACCTGGACCAGCCGGTCAAGCTCGATTACCTGTGGGCGGGCTTTTGCATGGTCGGCGCGGTCTTTTTCATATTCCGCAACGCCTGAGCCGTCGGAGCGGGCGCAGGTACACTCGCTGCGTTCACGAAACGGTCACAAACCGACAACAGGAGCACCGATGCTGTTTGGCAAGCTGTTGCCACGCGAGGGCAATTTTTTCGAGATGTTCAACCAGCACGCCGACCGCATCGTCGAGGCGGCGCGCGCGTTCGCGCATCTGGTGGCGAACTACAGCGACCCGCACCTGCGTGAGCAGTACAACCGCGACGTCGACAATGCCGAGCGCGCCGCCGACCGCGTCACCCATGACGTCAACCGGCTGATCCACAAGACCTTCATCACGCCGATCGACCGCGACCAGATCCACACGCTGATCAACACCATGGACGACGTGGCCGACCTGATCCAGGACTCGGCCGAAACCATGGCGCTGTACGACGTGCGGCACATGACCGAGGAGATCACGCGCCTGACCGAGCTCAGCGTCAAGTGCTGCGACCGCGTCAAGGAGGCCGTCTACATGATCGGCAAGCTGGCAGATCACCACACCGCCGAGGCTGCCCTCAAGACCTGCGAGGAGATCGACCGGCTCGAGTCGGACGCCGACCGCGTGATGCGCTCGGCCATGAGCAAGCTGTTCCGCGAGGAACCGGATGTGCGCGAGGTGCTCAAGCTCAAGGCCATCTACGAGCTGCTGGAGAAGATCACCGACAAGTGCGAGGACGTGGCCAACGTCATCGAAGGCATCATCCTCGAGCATTCCTGATCGACGGCACAACAAGAAGAACAAGGCATGGAAAGCGCGCAAGTCGCCCTGTGGGTGATCGTGATGCTGGTGGCACTGGCCCTGGCATTCGATTTCATGAACGGATTCCACGATGCGGCCAACTCGATCGCCACCGTGGTTTCCACCGGCGTGCTGCGCCCGTCGACGGCGGTGATCTTTGCCGCCTTCTTCAACCTGGTGGCCTATTTCATCTTCGGCCTGCACGTGGCGGCCACGGTGGGCAAGGGCATCGTGCAGCCCGGCATCGTGGATACGCACATCGTCTTCGGCGCCCTGGTCGGGGCCACGACGTGGAACGTGCTGACCTGGCTGTGGGGCATCCCGAGCAGTTCTTCGCACGCGCTGATCGGCGGCATCGTCGGCGCGACGCTGGCGAAGGCGGGCGCCGGCCAGTTGATCGCCTCCGGCATCTGGAAGACGGTGGCCTTCATCTTCGTGTCGCCCACGCTGGGCTTCCTGCTGGGGTCGCTGATGATGCTGGCGGTGTCCCACATCTTCCGGCGCGCCGCGCCCTCGCGCGTGGACCGCTGGTTCCGGCGTCTGCAGCTGGTGTCCGCCGGCGCTTACAGCCTGGGCCACGGCGGCAACGATGCGCAAAAGACGATCGGCATCATCTGGATGCTGCTGATCGCCACCGGCTACACGGCGCAGACGGCCTCGGAGCCGCCGCACTGGGTGGTGATCGCCTGCTATGTGGCAATCGCGGCCGGCACGATGTTCGGCGGCTGGCGCATCGTCAAGACCATGGGCCAGAAGATCACCAAGCTCAAGCCCGTGGGCGGCTTCTGCGCCGAGACCGGCGGCGCCATGACGCTGTTCCTGGCCACCGCGCTCGGCATCCCGGTGTCGACCACGCACACCATCACCGGCGCCATCGTCGGCGTGGGCTCCACCCAGCGCGCCAGCGCGGTGCGCTGGGGCGTGGCCGGCAACATCGTCTGGGCCTGGATCTTCACCATTCCGGCCAGCGCCTTCGTCGCGGCCATCGCCTACTGGGTCAGCCTGCAGATCTTCTGACGGTCCACGCGGCCTTCAGCCCGCGATGACCGGCGGATTCGGGTGCAGCCGCGCCATCGACAGGCTGTCGATGTAGCGCCCCTGGCGCAGCGCGTAGCCCTTGTGCCGGCCTTCCTCGACGAAGCCGAGCGAGCGGTACAGCGCCTGCGCCCGCGCGTTGTCGGCGTGCACGTGCAGTTCGATGCGCAGCACCTGGCCCCAGTTGTCGGCCCAGTCCACCAGTTGCGTGAGCAGCAGGCGTCCCACCCCGCGGCCTTGCCAGGCCGTCGCGACACCCAGTCCCAGCGAGCGCACGTGCAGGCGCCTCAGCGAGGCCCCGGCCATGTGCAGGCCCGCCATGCCGACGATCTCGCTGCCCGCCACCGCGACGAGGCGGCAGCCTTGCGGTTCCAGCTTCTGGTGGAATTCGATCCGCGTGGCGTTGGGGGACAGCGGAACCTGCAGCAGGCCTTCCGCGACGCCTTCCTGCCCGAGCAGGGCGGCGATGGCGGCGGCGTCCTCGGGCTCGGCGCTGCGGATCACGATCTGGGTGGCGTCGGCCTTGTGGGCGGCGTCCATGTCGGTGCTCCTTCGATCAAAAGAGTGAATGGACGATCCAATCTACGCCAAGCCCCCCAGCGCGTGAAATGCCGCCTATGCATGAGCTCATGCGCGGCGTGCGGCGGTCGGCGCGCGGAATTGGCGCTACTGGCTGATCCGGCGCCCTTCCTCGACCTGGTACTCGAAGTAGTGCTGGAAGCTGAAGGCCAAGGTGGCCATCAGCACGCCCGTGCCCACCATCAGCGATGCCACGATGGCGGCGATGGTGGACCAGCTGGTCGCCCCGGCCGCATGGTCCTGCGCGGCGGCGTGGTTGAAGCAGGCGTTCCAGCGTTCGCGGGTCATGAGGCCGTAGACGATGGCGGCCAGTGAGCAGCCGGCGATCGTGAGGCCCAGTAAAGGGATCAGGATCCAGCTCCAGAGGTCGTCCTGCCCGTAGGCCTGCAGGCGCGCGATGCCGTAGAAGCCGAGCAAAGTGGGCAGGGGCAGCAGCCAGCCGATGAGATCGCGAAAGCCGTGCAGGTAAAAGCGGTGCAGGCCCAGCGGGCCGCCCAGGAAGGCCAGCCAGGCCGCGAGGGTCTTGCTCTTCATTCGGGGGTTGTCGTGTCGCCTTCGCCGATCGCCTTGTCCATCAGCACGATGTCCAGCCAGCGGTCGAATTTCCAGCCGCAGGACTTGATCACGCCCGCGTCGGCAAAGCCCAGGGCGCGGTGCACGCCGACCGAGCCGGCGTTGGCCGAATCGCCGATGACGGCGATGAGCTTGCGGACCCCGGCGGCCTGCGCCTGGCGCTCCAGCTCTCCCAGCAGCTGCTTGCCCAGGCCGCGGCCGGCGGCGTCCGGGTGCAGGTAGATCGAGTCCTCGGCGGAGTAGCGGTAGGCCGGGCGCGGCTTGAACCACTGGCAGTAGGCGAAACCGAGCACCTGGCCGGCATCGTCCTGCGCCACCAGGTAGGGCAGGCCCCTGGACAGCACATCGGCGCGGCGCGAGGCCATGTCGGCTTCGGTGGGGGGCGTGGTCTCGAAGGTGCCAGTGCCATGGAGCACGTGGTGGCTGTAGATGGCCGTGATGGCGGCGACGTCGGCGTCGCGGCTGGGGCGGATGGTGCTCATGCTTGGCTGCGGGCTATAATGATCGGCTTTCCCAGCGTGTCGCTGGCCGGGTGGCCGAAGCGCGTGTCTCAACGCTGAGAGGAATTCGAAGGCCCATGGCGGGCCTTCAAACCACCCAAGGATAAATCATGGTCGTGATTCGACTCTCCCGCGGCGGCGCCAAGGCGCGTCCGTTCTTCAACATCGTCGTTGCCGACAAGCGCACCCGCCGTGACGGCCGCTTCATCGAGCGCCTGGGCTTCTACAACCCGATCGCCAAGGGCGGCGAAGAGGGCCTGCGTGTCGCCCAGGATCGCCTGACCTACTGGAAGAGCGTCGGCGCCCAAGCCTCCCCGACGGTGGAGCGCCTCCTCAAGCAAGCCGCCGCCAAGACCGCGGCCTGAGACCCATGCCGAGCCGCCTCCCAGCCGAGCTTCCGGCGGGCCTGGAGGCGGTGGACCTCCCCCCCGATGCCATCGAAGTCGGCCGCATCGCCGACGCCTGGGGCATCAAAGGGTGGTTCAAGGTTCTCCCCCACAGCGCTTCACCCGAAGCGCTTTTTTCTTCCAGGCGCTGGTACCTGCAGCCGCCGGCCCAGGGCGGCAAGGCCTTCGCCGGCACCGGGCTGCTGCGCATCCGTGAGGCCAAGGAGCATTCCGATTCGATCGTGGCCCTGGCGCACGAGGTCGACGACCGCAACGCGGCCGAGGCCCTGAAGGGCGCCCGCGTCTTCGTCCCCCGTTCCAGCTTTCCGACGGCCGGCGACGACGAGTACTACTGGGTCGACCTGATCGGCCTGGATGTCGTCAATCGCGAGGGCGTGGCCCTGGGGCAGGTGCGTGAGCTGATGTCCACCGGGCCGCAGACCGTGCTGGTGCTCGCCTACGAAGCGGCGGGCAAGCCCCAGGAGCGCATGATCCCCTTCGTCTCGGCCTACGTCGACAGCGTGGACCTGCCGGGGCGGCGCATCATCGTGGACTGGCAGCCCGACTACTAGGGCCGGCTTCAGCCATGCGTTTCGACGTCCTCACTCTGTTCCCCGAGCTGTTCCCGCCCTTCCTCGCCAGCGGCGTGACGCGGCGTGCCTTCGAGACCGGGCAGGTGGACGTGCGGCTGTGGAACCCGCGCGACTACGCCCAGGGCAACTACCGGCGGGTGGACGACCGCCCCTTCGGCGGCGGGCCGGGCATGGTCATGATGGCGCAGCCCCTACTCGAATGCGTGGAGGCGGTCCGCGCGCAGCGCGGGGCGCCCGCGCCGGTGGTGCTGTTCTCGCCGGTCGGGGACAGGCTCGACCATGCCGCGGTGGCCAGGTGGTCGGCCGCCGAGGGCGCCATCCTGCTGTGCGGCCGCTACGAAGGCATCGACCAGCGCTTCATCGAACGCCACGTGGACGTCCAAGTGAGCCTGGGCGACTTCGTGCTGTCGGGCGGCGAGATCGCCGCCATGGCCTTGCTGGATGCGGTGGCGCGCCTGCAGCCCGGGGTACTGGGCGACCAGGACAGCCACCAGCTGGACAGCTTCAATCCGGGGCTGGACGGCCTGCTCGATTGCCCGCACTACACCCGGCCCGAGGAGTGGGAGGGCGTGCGCGTGCCGGCCGAACTGCTTTCCGGCCACCATGCGCAGATCGAGCGCTGGCGCCGCGAGCGGCGCCTGGAGATCACGGCACGGCGCCGGCCGGACCTGATCGAGGCGGCGCGGCGCCAGGGGCGCCTCACGCGGGCCGACGAAACCTTCCTGGCAGGCCTCTTGCTATAATGGCGGGCTTGCCGATCCTCTACCCGGTCCAAACACCCCCAACTTCATGGGCGCGGGCAAGATCACTGAGGTAACCATGAACATCATCCAGACCCTCGAACAAGAGGAAATCGCCCGCATGGGCAAAAAGATCCCCGAATTCGCCCCCGGCGATACGGTGATCGTCAGCGTGAACGTCGTCGAAGGCACCCGCAAGCGCGTGCAGGCCTACGAAGGCGTGGTGATCGCCAAGCGCAACCGCGGCCTGAACAGCGGCTTCACGGTGCGCAAGATCTCCAGCGGCGAAGGCGTGGAGCGTACCTTCCAGACCTACAGCCCGCTGATCGCCGGCATCGAAGTCAAGCGCCGCGGCGACGTGCGCCGCGCCAAGCTGTATTACCTGCGCGAGCGCAGTGGCAAGTCGGCCCGCATCAAGGAAAAGCTGGCGCACCACAACAAGCCCGCCGCCGAGTAATTCTCGCGAGGGCCTTGCCCGCAAGCCGCCGCCAGCGTCCTGCGCTCGCGGCGGTTTTTGTTTTTTGCTCCAATCCCTGCATGCCCATCCAGCCCGAACCCATCCCCGAGAACGCCATCCCGCTGTCGAAGCTGCCGAACTTCGACCCGCGGCGCGTGCCGGTGGCGGGCATCGACAGCCACCTGCCGGCGGTCGCGCCCCAGGCGCTGCTGCCGCAGGCCCTGCGGGCGCGGTTCGCCAGTCCGCCGACCTGGGAGCCCGAGGTCTGGGCCGAGCGCCGGTTCGCCGATCGCCCGCCCGCGCTGGCCTCGGTGCTGGTGCCGCTGGTGATGCGCGAGCACCCCACGCTGCTGCTGACCGAGCGCGCGACACACCTGTCCACGCATTCGGGCCAGGTCGCGTTCCCCGGCGGCAAGCGGGACGCCACCGACCGCGATGAGGCCCACACGGCGCTGCGCGAGGCGCAGGAGGAGATCGGCCTGGACCCCGCGCACGTGGAGGTGCTGGGCGCGATGCCGACCTACACCACCGGCACGCGCTTCATCGTCACGCCGGTGGTGGCGCTGGTCAACCCGAGCCACCGCCTGGTGTTGAACGCCCACGAGGTGGCCGACGCCTTCGAGGTGCCGCTGGAGTTCCTGATGAACCCGGCCCACCATCACCGCCATCAGCTGGAGGTGGAAGGCCTGCGGCGCGAGTGGTTCTCCATGCCCTACATGGACGGCGCCACCGAGCGCTTCATCTGGGGCGCCACGGCCGGGATGCTGCGCAACTTCTACCGCTTCCTGAGCGCCTAGGGCGCTAGGGCGGGCGCCTTGGGGCGCGCCCCGGGGTCAGAGGGGGTGCTCATTCGGGGCCTGGCCGCTATCATCGCCGCATGAGCTTTTTCGCCATCCTGTTCGCCCTGCTGATCGAGCAGGTGCGGCCGTTGGCGCGCCACAACCCGATCCACGCCATGCTCAGGGCCTGGGCGCGCTGGACCAGCACGAACTTCGATGCCGGCAAGCCCCAGCACGGTTGGGTCACCTGGGGCTTGGCGGTGCTGGCGCCCGCGCTGGTGGCGGCGGCCGTGCACTGGCTGCTCCTGATCTACCTGGGCTGGCCCCTGGCCCTGCTGTGGAGCGTGGCGGTGCTCTACGTCACGCTGGGCTTTCGCCAGTTCAGCCACCATTTCACCGACATCCGCGACGCGCTCGACGCCGGCGACGAGCGGCGCGCGCGCGAACTGCTCGCGCAGTGGCAGCAGGTGGATGCCAGCGAGCTGCCGCGCAGCGAGATCGTGCGGCACGTAATCGAGTATTCGGTGCTGGCCGCCCATCGCCACGTGTTCGGCGTGCTCGCCTGGTCCTCGGTGCTGGCCGCCTGCGGGCTGGGGCCGGCGGCCGGCGCGGTGTTTTACCGCATGAGCGAACTGGTGGCGCGCTACTGGAAATACCGCGCGCGCACGCAGGTGCAGCCCGTGAGCCCGGCCCTGCAGGCCGCGGCCGCCCGCGCCTGGGAGGCGATCGACTGGCTGCCCGCGCGGGCGACGGCCCTGGCTTTCGCGGTGGTCGGCAACTTCGAGGAAGCGATCGACTCCTGGCGCAACCATGCGCAGCGCTTCCCGAACGACAACGACGGCGTGATCCTGGCCGCCACCTCGGGCGCGGTGAACGTGCGCCTGGGCGGCGAGGCCCTGCAGCCGGCGTTCGCGCCGAATGCCTCGCAGGGCTTCAACGCGGACGGCACCCGTGTGCTGGAAGGCATCGAAAGCACGCCGGGACGCGAAGCCGAGATCGGCCACCTGCGCAGCATCGTGGGCCTGGTCTGGCGCTCGGTCGTGCTGTGGATGGTGCTGCTGGCGCTGCTGTCGTTCGCGCGGTTGCTCGGCTGAGGCCGCGGCCTAGTACTTCGGCTGCGACAGCTCTTCGAACAGCTCGCGGTAGATGCGGTGCCGTGAAGCGGCAATGCCGCCGGCTTCCACCGCGCCGCTCACGCAGCAGCCCGGTTCGTGCCGGTGCGTGCAGTTGTAGAAGCGGCAATGGCCCAGGTGCTCCTTCAGGTCCGGCATGCATTCGGCCAGCCGTGTCGGCTCGATGTGGTTCAGGCCGAACTCCTGGAAGCCCGGCGAGTCGATCACCGCGGTCTTCCTGTCCTCATCGACCCAGTACCAGGTCGTGGTCGTCGTGGTGTGCTTGCCCGAGTTGAGCGCGCGTGAGATCTCGCCCGTCTGCGCCGAGGCGCCGGGCACCAGCAGGTTGATCAGCGTGCTCTTGCCGGCGCCGGAGGGGCCCAGCACCAGCGTGGTCTTGCCCTCCAGGTGCTTCGTGAGCGTCTCCCGGTCGACCGCGCCCGACAGCCGCAGCGACAGCGGCAGCACGCCATAGCCCATGCGCTGGTAGGGCAGCAGCCGGGCCCAGGCCCGCTCGAAAGGCTCGACCAGGTCGCTCTTGTTCAGGGCCACCAGCGGCACGATGCGCTCGGCTTCGGCCGCCACCAGGGCCCGCGCGAGTTGGTGCTCCGAGAACTCCGGCTCCGCCGCGATCAGGACCAGGACCTGGTCGAGGTTGGCGGCGAAGGACTTGGTGCGGATCTCGTCCTGCCGGAAAAACAGATTGCGCCGGGCGTCGACCTTCTCGACCGTGCCCTCGTCGTGGGAGCGGCGCCAGAGCACCCGGTCGCCAACCACGGCGTCGTTCTTCTTGCCGCGCGGATGGCATATCAGCCGGTGGCCCTCGGGCGTTTCCACGAGCATGTGGCGGCCGTGGCTAGCGACCACCAGGCCGCGGTCCAATCCGTTCACGCCAGCAGCGCATCGACCAGCGATGCGCATTCGAAGTCGGTGTCGGTCAGGCCCTGGACGTCGTGGGTGTTGAAGCGCACCACGCAGCGGCTGTAGTGCACCGACAGATCGGGGTGGTGATCCTGCGCGTTCGCGATGAAGGCGACGGCATTCACGAACGAGATGGTCTCGTAGTAGTTGGCGAAGGTGTAGGTCTTTTCGATGGCGACGTCGGCGCCGCTGCCGGTCAGCTGCCAGCCGGGCTGGGTGGACAGCCGCGTCACGACCTCGGGGGGCGTCAGCGCGCGCCGCGGCAGCAGCGACCAATCCTTTTTCTTGAGCATGGACGTCATTGGGGACTTTCTCAGGCCGTCGCCATGCGCGCGAGCCGCTCGGAGGCCGGTGGGTGCGAGTAGTAGAACTTCACGAACAGCGGGTCGGGGGTCAGCGTGGAGGCATTGTCCTCGTAGAGCTTGAGCAGGGCGGCGGACAGGTCTTGGCCGCTGGCATGCTCCACCGCGTACGCATCGGCCTCGAACTCGTGCTTGCGCGACAGCTGCGCGAACATGGGCGAGACAAAGAAGGAGAACACCGGCACCGCAACCATGAACAGCAGCAGCGCCAGCGCATCGTTGGGCGCGCCCAGCGAGGGCCGCACGCCCAGCCCGGTGTAGAACCAGGCCTGCTGCGACAGCCAGCCGAGCAGCGCGAACGCCAGCAGCGAGATCAGGAAACCCGACACCGTGCGCTTGACGATGTGCCGGCGCTTGAAGTGGCCCAGCTCGTGCGCCAGCACGGCCTCCATCTCGCCGTGCGACAGCTGCGCCAGCAGGGTGTCGAAGAACACCACGCGCTTGTTGGCGCCGAAGCCGGTGAAGAAGGCGTTGGCATGGGCGCTGCGCTTGCTGCCGTCCATCACGAACAGGCCCTTGGCGGCGAAGCCGCAGCGCTCCATCAGGCGCGTCACGCGCTGCTTCAGGGTCTCGTCCTGCAGCGGCGTGAACTTGTTGAACAGCGGCAGGATGACGCGCGGCGCGATCCACATGACGAACAGCTGGTAAGCCGCCAGGAAGGCCCAGGCGTACAGCCACCACCAGCGCCCGCCCGCGGCCATCAGCCACAGCACCACCCACAGCAGCGGAAGGCCCAGCGCGATGCCAAGCAGCAGGCCCTTGATCGCGTCGGCGACCCACAGGCGCCAGGTCATCTTGTTGAAGCCGAAGCGTTGCTCGATCACGAAGGTCTGGTACAGCGTGAACGGCAGTTCCAGCGCGCCGCCGGCCAGGGTGAACAAGGCCACCAGTGCGAGCTGTTGCACCATGCCTTCGCCCAGCAGGCCGAGCAGCCACTGGTTGAGGGCATCGAGCCCGCCCAGCAGGGTCCACCCGAGCAGCACCGCGGCGCCGAAGGCCGTCTCCAAGAGCCCGAAGCGGGTCTTGGTGATGGTGTAGTCGGCTGCCTTCTGGTGGGCCGTCAGCGGCACGCGGTGCGCGAAGGCCGCGGGAACGCTCGCGCGGTGCAGGGCGACGTGCCGGATCTGCCGCGAGGCGAGCCAGAATTTGACCGCCAGCGTCGCCAGCAGGAAGGCGGCGAAGGCCAGCGTCATCAGGTAGGAGAGGGACATCCGCGGAAGTTTACGGCGACAATCCCAGCCCATGACCGTCGCCCCCCTGCCTGCCGCCCCTACGCTCGACAAAAGCGACCAGAACCTCATCTGGATCGACTGCGAAATGACCGGGCTGGACCCCGAGAACGACCGCCTGATCGAAATCGCCGTGGTCGTCACCGGTCCGAACCTGCTGCCGCGCGTGGAGGGCCCGGTCTTCGCCATCCACCAGACCGACGAGCAGCTCGACAAGATGGATTCCTGGAACAAGGGTACGCACGGCAAGAGCGGCCTGATCGACAAGGTCAGGGCGTCGACGATCACCGAGGCCCAGGCCGAAGAGCAGTTGCTGGCCTTCGTCTCGAAGTACGTGCCCAAGGGCGGCTCGCCCATGTGCGGCAACACCATCGGACAGGACCGCCGCTTCCTGGTCAGGTACATGCCGCAGCTCGAAGCCTTCTTCCACTACCGGAACCTGGACGTGAGCACGCTGAAGGAACTGGCCAAGCGCTGGCGGCCCGACGTGTACAGCGCGTTCAAGAAGCAGCAGGCGCATACCGCGCTGGCCGACGTGCACGAATCGATCGACGAACTGGCGCACTACCGCGAGAACTTCCTGAAGCTCGCCGGCGAGGGAGTGCTTGCGGGTTAACCCTGAATCTGCGACAATCTCATTCTCGGCTGCAACAGCAGCCACCGCGCATCTCCCCTCACACACAGCGGCTCCGTCACAGAAGAGCCACAGCACGCACGCCGCATGGCGTGAACAGCTGACAGTCGTTTGATGGTTGATGTCTTCCAGCCATCCTGACGACTGTGCCTGCCTCCCGGCAGCGCAGGCGTGTGAGTTTTTCATGACCGACACTTTTGATGTGCGGGGCGATTTTGCCTCCGCGGAATCCTTTGACACTGCCGACACCGCCATCGATCTGGCGCCCAACGGCTTCCTGAAACTGGGCCTGGCGCCCGAGCTGATGCAGGCGATCCAGGACCTGGGCTTCACCCAGCCCACGCCGGTGCAGGAGCAGGCCATTCCCATGGCGCTGCCGGGCGAAGGCGATGCCTCCTTCATCGACCTGATGGTTTCCAGCCAGACGGGCAGCGGCAAGACCGCGGCCTTCCTGCTGCCGGTGCTGCACACCTTGCTGCAGCAGCGCGCCGCCGCGCAGGCTGAGGAGCGTGCCGAGTTCGAACGCCTGGCCGCCGAAGCCGCGGCCAAGGGCGAGGCGCTGCCCAAGCGCCCGCGCCGAAAGGACCCGACCAATCCCCGTCACTTCACGGCGGCTACGCCCGGCGCGCTGGTGCTGTGCCCCACGCGCGAACTGGCGCAGCAGGTGGCGCATGACGCGATCGACCTGGTGAAGCATTGCAAGGGTTTGCGCATCGCCAACGTGGTGGGCGGCATGCCCTACCAGATGCAGATCGCGCGCCTGCAGAACGCCGACCTGGTGGTGGCGACGCCCGGCCGCCTGCTGGACCTGCAGCGCTCCATGCAGATCAAGCTGGAGCAGGTGCAGTTCCTGGTGGTCGACGAAGCCGACCGCATGCTGGACCTGGGCTTCGCCGACGACCTGGCCGAGATCAACCAGCTCACCGCCAAGCGCCACCAGACCATGATGTTCAGCGCCACCTTCGCGCCGCGCATCCAGCAGCTGGCAACCCGTGTTATGCGCGAGCCGCGCAAGATCCAGATCGACACGCCGCAGGAAAAGCACGCCAACATCAAGCAGGTGCTGTTCTGGGCCGACAACGCCCAGCACAAGCGCAAGATGCTGGACCACTGGCTGCGCGACGCCTCGATCAACCAGGCGATCGTGTTCGCCTCGACCCAGATCGAGTGCGACGGCCTGGCCACCGACCTGCAGCAGGCCGGCTTCCATGCCGTGGCGCTGCACGGCGCGCTCAGCCAGGGCCTGCGCAACCGCCGCCTGATGTCGCTGCGTAACGGCCAGGTGCAGATCCTGGTGGCCACCGACGTCGCCGCGCGCGGCATCGACGTGCCCTCGATCACCCACGTCTTCAACTTCGGCCTGCCGATGAAGGCCGAGGACTACACCCACCGCATCGGCCGCACCGGCCGCGCCGGCCGCGACGGCCTGGCGGTGACCTTCGCGGAGTTCCGCGACCGCCGCAAGATCTTCGACATCGAAGGCTTCACGAAGCAGCCGTTCAAGGCCGAGGTGATCCCGGGCCTGGAGCCGCAGCAGCGCTCGCCGCGCCCCGATTTCGGCGGCCGCGGCCGCGAAGGCCATGGCCGCGACCGCAAGTTCGGCGGCCGCAGCGGCGGCTTCGACGTGCGCCGCGGCGCCGGCGACGGCTACGGCCGCAAGCCGGGCTGGGGCGATTCGGCGCCGCGCAGCGAAGGCAGCGGCGCGAACCGCGGGGACGGGTTCGCCAAGCCGACGAAGCTGGGCAACGGCGGCAAGGTGTTCGTGCCGCGTGACCTGAAAAAGCGCCCGTACAAGCCGGCGCGCTGACGGTCGATTCCGCGGGCCGGCACCGAGCCCGGCCCGGTGGCCCCAACTCACAGGGGCAGGGCATCCAGGGGGCTGCGCGTTTCGCCTGCGGCGACCTTGAGCACGTGCGTGTAGATCATGGTGGTGCTGACATCGCTGTGACCGAGCAACTCCTGGACCGTGCGAATGTCCGTGCCGCCCTGCAGAAGGTGGGTGGCGAAGCTGTGGCGCAGCGTGTGTGCCGAGACGCGCTTGTGGATGTCGGCCTTCGCTGCGGCGGCCTTCATGGCGCGCTGCAGCCTCTCCTCGAAGAGGTGATGCCGCCGAACGATGCCTGAGCGCGGGTCGGTGGCAAGCGTGGGGGAAGGAAACACCCAGAACCATCCCCAGCTCTGGCCGACCTTCGGGTACTTCTTTTCCAGGGCATGCGGCACATCGACGCCCGCGAAGCCTTCCTTCCTGTCTTGTTCCCAGGCGACGCGCGCGAAGGCGACTTGGCGGCGAAGGGGCTCCGCCAGTGAGCTCGGGAGCATCACCACACGGTCTTTGTTCCCCTTGGCCTCGCGCACGATGATGACCTTGCGATCGAAGTCCACGTCCTTCACGCGCAGGCGCATGCCTTCCATCAGTCGCATGCCGGTGCCGTACAGCAGCCGGGCCACCAGGCTCACCGGCTCGCTCATGGCGCCAAGCAAGGCACCCACTTCGTCCAGCGTCAGAACCGTCGGGATGCGGCGCGTGTAGGCCGGGCGCTGCAGGCCGTCCAGCCAAGGCAGCTCCATGCCGAGCACTTCCTTGTAGAGGAAGAGCAGCGCACTGAGCGCCTGGTTGTGCGTGGACGACGAAACCCGCCGCTCGGTCGCCAGCATCGTCAGGAACCCCTCCACCTCGCGCGCGCCCAGCTCCCGAGGGTGGCGCATGCCGCTCCAGCGCACGAACAGGCGAACCCAATAGACATAGGCCTTCTCGGTGCGCAGGCTGTAGTGCAGGTAGCGGACGCGCTCGCGCAGCTGGTCCAGCAGCCGCGGTGCGCCCAGGGCGAAAACGTTGCGGTATTTCACGCTGCATTTATACTGTATCGGTATACAGTAGTAAACAGCTTGCCCGCATGAACGCTTGCTGGCAGACTCACCTCAACAGTAAAAGCGGCTACCGGATTTGTTTTATCCGGCACTTTTATCCGGCAGGGGCCAACATGGCGATTTGCGGGATATCAGGTCTTCATTCTTGGGACCTGAACTTTGACGGGGGGACAAAAAAATCAAGCCAGATCAGCTACTTACGGCGGCGCCTCGGCCAGCTTTATCCGGCACTTGCGGGATAAGAGGTCTGAACGTGCCGTCTAAATTACGTTAGAGCTCACATGAATCGGCGCGCGAAGTTGGCTCAATGGGATATCCCGTTCATCGCGGCCGGCGGTGTGACCCTGGTTGCTCGGGACCGTTGTGCCGCCTGCATAGGTCGACTTCTTAGGGAAGGCTGTGACCTGTTCGGATACGAAGGCTTCACGCTGTTTGCAGATGGCAAGTACCAGCCGAACTTGGAGTGGAGTGCAAGCTGGTCTGCTTCCGCCGTGCCCAGCGCGGCCGAGATCGTTGCCCAGCTCGAAGAGGCTCCGCCTGAGGTTACTCACTATGAGTTTGTGTTCCGCCATGATCTCTAACCCGTCACTCAAGCGGACGCGCCTTCGGCCCGCCGCTTACCTTCAACGTTAGAGCTCATGTTGCCAAAACTTATCCTCCGGCTTGCTGCTACGACGGTTATGGCGCTCGCGCTCCTTGCTAATGCCGGCGCACAGTCCCGAGACGCTGCCATGGCCATGGTCCGGGCGCTGAATCTTGGGTCAAATCTTCCGAGCATGACGTATCGAATGTCAAAGCTTACGCAGACGCAGCAAGGGGTTGTGCTTCGGCTCGGCCCAGTCCAGGCGGACGAGCTGCTTCGTGCGGAAATCGCGGCGGTGGTGCCGAAGTACCAGGACAAGTGGGATCAGAACCTTGCGCAAGCTTGGGCGCCCTTGATGTCCGCGGAGGAGTTCAAGTCCATCGCAGACAAGCGGCAACAGTCTCCGTTTGCGTCGAAGTTTTTGTCTATGCAGAACCAGGCAGGGGCGACGATGCAATCCACGTCCGAACCTTTGCTGACCGAAGTTGTGTCGGAGGTGATGGGCCGTGTTTGGGAAAAGGCATCGAAGGGAAAATGAAGAATCGCCATCGACGCCGCTCTAACAGGTCCTTCGACACGGACGCACAAGGGGCTCCGCGCGCTATGCGCACGGGCTTCGTGTGCGCCGGTCAAGTCCGACGTTAGACCTCACGATGAGCCCGCTGTCCGACGAAGAGAAGCTGTTCCAGGCCGCCCTTGACCTGGACGAGGCCGGTCGGTCCGCGGAAGCAGTGAAGCTTTTGAAGTCGCTCGTCGAGAGCCGTGAAAACCCAAGGCACCTTTTGGCCTACGCTCAATGCCTTGTCCGCGCAGGTGGTGATTGGAAGGAGGCCGTAGCTTGTCTGCAAGCTGCCTTGGGCAAGGAGCCGAAGTACTTTGAAGGGGGAACGCGCCTTTTCATGGCCGACCTTCTGATTCGAAATGGCTTCAAGTCGGAAGCCATCGAGCAATGGCGGATCGTCGCGAAGATGCCTCCCGATGGCTCCGGCTACGGCGCTGTACCAGATGAAGCTATCGTCATGTTGAAACGATATGAGGTCTAACAGGTCAATCGACACGGACGTCCCGGCCCAGGTGGCCGCTTCGCGGCAGCGCCTGGCCGCCGGTCATCTCCAACGTTAGAGCTCAAGTATCCAACCTCGATGACCAGCCCGTCCAACCCTTCGCCTTCTGTCGTCCCGAAACGTTGGGAACTGCTGGCATCACGAGTTCTGGGCGGCCTTGCAACGCTTTTTGGTTCCCTCGCAGTCGTGTCGCTCGTGTGGGCCTACTACAGCGCCGCCGCCGCACCGAACGTAGTTTTGCCACCTGTCGCCAAGGGGCTTACGCTGGGAGTTGGCATCCTCTTTGGCGGTGTGATCACCGGGGGCGTGCTATTCGCCGCTGGCTTGTTCTTCCTGGCTCTGAGCTTGGCGTTTCGCCCCCGGCCGCGGTGGCGCGCTCTATGGTTCGGGCTTCCGTGTCTAGCGTTCGCTGCGCTCTTGCTTGGCTATACGCGCGTCTAGGTACGAAGCATGAGCCCTAACATTACATTCGAGCGGACTGCCAAAGGCAGCCGCTCAATTTCACGTTAGGTCGCAGATGACGCGCCAGGATGTTATCGAGCGCATCCGCGAGTCCGCATCCCGTGGCTCCGCCACTCCGACCCTGGGGCCGAATCGAGCCCAGTACCTCGCGGAACAGACCGAGCTGCTTATTGGCTCAGTTATCGAACCTTCGTCCGCCACCGTCATAGGCGAAACGTACGGCTACGGTGTCTTCGACGAACTGAAGTCGGAGCACGTGCTCGCCGTGGCGCACGACGCTGATAGATGGTTGCTGTTTCGGCCGGTGAAGGGTGAGTACTCTCTAGCGCATGGCCCGGATGTGGAGCACCTCACCATTTGGGGCTTCTCGTCGCCGGACGCACTGGCAGAATGGCTAGGATGAAGGTGGAACTGCGACCTAACAGGTCAATCGACACGGACGTCCTGTCGGCGGGCTGCGCCCGCCTACTGGCCGCCGGTCATCTCCAACGTTAAGTCGCATGGAATCGAGCAACGTGTATGAGTTTCGCGTGCCTAACGGTGCCCCTCGGCAGTACCTGCACGCGTTGATCTTTCTGCATCTCTCAATTCTTGGAATGTTGCTGGCAAAACTCTCACTAGCCGCGGCACTTGTTGTTAGCGTTCCTGTGCTGATCGTTTGTGCCGCATTGGTCCAACTTGCGCGGCGCCGAGTTTGGGTCAGATTGTCCCAGGGTGGCATGGAGGGTCGCACTCTCCTGATAGTCCGCCGGCGTCTGAAGTGGGAAACCATCAATGGCGCTTTCATTCCACACACAAGGTCAATCCCGGTGTATTTGGTGGGCAAAATGGACGAAATGGGTATCCCACTTCCGTTCATGACCATCCGAGTTCCAAGATCGATCTGTGAGTCGCCGGAGTTCGTGCGGGCTGTGGCGGAACTTGCTCCACCTGGGCACCCGTTGCTAGCGAGGCGCGCCAGTGCAACTTAACATGTCAGTCGAGCGGATCGCCTACGGCGTCCGCTCACCTCTACGTTAGAGCGCACATGTTTCACGAATTACCGCTTCATGATGCAACCCTAAACAGCATCCAATTTGATTTGGGCCAAAGGAACATGCGTTCTTGACGTTGTTCTGGTTGGAGGGGGCAATCATTCCGACGTATCGGAGCTAACCGTGCCCAAACAACAGCCATGGGGTCCCTCTGTCTCAATAAATGCCCTTCGTTCTCCAACTCCCTTTGAGTTTGAGGTTGAGCTGCAGTCAGGAGATGTTTTGCGTATTACTGCGTCCTCTTGGTCACTAGCTAAGGTCGAGGTCGGAAATGCGCTCTAACACTTCGGTCAAGCGGGACCGTCTTCCGGCATGCCGCCTCCAGACGGCCCCTTACCTCCAACGTTAGGCGCGATGAGCCTTACTGCCGCGTTTGCCACTTATCCGGACGGCTCTTCGGTAGCCATCGGAGATCAAGTGCTTGCGGAAGGGGGCAAGGTCTCCGCTGTTGTCAGGAACTTCATCGTTACCCCCGAGGAGCTAGCTGAGTGGAACGTAGAAGAGGCGGGAGTGATGCTTGAGTCGCCGCCGTTCGGGCTACTGTTCATTCCTGCAAGCTTTCTTCGGGCCGAGCCATTGATGCGGAACGGAGATTCCTCATGACGTGCTTGTATCGCCTAACCCGGCGTTGCAGCGGACCGCCGCCAAGCTGCGCTTTCTGGCAGCGCTCTGACGCGGCCGCTGAACTTCAACGTTAGACCGCAGTAGACATGGTCGCTCTTTCACCCGCAGAGCTTTTCGCCGAAGTGAGGCTTCGTCCTGCCGTCAAGACGGACGCGGACACACTCTTCACAGACTATTTTGGGTTGGCCGAAACCGCGACATTTCTGCAACGTAAGTGCCACACGAGAATTGCCGAGACGGAGCATTTTGTTGAACGTTGGTGCAACTGGAAGTTAGGCGACCTTCGTGACAGCTTTGCTTGGGTGATTTGTGGGGTTGAGTCGAGCCGTCCGAACGGTATTGTCCTTGTCATTCGCGACCGACACGTCGCGGAAATTCACTTCGGCGTAGCTCCTGTCGTCAGTGGTCGGGGCATCGCTGGCCATGCCGTCTGCCTCGCGACAGATTGGCTGTTGGGCCAATCAGGCGTTCGGAGAGTCTGGACTGCGGTCGACGCGAGCCACGCGGCCTCACGACGTGTGCTTGAAAAGGCTGGCTTTAGCGAGGAGGGGTGTTTGCAGAAGTGGCTATCACTTCCGGCACTCGGCTCAGAGCCACGCGATGCCATCGCTCTTGCCAGAGTACGATGAGACCCAATCACATCCGGCCAAACAAGTCAATCGACACGAACGTCCAGGCGCAGGTAGCCGCATCGCGGCGGGTGCCTGGCCCCGACTATCTCCAATGTTAAGGCTCACAACATGACGCCACAACAACTCGTAGGGCTTGGGGTCCGTCTGTTCGCTCTCTGGCTGGCGCTGACCAGCATTGGGACGATCACTGCCATTCTCAGCACGCAACTCCCAGAGGGGGCGCCAAAGGGCTTGGGGATCGGCATGGGAGTCGCCTATCTCGTCGGATCGGCGGTACTTTGGTTCTTTCCAATGGTGGTGGCACATCGCCTGTTGCCGCGTACAACCCAATCCAATGCACTGTCCGCCGGCGCTATCGAGATCGCCCGTGCGGGAGCCTGTCTGCTTGGCCTATGGCTATTTGTGAAGACACTGCCTACCGCTGCTTGGTACGTCTTTCGCATGGCAGTTGTGACAGGCTCTGCCCCCGCCATAGAAGCGTTCAACGCCGATGCGAAAGTCGACATGGCAGTCATCGTCTTCCAATTGGTTCTCGCCGCGACGCTCATTCTGAAGTCGGACTCCTTTGCCACGTTCGCAGTCTCATCCTCCGACTCCACTGGAGACCTGGAGAGGTGAGCTCTAACATGGCAGTCAACGCGGACGTCTTGCGGCGTACGCCCGCTTCGCGAGATCCTGGCGCTAGTCGCCGGTTACTTCTACGTTAGAGCTCATTGTGCCAAGTCAGACTTTGATCCGTGCCCTCGACCCGAGCGATGATCTCGTGGCGCTCACTGCTCTCATTCACGCCGCGTATGCACCACAGGCCGAGCGTGGCTTGCGTTACTGGGGTACGCACCAGACCGTTGAAGATACACGCACCCGCTTCGCGGCAGGTCACGGTTTCGTCGCGGAACTGAACGGTCGATTCGTCGGCACCATCACCGTTAGACCACCGCAGCCCGCATCGCCCGTGCAGATCTATCGTGATCCGGGCACGTGGTCAATCGGGCAGTACGCGGTCCATCCGGAGTTGAAGGGCAATGGCTTGGGTCGCCAATTGCATGAACGGGCGGTCAAGCATGCTCGGGACCACGGAGCGGTCACAATGGCCCTAGACACGGCGCAGCCGGCAGTGAGCCTCATTGCAATGTATCGGCGGTGGGGTTATGAAGTGGTTGGGGAAGCAGACTGGCGGCCCCACACGAACTACTCGAGCGTCATCATGAGCAAGTCCATTTTGAGAGGTGACGTAGAAGATGAGCTCTAACAAGTCATTGCAGCGGACCGGCTACGGCGTCCACTGAATTCCGACGTTAGATCGCATGACGCTGTTGCTCCTCGTCGCAGCTGCTGCCTTTGGGTTCCTGGCGATCGATGCTTGGCGTATGGGTAGGCCACCACACAATGCGCCGTATGAGGTGGAGGCGAAAGAACGGGGAGAGTCTGTCGCGGGGGTGCCCGTCTCAGAGCAATTGCGGCGCCAGTCGTGGCACCGCCTTTACGGTCTAGGGGCTCCTGGCGAAGTCGTGTGGCTTTGGTCGATACTGGCCGGAAGTTGCTTGGTCGTGGCACTATTTCGGGAGCTCAGGTGATGCGCTCTAACAGGTCGTTCGACACGGACACGCAGCGGCATTGCGCAGCGAGGCGTGCAGGTGAGCATACGCCTCGCTGTGCAATGCCACTGCCGGCCGGTCAACTTCAACGTTAGAGCGCAGGGTCATAGTCATGCCTTTCGGGATTGTTGGTAGTTTCGCCGTCGCAGTGCTGGTGCCCTTGGCTGTGTGCTTGGCATACGTCTTCGCGTGGCCCGGTGTTGAGGGCCGTCGTGCACTGTTCCTTGCGGTCGCGGTGGTGAGCGCAATTGCGCTCGGCGTTGTCTCGTTCTGGTGGCACTTGCGTCCCCTTCAGGGTGTGGCACTGTCTGGAGAAGCGGTCCCGGGCTCGCAGCCGTGGAGTTCCTTCGAAGCCGATCTGCAGGTACGCTACTTTCTTTCGGTGGCAGCCGCATTCATCGTGCAGGTTGTCGCCTGTGTTGGTCTTGATCACCTTCTCAGGGGCAATGGATGAAGCGCTCTAACAGGTCGTTCGACACGGACACTCAAGGGCGTCCGCGGCTGCGCCGCTCCTGTTCCTTGGTTGCCGGTCAACTCCGACGTTAAGTCGCATGGAGTCGAGCAACGTGTATGAGTTTCGCGTGCCCAACGGAGCACCTCGGCAATACCTGCACGCGTTGATCTTTCTGCATCTCTCAATTCTTGGAATGTTGCTGGCAAAGCTCTCGCTAGCCGCGGCCCTTGTTGGTAGCGTTCCTGTGCTGATTGTTTGTGCCGCATTGGTCCATTTGGCGCGGCGCCGAGTTTGGGTCAGAGTGTCCCAGGGTGGCATGGAGGGTCGCACTCTCCTGGTAGTCCGCCGGCGTCTGAAGTGGGAAACCATCAATGGAGCTTTCATTCCGCACACAAGGTCAGTTCCGGTGTATTTGGTGGGAAAAATGGACGAAATGGGTATCCCTCTTCCATTCATGACCATCCGAGTTCCAAGATCGATCTGTGAGTCGCCGGAGTTCGTGCGGGCGGTGGCGGAACTTGCTCCACCTGGGCACCCGTTGCTAGCGAGGCGCGCCAATGCAACTTAACTGGCCAGTCGAGCGGATCGCCTACGGCGTCCGCTCACCTCTACGTTAGACGTCTCACCAACACCTCCGTAGCGTCATGTACGAGTCCAAGAGTCAGCCGCCCATACCTCGCGCAAGCTTCGCTCTGCGACTGGGCGTTCATCTTGGGCTGGCAAGCTGCCTGCTTCTAGTGTCGTTGGGCGCTGGCATGGTCGGGTACGTTCAGCTTGAGCATCTTTCTTGGATGGATGCATTCCTAAACTCAGCCATGCTCCTGGGCGGCATGGGTCCGGTCAATCCGCCACAGACAGAAGGCGGGAAGCTCTTCGCCGGCATCTATGCTCTCTATGCAGGTCTGGTCTTCATCGGCACTGCAGCACTGGTGTTCACGCCAATCCTGCATCGTGTCATTCATCACTTTCACTGGAGCGAGAAGCTCTAGGCGGTATGAAGACGCCTAACCCTTTGCTCGTGCGGACCGCCACCGGCAAGGCACTTGGGCCGCGAGGCGCTCTGGCTTATCCTGCGCCTCGCGGCCAAACGCCTCGCCGGTTCCGGCCGCTCAGCCCAAACGTTAGGCATCGCACGCAGATCGCGTCTACGCCCCACGCATCAGCACTTCAGGTATCCCCATGTCAAACGTACTGAAAGGCGGTTGCCTCTGCGGCAAGGTTAGGTTTACCGCGAGTCAGGCGCCGCTACGGACGCTTGCCTGTCACTGCACGTTCTGCCAACGCATGACGGGTACATCCTTCTACGCTGAGTCCATTTTTCCGCTCGACGCGGTGAGCTTCAATGAAGAGGAGCTTCGCCGGTACGAGCACCTGTCAGACGGCAGCAAGAAGAAGGTCTTTGTTCACTTTTGTCCATCGTGTGGAACGACAGTCGGGCTTACCTTCGAGCGCTGGCCGGACATTCGCGCCATCTCCCGCGGTTGCTATGACGACCCGAACGCAGTCGAAGTCACAAGCCACATTTGGACTCGCTCCGCTCAAACTGGTGTGGCCTTGCCAGCGGGAGTCGATTGCTTTGCCAGAGCGCGGGCGTCACTCGATGGCCAGGCAGAGGAAGCCGTAAGGTACGAAACGCCGGTCATGGCACGGCAGAACAGCGATGCGTAACCCGTGCATCGAGGGGGCAGGCGAAAGGCGGCTTCGCTGCCATTCGCCTGCCGCTCATGTCGAACGTTGGGCGTCATAGGATGCCCTTGCCTCCAAGGCCTGCATGACTGCCACCACGATCGAAATCCACCCCCTGTCGCCGGCTCGACTTGCGGATTTCATGGCCTTCTTCGAGGGCGAAGCCTTCAGCGACAACCCGAGGTGGTCGTCTTGCTACTGCCAATGCTTTTACGAAGATCACTCGAAGATCACATGGGCCAGTCGAACAGCGGCGCAGAACCGCGAGTGCGCAAGCCACCGCATCGCCGATGGTGAAATGCAAGGCCTCCTCGCGTACAACGAGGGTCAGGTTGTCGGTTGGTGCAATGCAGCGCCGCGGCAGCTACTCCACGCGCTCGACGCCGAACCGCTCGCGAATCCGGGGCGGGTCGGCACGATTCTTTGCTTTCTCGTAGCGCCAAGCGCCCGGGGCCGCGGGGTCGCATCAGCTTTGCTCGAAGCGGCATGCGAGCATCTCAAAGCGCAAGGCCTCCACGTCGCTGAGGCGAATCCGCGTCCCAGCGCGAAAGACAGTGCCGAGAACCACTTCGGGCCTCTCGCGATGTACCTTGCAGCGGGATTCACCGTTGTTCGAACAGACGGTGACGGTAGTGTCTGGGTAGGCAAGGAACTGCAACCAGGCCCCTCGCGCACCGAGCAATGACGCCCAACCCTCCCACGAGGAATTCGCAGTCATGGGACTTTTGACCTTCAGCATCAACGTCACCCTCGACGGTTGCGTCGACCACCGGGAGGGGATCTCCGACGACGAGACACACGCCTTCTTCACCCGCCTCATGGACGAAAGCGGGGCGATGCTGTTTGGCCGCGTTACCTACGAGATGATGGAGAGCTACTGGCCGGCGGTCGCCCGAGGCGACGTGGAGGCGCAGCCGGCGATCCGAGAGTGGGCGGTCAAGTTGGGGACTAAGCCGAAGTACGTGGTGTCGTCGACGCGAAAGGACTTTCCGTGGACCAATACCCACCACATCGCCGGTGACCTTCGCACGGGGGTGCAGAAGCTGAAGGACTCGACTCCGGCCGGTGTGCTCCTTGGTAGCGGCAAGCTCGCGACCGAGCTAGATCGGCTGGATCTGATCGACGAGTACATGTTCCTCGTCCACCCTAGGATTGCCGGCCACGGCCCGACCCTGTACCAGAGCGGGCTGCCCAGCACGCGACGGCTCGATCTGGTCTCCGTGAGGCCGCTCCGCAGCGGCGCGGTCGCCATTCACTACCGGCGCGAGTGAGGCTAATAATTCATTCAAGCCGACGCCGCTTCGCGGCGCGGCTCAACTCAGGCGTTAGAACTCGTGAAGTACCTCAGCTCGATTTTTGTATGGCTTTGGTGGCTCTGGATTGCCACAATTCCATTGGATTTGCATGAGATCTTTGCAGAGGTTTCCACTGCGTTGGGATGTCAGAAAGGCGAGTGCTATCCAGATCCGCCTTGGGCCTCTCCATTTGCGTCGCTTGATTGGATGGAAACCAAGACAGCGCTGCTTCTTTGGCCCGTCTGCATCTGGTTTCTCGTACTGCGCCCCCTATGGAAGCTGGAAGCCTGGATTTGGGGCGCGAAAGAGCCCGCACCTGAAGATAAAGGGAACGGCAGTGCAAGCAAGCTCTAATAGGTCATTTCACCGGACCCCTACGGCGTCGTCCGCTGAATTCCAACGTTAGCTTTAAAGGATCAGTGCGATGCTTAAGCAACGAGGCGAAAAGACAGCCGACGGGAAATGGTCCATACCAGCGGCGGAACGCAACAAGGACCCAATCCTTGGCGTACTTGCGCGGGTTCTACCGAGCCGCGGCCTGGTCTTGGAGGTCGCCAGCGGCACCGGACAGCATGTCATGCATTTCGCCGCGGCGCTCCCAGACCTCACCTGGCAGCCGTCCGATCCGGACGCGGAACTTCGCGAGTCTATTGCCCTGCGCATTCAGGAGGAGCGCCGGGCCAACGTCAATGGGCCGATTGACCTTGATGTGACCAAGCACCCGTGGCCGTTGCAAACGGCGAATGCGGTGGTGGCGATCAACATGATTCACGTCGCTCCGTGGTCGGCGACGCTGGCCTTGTTCGAAGGCGCGAAGGTCTTGCTTTCGACGCAGGACGTTCTGTTCTTATACGGACCGTACCGTCGTTTCGGTGGCCACACCTCGCAGAGCAACGCGCAGTTCGATCTTGATCTTCGTGCGCACAATCCCGAGTGGGGCCTTCGTGACCTGGAAGCTGTGTCAGACGTGGCCACTGGCACGGGGTTCATTCTGGCCGAGACTATTCAGATGCCAGCCAACAACTTCAGTCTGGTATTCCGGCGACGTGAAGGCTGACCATATGGTCGAGCGGACGTGCCGCCGGCGGCGTTGCAAGGATGCATCATGACGGTCAAACGTATGGACAACGTCGGCATCGTGGTGGAAGACATTGATGCTGCCATTGAGTTCTTCACCGAACTTGGTCTCGAGCTCGAGGGGCGCGCCCCAATCGAAGGAGACTGGGCAGATGGCGTTACTGGACTGCACGGCATGCGCGTCGAGATTGCCATGATGCGTACGCCGGACGGTCACAACCGGCTCGAGATGTCCCGTTTCCTCGCGCCGCCCGTGGTCGCCGATCACCGCAGCGCCCCAGTAAATGCTCTCGGCTACCTGCGCGTCATGTTTACCGTGGAGGACATCGACGATACGCTCGCCCGGCTCGGCAAACGCGGTGCAAAGCTCGTCGGCGAAGTGGTCCAGTATGAAGACATGTACCGGCTTTGCTACATCCGGGGGCCCGAAGGACTTCTCATCGGACTTGCTCAACAGCTTGGGCAGCAGACATCCCGAGAGAATCCCATGTCTCAGCGGCAATCCTAGACCGCACTACAGGGAGCCCCGCCCGACATGAAGTTCACGTGCAAAGTCATTCCGTCCGGCAATGCGACAGCCGTCGAGATTCCGAAAGCCGCCGTCGAGGCCCTGGGCGCCGGGGCCAGACCGCCGATCTCTGTCTCCATCAACGGGCATACGTGGCGAACCCGTATCGCCCTGATGCGAGGTCAATGCTTGGTCGGCATCAGTGCCGCCAACAGGGCGGCAGCCGGCATCGCCAGTGGGGAAACCGTCGACGTCATCCTTGAATTGGACGACGTTCCCAGAGAAGTGACGGAGCCCCCGGACTTGAAAGAAGCATTGGACGCCGATCCCTCTCTCCGCGCCGCGTTTACTCGCTTGGCGTTTGGCCTCAAGCAGAAACACATCCGGTCCTTGGTCGATGCCAAGACACCTGAAACACGCCAACGACGCCTTGCCAAGTTGGCCAAACAACTCCAACAAGGTACAACCTGAAGGGAGGGCAGGGACGCCATGAACGACATCGACTCAATCCTCACATTCTGGCTCGAGCCCAAACCCACGACCGCCTCTGAGAGCGAAGCGGCCTGGAAAAGGTGGTTCTTCGAGGCGAGCCCCGAACTCGATCGCATCATCACTGATCGTTTTGGCCAACTCCTCGAGCAGGCGCGAAAGCGCGAACTCGATGGCTGGAAGTCCTCGCCGCACGGGACGCTGGCCCTGATCCTCTTGATCGATCAGTTCTCGCGCAACGTGTATCGAGGTAAGGCCGAAGCCTTCGGCGCAGATGTACTGGGCCTGGAGCTGGCTCGCGAGGGCTACGCGTCCGGGAAGTTCAACGGCTTCGATCTCACGGAACACTTGTTCGCGGCGATGCCATTTCGGCATGCGGAGGACTTGGCCGCACAGCGCATGGCGGTTGATCTCGCGCAGCGTCACGCGATCATGGCCGTAACGAAACAGCCGGCATTGCAGAAGGCCTATGTCGATAGCGTCGATTGGGCGCGCCGCCACTACGACGTGATTGCCCGTTTCGGGCGCTTCCCTCACCGCAACGCGACCTTGGGTCGCCAGACGACGCCCGAGGAAGCGGAATACCTCGCCTACCAAGGCGGTTGGCCAATGGCTCTAGTCAACACGGACCTCTTGCGGCGTCCGAGCGCTCCCGGCGCAAGTCACCGGTCACCCTTACGTTCGATCTTGACTAACATGCCACGGAACAGGGGCAAGCTGGACATCGGACGTTGCCAAGACCGAGCCCCTCCCACCCATATCACGGCCGTCCGCGGCGACGCCTGATACGTCCGGGGCCACACCCGGATAATTCCGCCAGCCGGGAGTCACCATGCTGATCAATGGGCGCTGCCACTGCGGGAACATTTCTTTCGAGCTCACATGGGAACCCGAGCCGAAAGAGATCCCGGCGCGCGCCTGCGGCTGCTCGTTTTGCACCAAGCATGGCGGCGTGTGGACCTCCTGCAGCACCGGTCGTCTCAAGGTCGCCATCGGCGATCCGCTGCTGGTGTCGAAGTACGCCTTCGGCACCCAGACCGCGCGATTCCATGTCTGCGCCCGGTGCGGCATCGTGCCCGTCGTGACCAGCCGGATCGACGGCAGGACCTACGCGGTGGTCAACGTCAATGCCTTCGAGTCGGTGGATGCGTCGCTCCTGAAGCACGCACCTGCTTCCTTCGATGGCGAGAGCGAGGAGGCGCGCCTCGCGCGGCGCAAGCGGAACTGGATTCCCGCGGTTGAAGGCATCGAGGGCGGCGACTAGCCAGCGGCCTTGCCCCGGAAGACTTCGTATCGAAGTTCTGCGAAGCCAGTTCCCACCTGCTTTGTTGACATGAGCCGCAGTGGTGGCGACGTCAGGCGCCGAGGGAACAGCGGCTTGCCCTTTCCCAGAGTCACGGACCCGATCTGGACAATGATCTCATCCAGAAGACCGGCGTCGAAGAACTGTCCCGCCAGGTCGCCTCCCCCAACTATCCAGAGATTCTTCGCACCGGCGGCCGCTCTCATGGCTTCGTGAACGGGCCGCACGTCGCCGCGCACGAACCTCAAGTCGGCGCCGGAGACGGGAGGCAGCGTTCTATTGGAGAATACCCAGGTAGGCTGCGCGTAGGGCCAGGCCGTCCCCATCTGGTCCTTGACGGTGAGCGCATGGCGGAGCATCCACTCGTAGGTGCTTGAGCCCATGGCGAGCGCGCCCACTTCGGCAATGAATGACGGGTAGCTCGTGTCATTCACGTCGCCCAAGGGGAACAGCCAGTCCAGGGAGTCGTCCTCGGTCGCAATGAATCCGTCGAGGCTCGTCGCGGTGTAGTACTGGGTCTTCATGCCGTTGCGATGGGCATCGAGCGATTCTGCAGCAGGCGCAAGCGCGTTTCAGCGCGGCGAGTACAGCCGCTCATCAGCAGCAGGGCACCGATTCCGAACTGCCCGGCTGAGTCCTTCGATGCGGCTGGCCTTGTGCCGCTCCGCTCGCTAGAGTAGAGCTCTGCACGGCACAGGGGAGCAAGCCCATGGCTGACGCGCGCGAACTGTCGACGATTCAAGCGCCGCTGACCCGCGGCACGCTGGCGGACTACCTGCGCGAGGCGCAGGCGCGAGGGGTTGTTCCTGCCGGATTCCAGGTCGACGGCATCGAGCCCCTGACCGGCGGACGAACCGGTGCGCAGGTCCTCGCGATCCAGCCAGGCTACGTGCTGAAAGTCTTGCCGCGCAACAACTGGCGTGTGACGGCGATGCAAGCGCCCGATGCCGGGGAGGGGCCCTTGTGGCTGAGCGGCGCCACGCGCGAGCTGCCTGCGCGGGTGGCGTGCCCGACGATCGAGGTGGCGATCCACGCCGACAAGGACGAATGGTGGATGCTGATGCGCGACGTGTCGCATGGCATCCGGCCCCGCGGGGCCTTCACGCTGGGCGACGAGCGGGTGTTCTTGGCGGGACTCGCACGATTGCATGCGCACTTCTGGGACGGTCGCCATGGCCTCGACAGCCTGCCGATCGCCCCGGTCCGCGGCACCACCGCCGCCATCGCAGAGCCCGTCGCGGTTGCTGCCGGGCGTGCGGAGGCGTCGGCGGACTGGGTGCGCCGGTGCGTCGAGGACTTCACGCCTCTCATGGCGCTGTTGCCCACGTTCCTCGAAATGCTCGATCCCGCCGAGGCCGACTTCTTCCTCCGGCTCGTTTCCGACCGCTCATGGCACAAGGGCCTGGACGACGCCACGCCGACGCTCAACCACGGCGACCTGCGCCGCGCGAACATCTCCTTGACGGGCGAGACCGTCACCCTGTTCGACTGGGAACTCGCGTCGCGCGCGCCTGCCGCATGCGATCTGCAGTGGCATTGGTTCTTGCACTTCTGGGCCTATCCGCCCGACGGCAATCCACCCGAAGCCCGTGCGCCGCTGCGCGAGTTCTACCTGGCCGAGCTCGAAGCCGTGCTGGGGCCGATCGACCGCGCGGAGTTCGACCGGACCTGGGACCTGGGGTGGCTGCGGACCATGGCCATGATCGGCTTCTGCCTGGCGGATACCCCGGATCCAGCCGGGCCGGAGGCGCGCCGTCGCGCCAAGGCTGCCATCGCGCTGGCCCGTGCGATCCTGGGGGCGTGATGTGCGCCCGTCATTTGTGGAGCAGGCGTCAAAAAGTGGTCGTGCCGGGCGGAGCACGCCTCCTGCCAGGCCAGGGTTCGCCGCTGGTTGTGAAGCACAATCCGATGCAAGCTGAACCTGCCATCCCCGGGCGGAGGCCAGATTGACTTCAAACGACGATGTCCGTGCGTTGCTCGAAAAGCAGCCGAAGCCGGTGTGCGCGGCCTTGATGCCCTTCACCATCGTCGAACTGGACGCGGACGCCGGCTTCGTCAAGGTGGAGTTCCTGCCCCAGCCTGCGTTTGGCAATCACTTCGGCAACATCCAGGGCGGCTTCGCCGTCGCCATGCTCGATGCTCCCATTTCCTGCGCCGTGTTCGCCAAGCTGCGGCAGTGGCTGCCCACCGTGGAGATCAAGGCCAGCTTCGTGGCGCCGGCCCGGATCGGCAAATGCATCGGCGAAGGGCGGGTGATCCGCGCCGGTCGCAGCGTGGCGTTCGTCGAAGGCAAGATCTGGACGGAAGAGGGCGAACTCGCCGTCCATGGAACGGCGACCGTGCTGGTCAAGCCGCCGCACTCCCAGGAGCCTCATTGAGCACACCGATGAACGCCCCCCAGACCTTGCCGCTGCCCACCGAGCCCACGGTGCTGGCGCCGGACGGATCCGAGGTGCGCGTGCTGCTGGCAGCGAGCGGCGGGAGCATGGCGCACTTCACGCTGCCGGCGGGCGCGGTGGCCAAGGCGGTGACCCACCGGACCGTGGATGAGTTGTGGTTCGTGGTCTCCGGCGCGGGCGAGATGTGGCGCCGGCATGGCGAGCAGCAGGACATCGTCCGGCTGGTTCCCGGCCTTTGCCTCTCGATCCCCCAGGGCACGCACTTCCAGTTCCGGGCGGCCGCCGATCAATCGGTGAGTGCCGTGGCGGTGACCATGCCGCCATGGCCCGGCGAGAGCGAGGCGATCTTCGTCGACGGCGTGTGGACGCCAACCGTGGGCTAGCGGGCTGGAGGGCGGCTGCCGCGAGCTATCGGCTTGCGCCGCCGGCGACCCGCGTGAAGTAGTCCACCAGGCGATCCAATGCGCGGAAGAAGACGTCCGTGCTGAAGCCAACGAGGAAGGCAAGCCCGAAAGAGGTTAGCGTCACAAACTCCCCCTGCGAGATCTTTTGCGAAGACGGTGTCCAGAACCACACGATGATGATGCCCGCGAAGGCGCCCAGCAGAACCCGGAAGGTGATCCGCATCCACGGTGGGTCAGGGACAGCGGGATCGAGCAGCCGGCGCATGTGAAAGATGATGGCGCCCAACATGCCGTACAGCGCGGGCAGCACCCAAAGGCCAACGAAGCCGATCGCATTCTGCAGCCGGAACAAGGTCTCGGAGTAGTCGCTGGGCTGCAATGGGTCGATGCCCACGTTGATGCTTTGATTGAACCGGCGCAGTTGAGCCAGGTAGCTGTCGAGCAAGCCCTGGACATTCAAGGCTCGCTGGGTCTTGGCATCTTCTGCGGGCAAGGTGGCGGCAAGCTTCTCGAGTTCCTTCTCGAGATCTTCGCGGATCGAAGGTGGCGGGGTGGAGCCGTAGTCTTGCTGACTGATGATGGCCTGGAGGTTCGCATCGCCGGTCGGGTTGGTGGCGTTGCCGATGCGCTTGATGGCTTCCGTCGGGCTTGCGAGGATTTCGATGTCGTTCAGGACCTTGGACGCAATGGGCGCATAGGCAAGGTTCTTGAGGTATAGCGCCTTCAGATCAAACAGCGACTTGCTGAAGACCTCGTAGAGAAACTCCTTCTTGCCCGTGTTCAGCGAGTCGACCACGTCCTGCTGGTTGCGCTTGAGCGTTCCGAACAGCCGCATCGCCTGTTCGGCCCCCCGCGCCTGCTGAAGTTCAAGCGTGATCGCGTACATGTTGCGCGCGCGCTCGTAGATCTGCGTCGTATAGGCGCAGGCGCCCATCACGAGAATGGACATGACGAAGAACAGGAGGGTGGACGGGCGCCGGCGTCCGTCATGGTAGGGCCTCCAGCCGCGGCGGAGATCGTCCAGCGTGATGGGTGCAATGTCCTTCATGGCGGCGTTGAGCGCGAGCTGCAGCGCCACGACGACCGACGGATCGGAAGTGTTGTCGGCGAGCGATCGGTTCGCCGCCGTCAAAGCGTCCAGCAAGTGGGCGTTGCTGAGGGCACCCGTGCGCACACCCACCTCGGCGACGAGCGTCGCGTCGTGGACCAGGCCTTTCAACAGCTCGTTCGCCATGGCCGTATCAACCGCGAATGCCGGTGACCCAACCCCACTGCGTCGGACACGAGCACTGGGTATTGGCGGGACCTGGAGGCTGGGCCCAGCACCAGAACTTCGGCGTGAAGCAGATGGTGCCGGGCGCGTGAGGGGGGACCTGGGCGTCGGCGCTCAGTGCAAACGTCGCAAGAGACGCAAAAGCCATGGTCCACAACTTCGCTTTCGCCAGGGCATGCGGGCTGTGTTCCATGAGCGGGCTCCGATGGTCGGTGGGTTGCCCGCCCAGACTGCGCGTGAGGAGACAGACCGTCATCCCCCAATCGCAGGACGAACGGGTGCCAGGGTCATCCACTTGGTGGAGAACCATCGTTCCATCCATGAGGGAACCGCAGGTTCCCGGATGAGCAGGAGCGGCCCGGACCCGCCGGCCAGCGGCGGCCGGCGCTAGGCAGCCGCCGAGATCGCCCGCCCGGTCTGCGGCCAGCGCTTCTGCACGACCGCCCAGGCCACCAGCCCCACGCCCATGAAGGCGATGGAGGTGAGCGCCAGCGCGCGGGTGGAGTGCATCACCAGCGGCGCGATGGCCCCGGCCACCACGCCGTTGGCGGTCGAGCCGATCACGGCCTGCAGCGAAGAGGCCAGGCCGCGGCGTTCCGGGGCCATGTCCAGCACCAGCAAGGTGATCACGGGCACCATGAAAGCCCACCCGAAGGAGAAGATCGCGATCGGGGCGAGCGCCCAGCCGGCGTGCGGCTCGAACAGGAAATTCGCGGCCACGTTCAGCAGCGACACAACCGTCATGATCTCGAAGCCGTGGCGGATCTGCCGGCGCGGCGTGATCCGGCCGGCCGCGCGCCCGCTGGCCCACGCGCCGCCCATGATGCCGGAGATGGTGAGGATGAAGAACCAGAAGTACTGGGTGGGCGCCAGGCGCAGGTGCTCGCCGAGGAAAGCCGGCGCGCTCAGCACATAGAGGAACATGCCGTTGAAAGGCACGCCGCTGGCCAGTGCCAGCAGCAGGAAGCGCGGGTTGGCGCCGAGCTGCCAGTAGCCCCGCATCAGGTTGCGCACGTTGAAGGCCTGGCGCTGGGTGTCGTGCAGCGTCTCGGGCAGCAGCCGGTAGTTGGCGACCCACAGCACCACGCCCACGCCGGTGAGGAACCAGAAGATGCTGTGCCAGTCCAGGTGCACGAACAGCCAGCCGCCGATGATGGGCGCAACGGCGGGCGCGACGCCGAAATAGATGGTGACCTGGCTCATGACCTTCTGGGCCTGGGCCGGCGGGAACATGTCCCGGATCACCGCGCGCGACACCACGATGCCCGCGCCGGTGGAAAGGCCCTGCAGGCCGCGGAAGAACACCAGCTGGCCGATGCTTTGCGACAGCGCGCATCCCATCGATGCCAGCGTGAAGATCGCGATGCCGGTCAGCACCACCGGCCGGCGCCCGAAGCTGTCCGACAAGGCGCCATGAAACAAATTCATGAAGGCGAAGCCGAACAGGTAAGCCGAAAGCGTCTGCTGCATCTGCACCGGCGTGGCATCCAGCGCCTTGGCGATTCCTGCGAAGGCGGGGATGTAGGTGTCGATGGAGAAGGGCCCCAGCATGCCGAGCACGGCGAGCAGGAAGGCCAGGGCCCAGCGCGGAGCGCGCCAGAGTTTGTCGGCGTCGGGATTCATGGGCGTCCGAGTCTAAGCCCGGAGCGCGCGCCCACCTATCTTTCGTTCCGGTCCGGCACGCTGTACGTCGTCTGACCGGCTCGCCCTGCAGGCTCGCTTGCCGATCCCGCGGGGCCGTACACTGGCCGCATGAGCGCCAGCACGCACGCAGTTCCGCCGCGCCAGGCTCCCGGCAAGACGACCGGAGCGACATGGCGCTGACCAGCGAGTCCCTGACCCCCGGCTTCATGGTGGTTCACGGCAACCATCCCGAGGCGCTGTGCGAGCTGATGGTGGCCTGGATGAAGGCCCATCCGCTCGCGCCCCTGGAGGACGAGGTGGTGCTGGTGCAAAGCAGCGGCATCGCCCAGTGGCTCAAGCTCGCGCTGGCCGCCGATGTCACGGCTGGCGGCGCGGGTGTCGCGGCCGCGGTCCGGACCCGCTTGCCGGCCCAGGCTCTGTGGGATGTCTACCGGGCGGTGCTCGGACGCGAGCAGGTGCCGCCGCAGTCGCCCTTCGACAAGTCGCAGCTGCCCTGGTGGCTGATGCGCCTGCTGCCCGGTCTGCTGGCGCAGCCCGAGTTCGAGCCGCTGCGCCGCTTCCTGGACAGCGACGAGGACGGCCGCAAGAAATACCAGCTGGCGGTGCGCCTGGCGGACCTGCTGGACCAGTACCAGGTTTACCGGGCCGACTGGCTCGCCCGCTGGGCGCAAGGCGAGGACGTGCTGGCCCTCGCCGGCGATGAGCGCATTGCCCTGCCCGAGGCCATGCGCTGGCAGCCGCTGCTGTGGCGCGCCCTGCTGCAGGATGCGAAACAGGAGGGCAAGCTGGCGGCCAGCCGCGCCCAGGTGCACGAGGATTTCCTGCAGGCGGTGGGCCGCTGGCAAGGCCAGGCGCCCGCGGGCCTGCCGCGGCGGGTGACGGTGTTCGGCGTGTCTTCGCTGCCGGCGCAGACGCTGGAGGCGCTGGCGGCCGTGTCGCGCTGGAGCCAGGTGCTGCTGTGCGTGCACAACCCCTGCCGCCACGACTGGTCGCACATCGTGGCCGAGCGCGACGTGCAGCGCGCGCGGCGCCAGCAGCGGCGGCCGGGCCTGGCGCGGGCCGGTGACGATGCGCTGCACCTGGACACCCATCCCTTGCTCGCGGCCTGGGGCCGCCAGGGGCGCGACTTCGTCCGCCTGCTCGACGAGTACGACCGCCGCGACGCGTACGAGGCACAGTTCCAGGCGATCGACCAGCGCATCGACCTGTTCTCGTCCAATCCCGGCGACTCGCTGCTGCGCCAGCTGCAGGACGACATCCTGGAGCTGCGGCCGCTGGCGGAAACGCAGTCGCAATGGCCGCCGGTAGCGCCTCATGACAGTTCGATCGCCTTCCACATCGCCCATGGCCCGCAGCGCGAAGTGGAAGTGCTGCACGACCAGCTGCTCAAGGCCTTCAGCGAGGACCCGACGCTGCAGCCGCGCGATGTGATCGTGATGGTGCCCGACATCACGGACTATGCGGCGCACATCCAGGCGGTGTTCGGGCCGGTCGAGCCGGGCGACGCGCGCTACCTGCCGTTCTATATCGCCGACCAGGGACAGCGCCAGCGCGACCCGCTGCTGGGCGCGATCGAGCAGCTGCTGTCTTTGCCCGAATCGCGCCTGGGCGCCAGCAGCGTGCTGGACCTGCTGCACGTGCCCGCGCTGCGCGCGCGCTTCGGCATCGACGAAGACCAGCTGCCGCTGGTGCGGCAATGGGTGGACGGCGCCAACATCCGCTGGGGACTCCATGCTTCGCACCGCGGCGCGCTGGACTTGCCCGAGCGCATCGAGGGCAACAGCTGGGCCTTCGGGCTGCGCCGCATGCTGCTGGGCTATGCGGTGGGCGAGGGCGAGCACTGGAACGGCATCGAGCCGATGGTCGACGTCGGCGGGCTGGAAGCCGCGCTGCTCGGGCCGCTGGTGCGCCTGGCCGATGCGCTGGAGAAGCACTGGGGCGAATTGCGCGAGCCCGGCGCGCCGGAGCAGTGGGCGCAGCGCCTGCAGCAGTTGCTGGACGACTTCTTCGAGGCCGCGGACGGCACGGCCGATGGCCTGACCTTGCTGCGCGCGCGCGCCGCGCTGCAGGAGTGGCGCCAGGCCTGCGAGGACGCGCAGCTGTCCGAGCCGCTGACGCTGGCGGTGGTGCGCGACCACTGGCTGGGCCGGCTGGAGCCCCAGGGCCTGCGCCAGCCCTTCTTCGCGGGCGGCGTGACCTTCGCCTCGCTGATGCCGATGCGGGCCATACCCTTTCGCTGGGTGGCGCTGCTGGGCATGAACGATGGTGACTACCCGCGCAGCCGCCCGCCGATGGATTTCGACCTGATGGCGCGCGACCACCGGCCGGGCGACCGCTCGCGGCGCGAGGACGACCGCTACCTGTTCCTGGAGGCGCTGCTGTCCGCGCGCGACCACCTGCATCTGAGCTGGGTCGGCCGCAGCATCCAGGACAACGAGCTGCGGCCGGCGTCGGTGTTGGTGGCGCAGCTGCGCGACCACCTCGCTGCCGGCTGGCGCCTGCAGGGCGATCCGGGCCAGGACCTGCTTGCGGCCCTGACCGTGGAACACCGGCTGCAACCCTTTCATCCGGCCTATTTCGACGGCAGCTCGCCGCGCCTTTTCAGCTATGCCGGCGAATGGCGGCGCAGCCTCGCTGCGGGCGAGCTGCCGCCGGCCGCCCCCGGGGTCCTCGCGCCGCCGGCCAACGGGCGCGCCATCACCCTCAAGCAGCTCGGCGACTTCCTCAAGAATCCCGCGCGTGCCTTCCTGCGGCAGCGTCTTCGCATCCACTTCGGCGACGACGACCCGGTGACGCGCGACGAGGAGCCCTTCGACCTGGACGGGCTCGAGAACTGGCAATTGCAGGATGAACTGATTCGCGCCCAGAAGGCGGCGGTGGACACGGGTGGCGGACGCGAGGAGGCCCTGGCCGCGGCGCTGGCGCGCATCACGCGGCGCGGCGACCTGCCGCACGGCGCATTCGGCGCGCAGGTGCTGGCGCAGCTGGAGGAACCCATGCCCAAGCTGTTCGAGGCCTATGTCGAGCAGCTGCAGCGCTGGCCCCAGGTGCTGGCCGACGAACCGCTGGAGTGGTCGGCCGCGGGGGATGACCCGCTGCAGCTGCACGACTGGCTCACCGGCTTGCGCACCAATGAGGCCGGCGAGCGCTGCCGCCTGGTGCTGGCCAGCACCGGCATCGTGAGCGGCAGGAACCAGGCCTGGCGCCTGGAGCAGCTGCTGCCGCACTGGGCTGCGCACCTCGCGGGCCATCTCGGCGGCGCCGGCATGACCACGGTCATCCTGAGCAAGGCCGGGCAGGCGCTGCTGCCGCCCTTGCCGCCGGAGTCGGTGCAGGCCTGGTGGGCCGCGCTGCTGCAGGCCTGGGACGAGGGCATGCGCCGGCCGCTGCCCTTCGCGCCGCAGCCGGCGATGGCCTGGCTCAAGGCCGACGCAGCCGACGCGGCGCAGGAAGCGGAAAAGGCCCACGCCGAGGAACTGAAACGCGACCTCAGCTTCGCCCGCGCCTATCCCGATTTCGATGCGCTCTGGGATGAGGGCGCCTTCGTGACCTGGATCGACAGGCTGCTGCGGCCCCTGCGTGACCAGCTGCGGACGCCCGGCCCGCAGGGTGAAGGAGGCTCATGACTTCGCCCGTCATGCTCGAGCCGCTGGCGTTCCCGCTGCGCGGCAACTCGCTGATCGAGGCCAGCGCCGGCACCGGCAAGACCTTCACCATCGCCGCGCTCTACCTGCGGCTGGTGCTGGACCACGGCGGGCCGGCGGCCAGCTTCGGCCGGCAGCTGGTGCCGCCGGAGATCCTGGTGGTCACCTTCACCGAAGCGGCGACCAAGGAGTTGCGCGATCGTATCCGCGCGCGCCTGGCTGATGCGGCCCGGGCCTTCCAGCAGGAGCCCGATCCGGGCGACGAGCTGCTGCGGGCGCTGCGGGCGAGCTATCCGCGCGAGCAATGGCCCGCCTGCGCGCGCCTGTTGCAAGGCGCGGCGGAATGGATGGACGAAGCTGCCGTTTCGACGATCCATGCCTGGTGCAATCGCATGCTGCGCGAGCATGCGTTCGACAGCGGCAGCCTGTTCGAGCAGACGCTGGTCACCGACATCGAAGAATTGTTCGAGGAGGCGGCGCACGACTATTGGCGCAGCTTCTTCTATGGGCTGGATGCGCAGGAAGCCGAGCGCGTGCGGGAGTGGTGGCCCAACGTCGGCGCCTTCACCGCGCAGGTCCGCGCGCTGCTGGCGAATGCCCAGTCCCTGCCCGAAGGCGCCGAGCCGAAGCAGGCGCTGGCAGCGGCGGGCGTCGAGGGCGCGCGGGAGCTGGAGGCGCTGAAGGCGCCCTGGAAGCGCTGGGCCGGCGAACTGAAGGCGCTGCTGCAACAGGCCTGCGACGCCGGCCACATCCAGCGCACGCATTGCCGCCATGTCCTGAACTTCGCGGGCAAGATGTGCGACTGGGTTGAGGGCCCCGAGCCCTGGCCCCTGGGGGCCACCAGCACGGGCTGGCAGCGGCTCACGCGCGCCGGGATCGCGCAGGTGTGGTCCGGCGACAAGTCGCTGGATCACCCCGCGCTGGCCGCGATGGAAAACCTGAAGGCCGCGCTGGAAGCCATGCCCGACGGCCGCGACGCCATCCTCAGCCACGCCGCCCGCTGGGTGGCGCAGCGCATGGGCCGCGCGCAACGCCGCCAGGCGCAGATGGGATTCGACGACCTGCTGGCGCAGCTGCACGAGGCCCTGCAGCGGCCGGTCACGGGCGAGCGGCTGGCGCAGACCATACGCGCGCAGTTCCCGGTGGCGCTGATCGACGAGTTCCAGGACACAGATCCGGTGCAGTACGGAATCTTCCGGAAGATCTACGGCGCGCCCGCGAGGCAGGCCGCCAGCGCGCTGGTCCTGATCGGCGACCCCAAGCAGGCGATCTACGCCTTCCGCGGCGCCGACATCTACACCTACCTGGCGGCGCGCCGCGCCACGGCGGGCCGCCATTTCACGCTGGGGATGAACTACCGCTCCAGCGAGCCCATGGTCCGCGCCGTGAACCAGCTTTTCATGCGAGCCGAGCAGCGCGAGGGCAGCGGCGCCTTCCGCTTCCGCGCCCCAGGCACCGACCCGCTGCCCTTCTTCGAGGTGCAGGCCGGGGGCCGGCCGGACGGTTTCGAGGTCCACGGCGCACCGGCCCCGGCGCTGACCTGCTGGTGGTCCGAGGAGCGTGACGCCGGCGGCTACCGGTCCGCCATGGCCGACGCCTGCGCGGCGGAGATCGTGCGGCTGCTGCGGCTGGCGCAGGACGGCGAAGCGGGCTTCAGGAATGCCGGGGGCGTGCTGCGGCCGCTTCATCCGCGCGACATCGCAGTGCTGGTCAACGACCGGACGGAGGCGCAGGCCGTGCGCGCGGCGCTGTCCCGGGGCGGCGTGCGCAGCGTCTATCTCTCCGACCGCGACAGCGTGTTCAAGACCGCCGCGGCCGCCGAGCTGCAGCGGCTGCTGCCGGCCTGCGCGGCGCCAGAAGACGGCGCACTGGTTCGCGCCGCGCTGGCCACGCCGCTGCTCGCGCTGTCCTGGGCCGAGCTCGACGCGCTGGGCGAGGACGAGCTGACGTGGGAGCAGCGCATCGAGCAGTTCCGCGGCTATCTGCAGCAGTGGCGGCGCCAAGGCGTGCTGCCGATGGTCCGCCAGCTTCTCAACGACTTCGACGTGCCGCGGCGCCTGCTGTCGGCCGGCGACGAGCGCCAGCTCACCGACCTGCTGCACCTGGCCGAGCTGCTGCAGCAGGCCAGCGGGCTGCTGCAGGGCGAGCATGCGCTGGTGCGCCATCTGGCCGAGGAGCGGGCCACGGGCAGCGAGCTGGGCGAGAACCGGCAGGTCCGCCTGGAAAGCGATGCCGATTTGCTGAAGGTCGTGACCGTCCACAAGTCCAAGGGACTGCAGTACCCGCTGGTGTTCCTGCCTTTCCCCTGCACCTGCCGGCCGGTGCGGGCGAGCGCGGTGCAGGTCAAGTACCACGACGAGGACGGCCACCTGCGCGTCTCGCTTCGCCCGAATGCGCCGCAGGTGCGGCAGGCCGACGAGGAGCGGCTGGGCGAGGATCTGCGCAAGTTGTACGTGGCGCTGACGCGTGCGGTGCACGCGACCTGGATCGGCGTGGCGCCCACGCGCGATCTGCCGCAAACGGCATTGGGCTGGCTGCTGGATGTGCCCGGTCTGGCCGCCGAGTCGCTGCAGGAGGCCGTGCGCGCGGGCGGCGCTGTCGTGGCGCCGGCGCCGGTGCACTCGGGTGAGCGCGTGCCCCATGGCGGCGAGATGGCCGGGTCGTTGGCCGCTCCGCTGGTCGCGGCGGCGGCGCGCGAGCGCTGGTGGATCGCCAGCTACTCGCGCCTGCTCGGCGCGATGGAAGCGGTCCCGCACGCGTCCGACAGCCCGGAGCAGGCCAACTACGAAGAGGGCTCGGCCGAAGCCGAGGGCGGCGGCGCGGCCGCAACGGCGCAGCCCTCCGCCGGAACGCTGCATGCCTTCCCGCGGGGCGCGGCGGCCGGCACCTTCCTGCACGGGCTGCTCGAATGGGCCGGCCAGCAGGGCTTCGCGCCGGCCGAGCTCGAAGCCGGCGTCGCGCGGCGCTGCGTGACCGCCGCCTGGAAAGAGCAGCTGCCGGTGCTGCGCGACTGGCTGCAGCAGTGGCTCGTCACGCCGCTGCGGCTTCCGGACGCGACGGCGGTGGCCCCGGCGCAGCTGCGTGCCTGCCAGGTCGAGATGGAGTTCTGGTTTTCGGCGCGCGCGGTGAGCGTGCGCGCGCTCGACCAGCTGGTGACGCGGCACACGCTGGCCGGCGAGGCGCGGCCGGCGGTCGGTGCCGCCCAGCTCAACGGCATGCTCAAGGGATTCATCGACCTGGTGTTCGAGCACGAGGGCCGCTACTACGTCGCCGACTACAAGTCCAACTGGCTGGGCCCGGCCGATGCCGACTACACCGCGCGCGCGATGCGCAACGAGGTGCTGGCCAAGCGCTATGACCTCCAGTACTGCCTGTACCTGCTGGCGCTGCACCGGCTGCTGCGGGCGCGCCTGCCCGGCTACGACTACGACCGCCATGTGGGCGGCGCCGTGTACCTCTTCCTGCGCGGGCATGCGGCGGCCACGCAGGGCCTGCACCTGGAGCGGCCGCCCCGCGCCCTGATGGACGCGCTGGACGCGCTGTTCCAGGGAGCGAAGCTGGAGCTGGACGCATGATCGCCAACGAGCACGACATGCCCGATCGCGCGCGCGAGTGCCTGCAGCAGCTGCGCGTGTGGGTCGATGCGGGCTGGCTGCGCGAGCTCGACTTCGTATTTGCGGCCTTCCTGGCGCGCGAGTCGCCGGACGCCGATCCACTGCTGCTGCTCGCGGCGGCCCTGGCCAGCCACCAGCTCGGCCGCGGCCATGTGTGCCTGGAGCCGGCCGCGGTGCTGAAAGACCCCGCGCTGGTGCTGGCGCTGCCGCCCGAGCGCGCTGAGGAGGCCGGTCGCCATGCGGACGCTGCGCCCGCCAAGACGCCGGTCGAATGGCTGTCCGGCCTGGCGCCTGCCGCCTGGGTCGCCGCGCTATCGAATGAGCGCCTGGTCGGCAGCGGTGCGGGCGACACGCCGCTGGTGCTGGCCGGCTCGCGCCTCTACCTGCGCCGCTACTGGCAATACGAGCAAACGGTGCGGGCGGCGATCGAGCAGCGGGTGGCAGCGGAACCGCTGGACGCATCCACGGCTGGCAGCCTGCGCCAGGCGCTCGATGCGCTGTTCGGTCCCGCGGCTTCGGCCGGCGGCGAGCCGGACTGGCAGAAGATCGCCTGCGCGCTGGCAGTGCGTTCGCACTTCGGCATCGTCACCGGCGGCCCGGGCACTGGCAAGACCACGACGGTGGTGAAGCTGCTGGCGGTGCTGCAGCACCTCGCGCCGCGCGATGCGCAGGGGAAGCTGCGACCCCTGCGCATCCGCCTGGCGGCGCCGACCGGCAAGGCCGCCGCGCGCCTGAACGAATCCATCGCCGGCGCGGTGAAGGACCTGCCGCTGGGCGGCCTGCCGGATGCACAGGCGCTGCGCGAGGCGATTCCCACCGAGGTGACCACGGTGCATCGGCTGCTGGTCCCGGTGCCCGGCACGCGGCGCTTCCGCCATGACGCGCGCAACCCGCTGCCGCTGGACGTGCTGGTGCTGGACGAAGCCTCGATGGTGGGCCTGGAGGCGATGGCGGCCGTGGTCGCCGCGCTGGCGCCGCGCACCCGCCTCGTGCTGCTGGGCGACAAGGACCAGCTCGCCTCGGTGGAGGCCGGCGGCCTGTTTGGCCAGCTGTGCCGCTGGGCCGACGCCGGGCGCTACACCGCCGCCACGCGCGACTGGGTGTACACGGTGAGCGGCGAGGCCATTCCGCCGGCCCAGGCCGACGATGCCGGCAGGCCGCTCGACCAGTGCGTGGTCAAGCTGCGCAAGAGCTGGCGTTTCGGCGAAGGCAGCGGGATCGGGCAGCTCGCCCAGGCCGTCAACGAGGGCGACGTGAAGCGGATCCAGGAGATCCGCAGCAAGGGCCGCGCCGACCTCGCGTGGCTGGACCTGGCGAACAGCGAAGCGGGACTGCGCCGGCTGGTGCTGGAGGGCGGACCCGAGTTCTTCGGCGGGCGCGGGCAGGGCCGCCTGGAGAGTTCAGGGGTGGTCGCGCCGCCTGTGGGCCTGTCGCACTACCTGGGCGTGATGAATCGCGGTCCCCGCAGCGACGCCCAGGAGGACATCGACACCTGGGCGCGCGGCGTGCTGGACGCCAGCCTGTCGTTCCAGCTGCTGTGCGCGGTGCGCGGCGGCCGCCATGGCGTCGAGCGCCTCAACGAGCGCATCGCCGACTTGCTGCACGCCGAAGGCCTGGTTGCCGCGGCGCAGGGCTGGTTCGCCGGGCGGCCGGTGATGGTCACGCACAACGACTACACGCTGGGCCTGATGAACGGCGACATCGGCATCGCGCTGCAGGTGCCGGAACAGGGCAAGCCCATGCTGCGCGTGGCCTTTCCCGCCAATGGCGGCGGCGTGCGCTGGGTGCTGCCCAGTCGCCTCGAATCGGTGGAAACCGCGTTCGCCATGACGGTGCACAAGTCGCAGGGCTCGGAGTTCGTGCACACCGCGCTGGTCCTGCCGGACCGGCCCAGCCCGGTGCTCACGCGCGAACTGGTGTACACCGCGGTCACACGCGCCAAGTCCTGGTTCACCCTCGCCGGTCCGCTGAAGGACGGCCTGCTCGAACAAGCCGTGCAGCGCCCGACGCTTCGCGCCGGCGGGTTGTTTTGAAATTTCCTCCCTCCCCCTCCGGGGGAGGGCAGGGGTGGGGGCGCTCCTCAACGCGCTTCCGGGCGCTTCCCTCAGTCGTCCCCGACCCCAATCGGCGCCGGTGTCTGCGTCACGATGCGCGTGAACAGATCGTCATAGACGGGATCGCGCGGGCCACCGGCGAGCGGGTCCAGCCCGGCCACGAAGGCCGCGTCCAGCTTCTCCCAGTCCTGCGGGCTGAACTTCGCCTGCGCCGTGGGCAGCAGCTGCTTTTCCTCGACCTGCATGTGCTCCAGGTAGAAGCGCACGTACTCGTGCAGGGCCTGGCAAAAGGCCTCCTTGCGGCTGGCGCCGACGATCTCCCAGGCCAGCAGCAGGTGCTGCAGTTCGCGCACTTTGCTTTCCCCGGCGCCATGGTCGATCTCCAACCGCTCGATCACCGGCAGCAGTTCGGGGGCGCAGCGCACCAGCGGCGGAAACAGCAGCTCGGACTCGATGCGGTGGTGCCGCTTCTCCGGAAACTCGTCGAGATAAAAGAGCATGGCGCGCACCGTGTCGAAGAAGCGATCACGGCTGCGCCCCCGTCCGCGCAGGACGAGCATTTCGAGTGAACGCAACATCGCGGCGATCGCCACGTGTTCGTCACGGATGATGCGAAGAGCGGTGCCAGCCATGCGGCAAGGGTGTCACCACGCCGCCCGGCGCATCCTGATTCAGATCAAATGAGTGCGGATCGCAGGCGGCGCGCGTCGCCTGCGCGCGCGCTTCAGCCGCTGCTGCTGCTGCCGGGCACGAACATGTAGCCGGCGTTGCGGACGGTCCGGATGCACTGCGGCTCGCCGCCCGGATCGGGCTCGACCTTGCGGCGCAGGCGCCCGATGCGGATGTCGATCGAACGGTCGAACGGCTCCCACTCGCGGTGGCGCGTCTGCTGCAGCAGCTGGTCGCGCGTCAGCACCCGGTTGGGGTTCGCAAGGAAGGTGCTGAGCAGGTCGAACTCCATCGCCGTGATGGTGACTTCCGGGCCGCCCACCTCGAACATGCGGTGCGACTCGAGGTCGACCTCGCAGCGGCCGAAGCGCTTGCGGCGCGACGGCGGCGCGCTGGGCTGCGGCTCGGCTTCGGCCAGGGGGCCTTTGCCGCCCGGCGTCGCCTGCGACCGGCGCAGCACACTCTTGAGGCGGGCCAGCAGTTCGCGCAAATCGAAGGGCTTGGCGATGTAGTCGTCCGCGCCGACCTCCAGGCCGACCACCCGGTCCACCACGTCGCCGGAAGCCGTGACCATGATGATGCCCAGGTCGTAGTGCTCGCGCAGGTAGCGAGCCAGCACCAGGCCGTCCTCGCCCGGCAGCCGCACGTCCAGCAGCACGGCGTCGGGCAGCTCGCGCTCGATCTGCTCGCGCATCTCCGATCCGGTAGCCGCCTCGGCAATCTCGAACCCATGGCCCTGCAGGTATTCGCGCAGCAGCGCGCGCACCGACGGGTCGTCGTCGACCACCAGCACGCGTGCGCTTACGTTCATGCGCGAAATTCTGCCGTCCCGCATGGGCGATGGGGAAGCCCAAATACAAGGCCGTTACAAAAGCCGGCCGAGGCCGGTCCGGTGCCCAGCCATGCAATACAAAGGCGCAACACACCGGCGGCCACCGGACGCGTGCGCGATACCCGTGCCGGACACATTGGCGATTCCCATTCACCCAGGAGCCCCGCCATGGAAACCGCCGCCCCCAACACCGACCGCTATGCCCGCGTCATCGAGGTCTCGAAGCGCGTGCGATGGGAGATCGAGCGCGACGTCGTGCGCGGCCGACGCTTCGACTACGCCAAGCGCTTCATGCCCGATGGCCTGTCGCTCGTCAATGAGCTGGCGTTCCTGACGCCTGCCCAGCGCCGACTGATGAGCCAGGTGCAGGGTCGCACCTACGCCTACCTGTTCGGCCTGGTCGAGCGCTTCATCAGCGCCAAGGTGCTGGACATCAGCCGCGAGCACTGGTTCGGTGACCAGGTCGCGCTGGAGGCGATCGTCCGCATGGGCGATGAGGAGATCAAGCACCAGGAGCTCTTCCGCCGCCTCGAGATGCAGATGCAGAAGGACATGCCGGCCGGCTACGTGCAGACGGCTTCGCCCAATGACGTGGCGAAGGTCGTGCTGGGCAACAGCACCTGGGCCGTGATGGCGCTGACGCTGGACATCGAGCTGTTCGTGCTGGCGCACTACCGCGCCAGCATCGATCCGCAGGAAGACCTGTCGCCGCTATGGAAGGACGTGTTCCTGTTCCACGCCAAGGAAGAGGCGCAGCACGCGATCCTGGACGAGATGGAGCTGATCCGCGAAGACGCCAAGCTGGACCGCGAACAGCGCTCCGCCGCCGTGGACCAGCTGATCGGTCTGGTGGGCGCCGTGGACGGCATCCTGCAGGGGCAGGCCGAATCCGACGCGCGCTACTTCCTGCAGGTCTGCGGCACGCCGTTCACCAGCGAACAACGCGAGCAGGTCGAGGCCAAGTTCCTCAAGGCCTACCGCTGGCAGTTCCTCGTCTCCGGCGTCATGGAGCCGCGCTTCCAGAAAGTCCTGTTCGGACTCATCGACGAGGAGCAGGGCATGCGCATCAAGAACGCGATCGCGCCGCTGACCTACGCCCTGCCAGATCAACCCGATACCCCATTGCCGCTTGCGGCCTGACTGAAATGAATACGCTGACCCACATCGTGACCGAGCTGACCCGCGCCTGGCGCTACGCCGTCGCGCGCCGGGAGTTCCAACGCCTGGATGCCGCCGCCCTGCGCGACCTCGGCATCAGCCCCTCGGAGTTCGACTCGTACTGGGCCGAGCATCACGGGCTGGCCGACTGCACGCGGCGGCGCATCGGCTGCTGAGACTGCTGATTCAGCCCATGGGGATGGACACGCGGGCGGGCTGCGCCAGCAGCTCGCCCAGCAGCCCCCTCAGTACCGCAGGATCGATGGGCTTGCGCAGCAGTCGCGCCACGCCGCTGGCGGACAAGTCCTCCTGCGCGATGTCGGCAGCGTTCCCCGTATAGAGCAGCACCGGCAGGTTCGGCCGGTGCTGCCTGGCGTGCCGCGCCAGCGCCAGGCCGGTCATGCCGGGCATGGTCTGGTCGGTCAGCAGCAGGTCGAAATGCTCCTCGCCCGCCGCCAGCCGGCGGGCCGCCGCGCGCGGATCCTGGACCATCACCACGTCCAGGCCCCAAGCGCTCATCAGGTCGTTCATGTAGCCGCTGACGATGGGCTCGTCCTCGACCAGCAGCACGCAGCCGTGCAGCCGCGGCAGGGCCAGCGAGGGCTGCTGCGCGGGTGGGGCCTCGTGGCTCGGCAGCGCCTCCTCGGCCGCCGCCGGCAGCAGGACGCGGAAGGTCGAGCCCTCGCCCGGAACGGAGGTCACCTGCAAGTGTCCACCGTGGTCGTGCACGATGCCGTGCACCATCGCCAGCCCCATGCCGCTGCCGCGCCCCACCTCCTTGGTGGTGAAGAAGGGCTCGAACATGCGCTCGCTCACCTCGGGTGTCATGCCGCAGCCGTCGTCCGCGACCTCGAACCAGACCCAGCGGTGGCTGCCCAGCCGCGCCCCGCACGAGGCGCAGCAGCCGCCCGAGAGCGAATGGCCGATCCGCACGCGGATGGTGCCGTGCTCGCCGATGGCGTCCCGCGCATTGATGCACAGGTTGAACAGCACCTGCTCGAGCTGGACCGGGTCGGCCAGCACCGGCGGCAGCGTGCCCGAGGTGCCCGGCGCCTTGTCGCAGCAGTTGACCGTGATCGAGGACGACAGATTGGGGCGCAGCAGTTGCAGCGCCTGCTGGGCGACCTGCGACGCATGGAGCAGCCGGCGTTCGCCGCGCCGGGGCCGCGAGAAGGCCAGCAACTGCGCCACGTGCTCGCGCGCGCGCTCGGCCGCCAGGCGGGCCTGGCCGAGCTGGCGGCCCAGCGCCAGGTCCGTTTCGGCGGCCGGGTGTTCCTGCGCCATGGCCACGTAGCCCAGGACGCTGGTCAGGATGTTGTTGAAGTCGTGCGCCAGGCCGCCGGTGAGCTGGCCGATGGCTTCCATCTTCTGCGCCTGCCGCAGCTGCCGCTCGAGTTCGGCGCGGTGCTGTTCGGCCGCGATGCGCTGCGTGATGTCGCGCACCGCGTAAAGCACATGCGGCTCGCCGCGGTACATCATGGGCGTGCCGCGTACCTCGGCCTGCAGCTTGGTGGCGTCCTTGCGCGTAGCCGTGACCTCGAAGCGCAATTCCTTGCCGAGCAGGGCCAGCTCGTGCTGGGCGCGGTGATGCGCCCGCACCGCCGGGTCCATCTGGGTCAGAACGAAGGTGGCGCCCAGCACTTCATCGCGCGAATAGCCGGTCAGGGTGGAGTAGGCAGGATTCACCTCGACGGCGCGGTAGTCGGCATTGCGCAGCACCAGCGCGTCGGCCGAAGCGTTGAAGATCGCGCGGTACTGCTCCTCGCTGTCGCGCAGTGCGCGTTCGGCGCGCGTGGCGTGGGTGATGTCGCGCCCGATATACAGCACGTGCGGCTTGCCGCGGTGCTGGATGGGCACGCCGCGCAGTTCGAGGTCGAAGCGCTGGCCGTCCCGCCGCAGCAACTGGGTGACCAGCCGCACCGTCTCGCCGGCCAGCGCCTTGCCGTGCAGGGCGCGGATGGTCTCGCCGGCCGAGGGGGGGTTGGCCAGCACGCGGTCCAGGCCCAGCACTTCGGCCCGGGTGAAGCCGCTCATGGCCTCATAGGTGGCGTTGACGTCCACGATGCGGAAATCCGCGTCGCGCAGCACCATGGCATCGATCGAGGCGTTGAAGATCGCGCGGTATTGCTCCTCGCTGTCGCGCAACTGGCGGTCGGCACGCTGGCGCTCGCTGATGTCGCGCACATGGCCGACGAAGATCATCCCCTCGGGCACAGCCGCCACGCTGACCGCGATCTCCACCGGAATCTCGTTGCCGTCGGCGCGCAGCATGCGGCTTTCCACCAGCCGGCCGATGATTGGCGCGTTGCCCTGCTCGCGGAAGCTGCGCATCTCGCGCTCGTAGGCGTCCATCAGGCGGGGCGGCATCAGGCGCTCCGCGAAGGACTGCCCCATCACGTCCTGCCGGCGATGCCCGAACACGCGCTCGGCCGCGGCGTTGAACTCGACGATGCGCCCTTCGCCGTCCATGCTGATGACGCAGTCGAACGCGGCATCGACGGTGGCGCGCAGGCGCGCCTCGCTGCGCTGCAGCTGCCGCTCGCGGCAGCGCCGTTCGCTGATGTCGCGCACCACGGCCAGCGCGTGCGGCCGGCCGCGCTGCACGAAAGGTATCACCCGCAGGTCGGCATCGAAGGTGCTGCCGTCGGGCCGCAGCACGGTGGTTTCCACATGAGTACTCACGCCCGCCAGGGCACGCCGCACCATCTCGCGGCGCTCGCGCACGTACTCCTCGGGCATGTAGCTCGGATAGGTCTTGCCAACCACTTCATCGCGCCGATAGCCGTAGATCGCGAGCCCGGCAGGGTTCACGTCCACGATGCGCAGGTGTTCGTCCCACAGGAACAGGCCGTCCAGCGATCCTTCGAAGATCGCGCGGTACTGTTCCTCCTTCTGGCGCAGGTCGTGCAGCGCCTGCTGTTTGGGAATCCCTTCAGCCGGGGATGGACGCCGTCGCGCTGACCTGCTCATGGGCCGAAGTCTAGGCCGGGCGGCAAGCGGCTGGGGCGGCTGGGGCGGGAATTGCCTTGCGGATACACGCGCGATACGCGCCGGTTGCAAAGCGGGGGAGGGGAGTTCGCCGTCCGCACGGGGCTGGCGGACGGCGAGGGGGTGGCGCAAGCTCCGGTCAAGCTCAGCGGGAATCCTTCGCAACCATGACACCGGAGGACTTGGCGCGGCCCTGGGCCAGCGCGGAAGAGCCACTGTCTTCGGCGTTCATCGCACGGACCTGGTCGCGCGAGGCGATGTAGTCGGCGCGGGCCTGCTCGCGGGTGTAGTCGCTGGCGATGTGCTGCCCGTTCTGCTGCAGGGCATATTCGCCACCGGCGCTGCTGACCTTGCTGGCGAAGAGCTCGGCCTTCACTTCGGCGCGGGTCTTGGTGCTGACGAAGGGCGTGTTGTCGATTGTGATGTCGTCGGCGCGGGCGGTTCCGACCATCGCGCTGGCCGCCAGCATGGCGACGGCGATGGTGGAGCTGAAGGCGAGGACGGAAGAGGTGCGGCGGTTCATGACTTTCTCCATTGAGCGAAGGGTGGGATGGACCGGCGGCGTGGCGGCCTTCGCTCGGTGTCCGCCTGCCCCGTGGGGTGTATGTACTTTGGGCGACGGCGGTATTCGCGCCATTTCAGGCGGGCGCTGATTTGCACTCGTTTTGTATTGCGCGGGTATCCGGGGGCGTAGTGGCAACCCGAATTCACTCACCGCAGAGGCTCGGAGCGCGCAGAGGCCCGCCGGGAGACGTGCCTTGAGTCCCTTGATTCGTTTCCCCTGCGACCCTCTGTGCTCTCTGCGCCTCGGTGGTGAGAACCTGCAGGCCTGCGTTCGGCCTATGAGTGCCGGCGGTGCGAGAAGAAGGGCGAACTGGCGCTGGCCAGTGCCAGCTGCTGCGCGGCGGCCACCAGTGGCTCGCCCAGTACCTGCATGCGGGCAGGCGTCAGGCGCATCAGCGGCCCGGCGATGGTGATCACGCCCACGGTGCCTTGGCCGCGGCGCTGCACCGGCGCCGCCATCGCGCTCATGCCCGGCGCATACATCTCGGTCATCATCGAAAAGCCGCGGCGCCGGTCCTCCTCGAGCACCTTCATCAGCGCCTTGAAGGTGGTGGGCGCCTTGGGACCGAACTCCTTCGGGCTGCCGAAGCCCTGGTGCGCGACCAGTTCGGTGGCCCGTTCCTCCGACAGTGTCATCAGCCAGGCATGCCCGCCGGCGCTGCATGACAGGCGCACGTCGATGCCCATGTCGGGGTCGTAGCGCAGGCCCGAGCGCGCGCCTTGCGCCTTGCCCACGAAGGTGAGGCGGTCGCCGTCGACCAGGGCCAGCCGCACCAGCTCGCCCGAGACGTCGGCCAGGCGGTCGATGATCGGCTGCGCGATGTCGATGATGCCAGCGCCGCCCAGGTAGCTCAGGCCCAGTGCGGGCAGCTTGGTGGTGAGCGCGTAGTCGCCGTGCGCGCGCACCTGCCGCACGTAGCCGCAGCGCGTGAGGTCGGCCAGCAGACGGTGGCAGGCGCTGCGCGGCAGCTCCAGTTCGTCGGCCAGCGCGGACAGCGGCAGTCCCTCCGGCGCCTGCGCCAGCGTTTCGAGGATGCGCAGCGCGCGGGCGAGGGCGCCGGTGCCGGAGGCGGGCGGTGTGTTTGCCATGTGAAATGAGTTTCCAGTTCGGAACACTGTTCTGGACGCGTTCCTATCATGCCGCACATCCAACGAAGGAGACTTTGCGTGAAAACAAATCTGCTGCGCACCGCACTGGGTGCGGTTCTCGTCCTCGCCGCATTCGCCGCCGGCGCGCAGGACATCCAGGAGCGCACCATCAAGTTCGGGCACTTGAACAACACCGACCATCCGGTGAGCCTGGGCGTCAAGCGCTTCGCCGAACTGGTGTCCGCCAAGAGCGGCGGCAAGCTCAAGGTGCAGGAATTCCCGTCCAATCAACTGGGCAACGAACTGCAGCAGCAGTCGGCGCTGCAGGGCGGGGTGCAGGAGATGTCGGCGCCCGCCACGACATCGCTGGCCGGCATCGTCAAGGAATTCGGGCTGATCGACTTTCCGTTCGCGGTGGCGAATTTCGCCCAGGCCGACGCGCTGCTGGACGGCCCCTTCGGGCAGGCGCTGCTGGCCAAGCTGCCGGAAAAGGGCCTGGTCGCGCTCGGCTACTGGGACCTGGGCTTTCGCAATGTCACCAACAGCAAGCGCCCGATCGCCCGGCCGGAGGACCTGGACGGCCTGAAGATCCGCGTGATCCCCAATCCGGTGTTCCTGGAAACCTTCAAGGCCTTCAAGGCCAACCCGGTGCCCATGCCCTTCGCGGAGCTGTACGGCGCGCTGGAAGCCAAGGCGGTGGACGGACAGGAGAACCCGTTCGCGGTGATCCTGTCGAACAAGTTCTTCGAGGTAAACAAGTTCGTCAGCGCCACCAACCACGTGTACGCGGCCAACATCATGCTGGTGAGCAAGAAGTTCTGGGACCGGCTGTCCCCGGCCGAACAGAAGATCATGCAGGATGCGGCCAACGAGGCCCGCGCCTACCAGCGGCAAACCAGCCGCGCCGCGGCGCAGGCAGCGGTGGGCGAGTTGCAGAAGCGCGGCATGCAATACAACGAAGTCAGCGCCGCGGAACAAGGCCGCATGCGCGAGATCGCCCGCCCGGTGACGGAGAAGTTCTCCGCCAGCTACGACCCGGCGATCGTCAAGCTCTACAACGACGAACTGGCCAAGGCGCGCAAGTGACGCAGCAGCTGAAGATCCTGGTGCTGCACGGGCCGAACCTGAACCTGTTCGGCCGGCGCGAGCCGCACATCTACGGCCACACGACGCTGGCCGAGATCAACGAGCGCCTGCGCTCGCTCGCCGGCGAATTGCAGGTCGAGCTGGAGATCTTCCAGTCCAACCACGAGGGCGCGCTGGTCGACAAGTTCCACGAGAACATCGATTCGGCCGCCGGCGCGCTGCTGAACCCGGCCGGGCTCACGCAGCACGGGGTGCCGCTGCACGACGCGATCAAGGCCATGCCTTTCCCGGTGCTGGAGATCCACATGTCCAACATCGCGGCGCGCGAGTCCTGGCGGCAGCACTCGATCATCTCGCCGGCGGTGAAGGCCACGATCCAGGGCCTGGGCTGGCGTTCCTACACGGCGGGCCTGCGGGCGCTGGTGGAGATCGTGCGCGAGACCGCGGGCTGACCCCATGCGCCAAATCGAGCCGGCGCATGGAGAATGGCGCCTAGTGTCCTGTCCCGCAAATTCCTGGGCTCTCGCTGCCTCGTATCGGGCCGCAGGCAAGGCGCGGGCGCGGGTCAAGCCTGGCCGGCTTGACCCGTGGACGCAACGCGGCATGCGGCCCGATACGAGGCAGCCCGAAGGGTTCGGCGCCTGCGGGGCGCCCGGCGGCCGTCCAGATAGGGTCAAGACGCCCAGTCTTGACCCTATCTGGCCAACCACCGCTCATCCCCGCATGCATACGAACGAGGGCCCAGAAATTTGCGGGACAGGACACTGGAAGACTCGACCATGATCCAGAGAGCCATCGACGCACTGTGCCGCCTGTTCGGCCACCTGATGGTCGCCTGCCTGGCCCTGATGGTGCTCATGGTGTTCGGCAACGTGGTGCTGCGCTACGGCTTCAACTCCGGTATCACGGTGTCGGAGGAGCTGTCGCGCTGGCTGTTCGTGTGGATGACCTTTCTGGGGGCCGTCGTGGCGCTTCGCACCCACGGCCACCTGGGCACCGACACCCTCGTCTCGCGCCTGCCCGTGGCCGGCAAGAAGCTGTGCCTGGCGGCCACGCACCTGCTGATGCTTTACATATGCTGGCTGATGGCCAAGGGCGGGTGGCAGCAGACGGTGATCAACTACCAGACGACCAGCGCCGTGATGGAGGCGTCCATGGCATGGTTCTATTCCAGCGGTGTCGTGTTCGCGGTGCTCGGCGCCGTGGTGATCGCGCACGAGTTCTACAAGCTCGTGAGCGGCCAACTCGCCGAGGACGAACTGGTGGGCATCGTCGAATCCGAAGAAGAGTCCGCAGGTGCCGAAGCCGCGCCGCTCGGGAGGCGCTCCGCATGACCATCGCCATCTTCCTCGGGTCGCTGCTGGGCGCGATGGCGCTGGGCGTGCCGATCGCCTTCGCGCTGCTCGCCTCCGGCGCCGCGCTGATGTGGCACATGAACATGTTCGACGCGCAGATCCTGGCGCAGAACACGCTCGAGGGCGCCAACAGCTTCCCGCTGCTGGCCGTGCCCTTCTTCATGCTGGCGGGCGAGATCATGAACACCGGCGGCCTGTCGCGGCGCATCGTGAAGCTGGCGATGACGCTGGTCGGCCACGTGCGCGGCGGACTGGGTTATGTCGCGATCATCGCGGCGGCGCTGATGTCCGCGCTGTCGGGTTCGGCGGTGGCCGATGCGGCGGCGCTCGCCGCGCTGCTGCTGCCGATGATGACCCGCGCAGGCTACGACCGTCCGCGCTCCGCCGGCTTGCTGGCCTCGGCCGCCGTGATGGGGCCGATCATCCCGCCGTCGATCGGGTTCGTGGTGTTCGGCGTGGCCGCGAACGTCTCGATCTCCAAGCTGTTCATCGCCGGCATCTTCCCGGGCATCCTGCTGGGCGCCTCGCTGTGGGTGACCTGGTGGTGGATGGTGCGCAAGGACAAGGGCGGCGAGCCGCCGCCGCGCGCCACGCGTGCCGAGGTGCTTGTCGCGCTCAAGGACGCCACCTTCGCGCTCGGCCTGCCGCTGATCGTGATCGTCGGCCTGAAGTTCGGCGTGTTCACGCCGACCGAGGCCGCCGTCGTGGCCGCGGTGTACGCGCTGCTGGTGTCGATGGTCATCTACCGCGAGCTGAAGTGGTCCGAATTGCACGGCCTGTTCCTGTCGGCCGCGCGGACTACCGCCGTCGTCATGTTCCTGGTCGCGGCCGCCATGGTGTCCGCATGGATGATCACGGTCGCCAACCTGCCAGCGGAACTGGTGGCGCTGCTCAAGCCGCTGCTCGACAGCCCCACGCTGCTGATGGTGGCCATCATGGTGCTCACGATGGTCGTCGGAACGGCCATGGACATGACGCCGACCATCCTGATCCTCACGCCGGTGCTCATGCCGCTGGTGAAGGCCGCGGGCATCGACCCGGTCTACTTTGGCGTGATGTTCATGATCAACAACTCGATCGGCCTGATCACGCCGCCGGTGGGCACGATCCTGAGCACCGTGGCCGGCGTCGGCAAGATCAGCATGGATGAGGTCACCAAAGGCGTGTGGCCTTTCATGGTCGCCCAGTTCGCCGTGATGTTCCTGATGGTCTTCTTCCCCCAACTCGTCATGGTTCCGGCGCGCTGGTTCTACGGTTAAGCTTCTGCCCACTAGGAGACAACACCATGGATAAGAGGACAACACTGAAGGCTGCCGCGCTCGTCGCCCTGGCACTGGCCACCGGCATCGCGCAGGCGCAGGTGAAGACCATCAAGTTCGCCAACCAGAACGCCAAGGGCCATCCGGTCGTGATGGGCATGGAGAAGTTCGCCGAGATCGTCGAGCAGAAGTCCGGCGGCAAGCTCAAGGTGAACGTCTTCCCCGGCGGCGCGCTGGGCAGCGACCAGGCCAACGTCTCGGCCTTGCAGGGGGGCACGCTGGAGATGGCCGCGATGAACTCCGGCATCTTCGCGAGCGTGGTCAAGGAGTTCGCGGTCTACGACTTCCCCTTCCTCTTCGGCAGCCCGAAGGAGGCGGACGCGGTGGCCGATGGCCCCTTCGGCCAGTCCTTGCACCAGAAGCTGGAAGAGAAGGGCCTGGTCGGCCTGGCGTACTACGAACTCGGCTTCCGCCAGCTCACCAACAGCAAGCGGCCGATCGCCAAGGTCGAGGACATCGCGGGCCTGAAACTGCGCGTCATCCCCAACCCGATCAACGTGGACTGGGTGACGGCCCTCGGCGCGAATCCCACGCCGCTGCCTTTCCCCGAGCTCTATGCCGCGCTCGAGCAGAAGGCGGTGGACGGGCAGGAGAACCCGGTCGCGACGATCCAGGGCGCCAAGCTGTACGAAGTGCAGAAGTACATGACGCTCACGAACCACCAGTACAACCCACAGTCGGTGGTGATCAGCAAGAAGTTCTGGGATGCGCTGTCGGCCGACGAGAAGAAGGTCCTGGCGGACGCCGCGCATGAATCGGCGAAGTACCAGCGCGAGCAGTCGCGCACCGCGGCCGCGGGCATCCTCGACGCCCTGAAGAAAGCGGGCATGCAGGTGAGCGAGCTGCCGCCGGCGGAAGTCGCGAAGATGCGCGAAAAGATGAAGCCCGTGATCGCCAAGCATTCCGCCAACGTGGGCGACGCCACGGTGAAGGCGCTGATGACCGAGCTGGACAAGGCGCGCAAGTAAGGGCTCGGCGCTCATGCGCATCGATGGCCACACCGAGGTGATCGCGCACCTCGGTTTCCCGACGCATTCCTTCAAGGCGCCGCTGATCTACAACCCGTATTTCGAGGCCGAGGGCATCAACGCGCTGGTGGTGCCCATGGCCTGCCGCGCCGAGGTTTTCCCGCTGGTGCTGGAAGGGCTCTTCCGGCTGGACAACGTGCGGGGCGCGCTGATCACCATGCCGCACAAGGTGAGGGTGGTGCAGCTGCTGGACGAGGCCAGCGATGCGGTCAAGGTGGCCGGCGCCTGCAACGCGGTCAAGCGTCTGCCGGACGGGCGCCTGTGCGGCGAGCAGTTCGACGGCGCCGGCTTCGTGCGCGGCACGCAGCGCAAGGGCCTGGTGCTGCGCGGCGCGCGCGCCCTGGTCGTCGGCTGCGGCGGCGTGGGCTGCCCGATCGCCGCTTCGCTGGCCGGCGCGGGTGTGGCGGAGATCGCGCTGCATGACCTCAACGCGCCCGCGGCCGAGGCGCTGGCCGCGCGCTTGCGCGCGCTTCATCCGCAGCTGCGCGTGAGCACGGGCAGCAAGGACCCGGCCGGCTTCGACGTGGTGGTCAATTGCACGCCGCTGGGCATGTCGGACCAGGACCCGCTGCCTTTCGATGCCGACCGCCTCGATTCCCAGACCTTCGTCGGCGAGGTTGTGATGCGCACCGAGCTCACGCCCCTGCTGCAGGCCGCGCAAGCGCGCGGCTGCCGCACGCAGGTCGGCACCGACATGCTGTTCGAGATGATCCCGGCGTACCTGGAATTCTTCGGCCTGCCGGTGGCCACGCCCGAGCGCCTGCGCGAGCTGGCCGGGCCGCTGGCCTAGCGCCTCGGTCGAGCCAGACGCCGGCATTTGCCCGACGGCTGGGGTGGGCCGGATTCCTCGCTGAGCAGACGCTCGTGCAAACGAAAGTAACAGCGGCGACATCCAAGACGGCTGTGCTTGCCCCCGTGACAGAGAAATCCTACGTTGAGCGGCACTGCACTCAAAGGACGGGGCATGTCATCGACCCGCTTCAGCGCGCGCACAAAGCTGGCAGCGCTTTTGTCACTGCTGGTGGCACAGCCGACGGCTGCAGCCCCGCCACTGCACGTGCCGGGCCAGGCCTGCCAGCCGGCAGAGGTTGAGGCGGCCGTGTTCAAGCGCGAAAGTGATTTGCTGGGCTCGGCCCACGCGAGGGAGCACGCGCGCGTGCGGGCCGCCCAGTGCGAGGTCGAGCGCGGCGAGCGCGCGGTGCCCGCCCGCGGTCGTCAACCCAAATCGGGTCCGCAGACGCTGCAGGAGGACCTCGCCGAGGTCGCGGCCGCCAACCAACTCGCCGCTGGCTTCCTGGCTGCGGCTGACAGGGGCAAGGGCAAGCCGCCGAAGCCCACCCCAGCGCCAACTCCTGCGCCGACGCCGGCTCCAACTCCGGCTCCAACGCCTCCACCCGCGCCGCCACCGCCACCGCCGCCGCCGCCGCCACCGCCGCCGCCACCGCCGCCGCCACCGCCACCGCCACCGCCACCGCCACCGCCACCGCCACCGCCACCGCCACCGCCACCGCCACCGCCACCGCCACCGCCACCGCCACCGCCACCGCCACCGCCACCGCCACCGCCACCGCCACCGCCACCGCCGACCTACCCGCAAGGCCGCTGGAGCGACCCGTTCACCATTCCGGTTGTCGGCGTCACGGCAGTCCTGCTGCACACCGGCAAGGTGATGTTCTGGTCGTACAACCCGAACGACTGGGACAAGCCGGCAAATTCCATGAACGGCGTGGCCTACATCTGGGATCCGGCTACCCGCACGGGCCGCTCGATTGCGCCGCCCGAGAACATCTGGTGCGCCGGGCAGACGGTGTTGGCCGACGGCCGGGTCTTCATCGCCGGCGGCAACCTGCGCTATCCCGATCCGAACGCGCCGCCGGGCACCCAGGGTTGGAAGGGAACCCTGACCACCTACACCTTCAATCCCGCCACCGAAACCTTCGTGCGCCAACCCGACATGGTCACAGGGCGGTGGTATCCGACCACCACCAAGCTGGGCGACAACCGCGTTGTCATTACCAGCGGCTATGACGAAACCGGCTCAGAAGCGATCAGCCGCGAGGTCGAGATCTTCACCCCCACCGCGAGCCCGGACGGCGTGGGGACGATCGCCTTCGTCGGCACTCACACTTTTTCCGGTCTGTATCCATTCCAGTACCAGCTCCTGGGCGGGTCGATGCTGGAAGCCGGGCCGTCCAACTATTCGAGCTACCTGTTCAACCCGGCGAACGGCCAATGGACACCGCTGCCCATCTTGCGCGGCTCCCACTGGAGCTATGGCAACGGCATCATCTACACCGATGCCTCAGGCACCACGACGCGGCAGGTCGTGATGGTCGCAGGCGGCCAGGATGACTTTCGGGCGCCGACCTCGGGCAACGAATGGCTGGACGGCGGTGCGCCGGGCATCGGCTGGAATGCGTATCCGCGCTGGATCCAGCCCCGGCACAACAGCAACACGGTGATCCTGCCCGATGGCAAGCTGCTCACCATGGGAGGCAACAGCGGCCAGAACACCTACGACGGCCCCGTACTGCAGGCGGAGATGTATTCCACCCAGGCCAGCGAGACGATCGGGCAATGGCAGCAGATGCTTCCCCACGCGATCCAGGCGGCTTACCACTCCAGCGCGATCCTGCTGCCTGACGCCACGGTCCTGCTGTCCCAGGACGACATGGACAAGTCCGCCGCTGCCGCCGCCCAGCACAAGGCGCAGGTGTACTGGCCACCCTATCTGTTCATGGGCGCACAGCCGCAGATTGTCTCGGCACCCGCGACCGTCACGCGTGGGCAGGGTTTCGTCGTCACCACCGACCGGCAGGTGGCGTCGGCGATGCTGGTGGCGCCGGGCGCGACCACCCACGGCGTTGACATGCACCAGCGTGCAATCCGCCTGCCCGTGCAGGTCAACAACACCACCCTGACGGCCACCGTACCGAACTCAGCCGCCATGGTACCGCCCGGCTACTACATGCTGTTCGTGCTCGACTCCGCAGGTATTCCTTCGGTCGCAAGTTTCGTCCGGATCAGCTGAGCAACGCACACGCACACCACAGTAGAAATAGCCTAGGAGATTGCCGAGGCTGCGTCCTACACGCACAGGCATATGTCCGACCTTAGAGTCGGACGCAGAGCCTGAAGCTTGCGCCGCCTGCGACATGAGAGGAGCAGGGCGCGACGCGGCCTGGGAACCATGTCCTTGAGCAGATTCTTTTCCGTGATCGCCGGCAGGCGAGGGGCTTTCCTCCTGGCGTTCAGCGCCATCGTCCTGCTGACCGTGCTTGGAACGATGCTGATGCCGCGGCAATACGTGGCGCGTGCCCAAGTCATGGTGGAGTCGCGCGCTCCCGCCTCGCCGATCCCCTCGATCTCGAGTCCCGTCGCCGCTGAGGCCGAACTCATCGAGAGCGTGCGCGTCGCGATCGCCGCGCTGCGGCTGCTGGGTCTGCAGGACGATGAGCAGCTCAAGAACAAGTGGAAGGAATCGATCGGCGGCGAGGGCGACTTCGAGACCTGGGCCGGCGAGCAGTTGCTCAAGAAGCTGGACGTCAAGCCCTCGCGCGAGTCCAACATGCTCACGATCTCCTACACCTCGCGCGATGCCGGCTCCGCCGCGCGAACGGCCAACGCCTTCGTGCAGGCCTATGTGGACATCGCGCGGCAGATCCGCGAGGAAACCGCGACACGCACGACCGGAGCCTTCAGCGGCCGCACAGGCCGGTTCAAGGCCGCGCTGGACACGGCGGAAGAGAAACTGGCCACCTATCAGCGCGAGAACGGCATTTCGGTGACCGATGAAAAGCTGGATGTGGAGAACCTTCGCCTGTCGGAACTGAACACACAGCTGGTCGCGCTGCAGTCCGTCGCGGCCAATGCAGCCGGCCGGCAGCGGCAGTCGCAGGCCAACCGCGCGGGCATGGATGAAGTGCTGCGCGACCCGGTGGTGTCTCTTCTCAGCGCCGACCTGGCGCGGCAGGAGGCGCGGATGGTGGAGTTGCGATCGCGGCTGGGCGACCAGCACCCCTCGGTGATCGAGCAGCGCAACGCGCTGGAGGAGTTGCGCGGGCGCGTGGATGCCGCCTCGCGGCGGGTGACCTCTTCCATCGCCGGCGAGAGCAAGATCGCGGCTGAACGGGTGGCCACCATCCAGTCGGCGTTGGAGGCGCAGCGGGCCAAGGTCATCGAACTGAAATCCAAGCGCGAGCAGGCGCTGCGCCTGCAGCGCGACGTCGAGCTGGCGCGCCGCGCCTATGACAGCGCCGTCATGCGGACCAATGAGTCGGTCCTGGACACCGGCGGGCCGCGTGAATCCATCTCCATCGTGAAGCCGGCAACGGCGCCGGCGCTGCCGTCATCGCCGCGCCTCATCGTCAACCTGATTGCCTCGCTGGTGATCGGCACGTTCGCCGGCGTGCTCGCGGCCTTCTGGCGTGAGTCGCGCGACCGGCGCCTGCGGCTCGAGGACGATGTCCTGCAGTTGCTCGACCAACCGCTGATCGGTGTGATGTCCAACGGTGACCGGGAAAGGCACCGCCTGACCTATGCAAGCCCGTGATGGGAAACGACATGAACGACGCCAACCGCAGGACGGAAGACCCCGAAATCTCCGACACCGCGGCCGAAAACCGCCAGCTGATTCGCCGGCGCCGTGACCTGAGCCGCGAGCAGGTCGACAAGATCGTCGCCTGGGAGCGCGAGCGCAAGCTGCGCCTGGCCGAGCTTCCCACCAGCACGCGCATCGCGACGCAGGATGATGTCCGGCAGTTCTACTACCCCTCGGGTGTCCCCAACCCGGTGGTGCAGACATGGCCCGACGAACTGGTCGCCGCGCGCGACCCCTTCTCGGACCGCGCCGAGGAGTTCCGCGTCCTGCGTTCGCAGCTGCTTGCCGGCGTGTTGGCCGGGGTCGAGAGGCCCGCGCTGGCGGTGGTGAGCTCCGAGGACGGTGATGGCCGGACCTACCTGGCCGCGAACCTGGCGATCTGCCTGAGCCAGTTCGCCGGCCGGACCCTGCTGATTGACGGTGACCTGCGACGTCCGAGGCTGCACCGGCTGTTCTCGCTCGGCACCCCGGTGGGCCTGAGCAACCTGCTGGCGGGCAGCGGCCAGGGCGAGGCGGTGGTCCGGGTGGAGGGCGTCGACGGACTGCACCTGATGGGTGCGGGGACCTTGATGCCGGATCCGGTGCAACTCCTGCAGGGGCCGCGGCTGGGCGTGCTGGTGCAGGAGATGCTGGAGCGATTCGATTACGTGCTGTTCGATACGCCTTCGAACCGGGCGGGTCCGGATGCGCGCATCATCACGGCCCAGGCGGGAGCCGCGCTCCTGGTCGGGCGCCAGGGGCACAGCCGCGTGGACCTGCTCAAGCGCCTGCTGGCCCAGTTGAACCTGGGGCACTCGCTGGTTGCGGGCGTCGTGATGAACCGGCGATGAACTTCAAGCCGACCCCGCTGCCGGGTGCGGTCCTGGTCGAGACGCAGCCGCACGAGGACGATCGCGGGTGGTTCGCCCGCGTGTACTGCGAGCGCGAGTTCGCGGCCCATGGGCTTCCGGCCCGCATGGTGCAGGGCAACCTGTCGCTGACGCAGCGCACGGGCACCTTGCGCGGCATGCACTGGCAGGCGCCGCCGCACGAGGAAGACAAGCTGGTGCGCTGCGTCCATGGCTCGATCTGGGACGTGATCGTCGACATCCGTCCCGCATCGGCGACCTGCTGCCAGTGGTTCGGGGTGGAACTGAGCGAGTCCAACGGCCGCATGCTGCTGGTGCCCAAGGGCTTCGCCCACGGTTTCGTCACGCTCACCGACGCCGCCGCTGTGAGCTATCTCATGTCCGAGTTTTACGCGCCGGCGGCCGCCCGCGGCGCCCGCCATGACGATCCTGCATTCGGCATCGAGTGGCCGGTGCAGGTGAAGGAAATGTCGGACAAGGACCGCTGCTGGCCCGACTTCAACAGGGAGGCCGGCGCGGCGGCGCCCGATTCGAAGATCCTCAGGGAAGGAATCAACGCATGAAACTGCTCGTCACCGGCGTGGAAGGCTACATCGGCTGCCTGCTTGCGCCATTCCTCACCGCGCGCGGCCACGAGGTCGTGGGCTTCGACACCGGCTACTACCGGGACGGCTGGCTCTTCAGCGACCGCACGCTGGTGCCGGATTTCCCGCGCACCATCAATGGCGACATCCGCGAGATCCAGCCGGACCTGCTGCGCGGCCTGGATGCGGTGGTGCACCTGGCTGAGCTGTCCAACGACCCGCTGGGCGAGAACGATCCCGAGCTGACCTTCCAGATCAATCATCAGGCTTCGGTGCGGCTGGCCACGCTGGCCAAGGCGGCGGGCGTCAAGCGCTTCGTCTACACCTCCTCGTGCAGTGTCTATGGCGTGGCCGACGGGGCCGAGCCGATGACCGAGCGCTCGCCGGTCAATCCGCAGACCGCATATGCCAGATGCAAGACGCTGGTCGAGCGCGACGTCGCGGCCCTGGCCACGCCGGAGTTCGCCCCGACCTTCCTGCGCAACGCCACCGCCTATGGCGCCTCGCCGCGGATGCGTTTCGACATCGTGCTGAACAACCTGTGCGGCGTGGCCTGCACCAGCGGCAAGATCGCGATGACCAGCGACGGCACGCCCTGGCGGCCCCTGGTGCACGTGCTGGACATCTGCGAGGCGGTGGCCTGCGCGCTGGTGGCGCCGCAAGACCGTATCCATGCGGAAGTGTTCAACGTGGGCCACGACGCCGACAACTACCAGGTGCGCGAGATCGCGCAGATCGTGGCCGGCGTCTATCCCGGCTGCGAGCTGAGCTTCGGGCCTCCGGGCGGCGACAACCGCAGCTACCGGGTCAGCTTCGCCAAGATCCACGAACGGCTGCCCGGCTTCCGCTGCGCCTGGGACGCGCGCAAGGGCGCGCGCCAGCTGCACGACGTGTTCGAGCGCATCGGCATGGAGCGCGCGACCTTCGAGGGCCGGCCGTTCACGCGCCTCAAGCAGCTGAAGTACCTGAGCGCATCCGGGCAGCTGGACGAGCGGCTGTTCTGGCGGTATTGAATCGCGACTGTCACATGAGCAAGGGAGGATCTATGCGAATGACCATGGACGATGCCGTCCCGACCAGCCTGCACGCCGCCAACGGCGCGCCCTGCCGCTTCTGCGGCACGCCCCTGCGCCATACCTTCACCGATCTGGGCATGTCACCGCCGTGCGAGAGCTTCCTGTCGGCCGACCAGTTGAACCACATGGAGGCCTTCTATCCGCTGCACGCGTTCGTGTGCGAGGAATGCCTGCTCGTCCAGCTGCAGGAGTACGTCAGCCCGGAAAGCATCTTCACCGAGTACGCGTATTTCTCGTCTTACTCCGACAGCTGGCTGGCCCATGCCAAGGCCTACAGCGACGAGGTGATCGAACGCTTCGACCTGGGGCTGGACAGCCTGACCGTGGAACTGGCCAGCAACGACGGCTACCTGCTGCGCTGGTTCGTGGAAAGGGGCATGCCGGTGCTGGGCATCGAGCCGGCCGCCAACGTCGCCCGGCAGGCGGAGAAAAGGGGGATTCCCACCCTCGTCAGATTCTTTGGTCGCGAGACGGCGACGGAACTGGTGAAGGCCGGCAAGCGGGCCGACCTGATCGTGGGCAACAACGTGTTCGCCCATGTCCCCGACCTGTGCAGTTTCACCGAGGGCATGAAGATCCTGCTCAAGCCGCACGGCGTCATCACGCTGGAGTTTCCCCACCTGATGCGCCTCATGGCAGGCAACCAGTTCGACACGATCTACCACGAGCACTTCTCCTACTTCTCCTTCCTCACCGCCTGCCGGGTGCTGGGCCAGTTCGGGCTCACCGTGTTCGACGTCAAGGAGCTGCCCACCCACGGCGGCTCCCTGCGCCTGTACGCGCGGCACGCTGAAGACGGGTCGCGGCCGGTCACCGAGCGTGTACGCGAACTGGCCGAGCGCGAGATGAACGCCGGGTTCACGAGGCTGTCGACCTATCGCTCCTTCGACGAACAGGTCAAGCGGACCAAGCGCAAGATCCTCGCCTTCCTGATCGAGGCCAGGCAGGCCGGCAAGACGGTCGCCGGCTACGGCGCCCCGGGCAAGGGCAACACGCTGCTCAACTACTGCGGCATCCGCACCGACTTGCTGGACTACACGGTGGACCGCAATCCCTACAAGCACGGCAAGTTCCTGCCGGGCACGCACATCCCCGTGTTCCCGCCGGAGAAGCTGTTCGAGACGAAGCCGGACTACGTGCTGATCCTGCCGTGGAACCTGAAGGACGAGATCCGTTCGCAGCTGGCCTGGATCCATGACTGGGGCGGCAAACTGGTGGTCCCGATTCCGGACGTGGAAGTGCTGGAGTGACCGCTCGGTCCGACGCTGCCGCCGACGCCGATGCGCTCGGCGCGGCGATGCATGCGCTGGTCCGCGAGCTCTATCCCTTCTGCCGCAGCATCACCGGCGACGGCGTGCGCGCGACCCTGGCGCGGATCGCGCAGGAGATTCCGCTCACGGTGCATGAAGTCCCCAGCGGCACCCCGGTGTTCGACTGGACGGTTCCGCGGGAGTGGAACATCCGCGACGCCTGGGTGAAGAACGCGGCCGGCGAGCGGGTCATCGACTTCCGGCGCCACAACCTGCATGTCGTGAGCTACAGCGTGCCGGTGCACGAGCGCATGTCGCTGGCCGAGTTGCGGCCGCACCTGCACTCGCTGCCGGCGCAACCGGACCTGATTCCCTACCGCACGTCCTACTACAAGGAGGCCTGGGGCTTTTGCCTGCCGCACAGCACGCTCGAACGCCTGCCCGAAGGCGAGTACGAGGTCTGCATCGATTCGACCCTGGAGGACGGGCACCTGAGCTATGGCGAATGCCTGCTCGAGGGCGACACCGCCGATGAGGTGCTGGTGTCCTGCCACGTCTGCCATCCCTCGCTGGCCAACGACAACATGTCGGGCGTGTCCGTCGCGACCTTCCTCGCGAAGGCGCTGGCCGGATCGCGCAGGCGCTACTCGTACCGCTTCCTGTTCATTCCTGGCACCATCGGGTCGATCACCTGGCTGAGCCGAAACGAGGACCGTGCGCGCGCCATCCGCCATGGCCTGGTCCTGACCTGCGTCGGCGACCGCGCGGGCTTCACCTACAAGAAGAGCCGGCGCGGCGACGCGCAGATCGACCGCGCCATCGCCCATGTCCTGGAGCACGCCGGCCGGCCCCATGCGACCCTGGACTTCTCGCCCTACGGCTACGACGAGCGGCAATACTGCTCCCCCGGATTCAACCTTCCGGTGGGTTGCCTCATGCGCAGCCAGTGGGGCCAGTTTCCCGAGTACCACACCTCGGCCGACAACCCGGGGTTCGTCGATGCAGGGTCGCTGGCGGAGGCCCGCGAGACGGTGCTGTCGGTGTTCGACGTGCTCGAACACGACCTGCGGTACCTGAACCTCAAACCGCAGTGCGAACCGCAGCTGGGCAAGCGCGGCCTTTATGGCGCGATGGGAGGCAGCGGCGTGCGGCAGATCGAGATGGCGATGTTGTGGGTACTGAACCTCTCGGACGGCAGCTGCGGCCTGCTCGATATCGCCGAGCGGTCCGGGCTCCCGTTCGGCGCCATCCACGCCGCTGCGCAGATGCTGCGGGAGCACGACCTGTTGGCCCTCGCGCCCGGCACGCCATGAAGGCCCTGGACAAGCAGGTCGCGGTGGTGCTCGGCGCCAGCAGCGGCATCGGACGTGCCATCGCCCTGGGGTTGGCGAAGCAAGGCGCCACCCTTTGCCTGGTGGGACGCAAGCTGGAAACCTTGCAAGCGGTGTCAGCCGAAGCCGGCCCGGTGCAAGCCCATTTCCTGCAGGCGGACCTGGCGCTGGACCGGGACGTTGAAGGGCTGGCCGATCGGATCCTGCGCGACGCGGGTCGAGTGGACATCCTGGTGCACAGCGCCGGGGTGATCCGGCTGTCGACGGTAGCCGCCACTGCGGCTGACGACCTGGACACCCACCACAGGGTCAATTTCCGGGCGCCCTTCCTCGTGACCCAGGGGCTTCTGCCGGAGCTTAGGTCACGGCAAGGCCAGGTTCTCTTCGTCAATTCGAGCGCCGGCCTCGCGGCACGGGCGAGCCTCGCCCAGTACGCGGCCAGCAAGCATGCGCTCAAGGCGTTCGCGGACAGCCTGCGTGAAGAGGTCAATCCGGACGGCGTGCGAGTCGTCAGCCTGTTCCTGGGCCGCACGGCAAGCCCCATGCAGGCCGCGGTCCATGCCATGGAGGGCAGAACCTATCGTCCCGAGCTCCTGATGCAGCCCGAGGACGTGGCCGCGGTAGCGACCCATGCCCTGACCCTGCCTCGCCGGATCGAAGTGACCGACATCAGCATCCGGCCGCAGCTCAAGTCGTACTGACGGACATTGGGCATGCAGCCGCAGCTCAGGCCGCACTGAGCGTGAACTTGCGGCAGTAGAAGGCCTCGGCGAACCCGCCTGGCGCCGCGCACTCGATGCCGCGCAGGCGCGCCAGGGCCAGGAAGGTGTCCTCGGTCATCCAGCCCTTGTTGCGTTCGGACTGGAACTGCTCGCAGATCAGGCGCGCCTTGCGCTCGCAGGCCGCGCGATCGAGCGGCACAAAGCAGTTCGGCGCGCCCAGGTCGCCGTCGTACTTCGGGATCTCGTACTCCAGGATCAGGTGGCGCCGCCAGGTGTTCCAGGTCAGGTCGCTGATGGTGCGATGGTCCTGGTGCCGGTCGTCACGGTAGTGCGTGAAGATGAGGTCGGGATTCACCGTTTTCTTGAGTGCCTCGAAAGCGTCCTTGATCCTTGCACCTTCGTGGGGAAAGAAGCCGTCGCGGAACTGATGGACCAGCACATCCTTGGGTCCATGGGCTTGTTCCAGGAAAAGCGAAGCGCTGGCGCGCGCTTCGCGCTCCCGCTGCGAGGAAGAACTGAAGACCACCCAGGTCACTTGCGCCTGCGGCAAATCGCCAAGCAGGCGCAGGATGGTGCCGCCGCAGCCGATCTCGATGTCGTCGCAGTGGGCCCCCAGGAAGAGGAGCGATGGCGGGACGGCCGGGTCGCGGGGGAGCAGGTTCAAGGGCAGCATGGCGCGATGAAACAGTTACCGCATCCTACTTCCAGATGCCCGGGGGCGTGGCACCTGGATCGCGGTTTTCCAGCAATCGTTTCCATGGCTGAGCTCGACCGGGTCTTATCCAATCCAACGCATTCTTATTCATCGTCAGAGTGAAAACGGCAATTCCGGATCCACAAATTAGAAGCGAATTGTTGGAGAATGGAAAAGCCCGAAATGCTTTTGAACAGCGACTACCCGTCGCGCAGAGGCGCTCATGGATTACACAAGACAACAGTTTTTGAGCGGGCCGGCACAAGATGGGGTGGAAGCTCCTTCCCTGTGTGCTGGCGAGTGGGTTCAGGTCCGCAGCCGCGAAGAGATCCTCGCGACGCTGGACGAGCACGGACGGCTCGATGGCATGCCATTCATGCCCGAGATGCTGGCTTCCTGTGGCAAGACACTGCGCGTGTTCAAGCGAGCCCACAAGACCTGTGACACTGTCTGCTACAGCGGGGCACGCAAGCTCGAACGCACGGTGCACCTAGAAGGATCACGCTGCGACGGCAGCGCGCACGGAGGGTGCCAAGCCGCATGTTCGCTGTACTGGAACGAAGCCTGGCTCAAACCGGCCGCCGACCCGGTGTCCGGCCGCCGGGCGGTGCGCCGCGAAGCCTTGCGGCGGCATGCGAGCGGCTGCAGCATGGAGCAGCTGGCACGTGCGACGCAGGGGGGCCATGATCCCGAGAAGGGGCCGCGTTACGCTTGCCAGGCCACCGAGCTGCTGCATGCGACAAAGCCGCTGTCGCCCTATGACCTTCGCCAATACGTCGAAGACTACCGTTCGGGCAATGCCGATCTGGCGACCTTGTTGCGCGGGTTCGTCTATCGCTTGGGTGTGTTCGTGGTGCGGCGGGGCGAGCGGCTTGGGCGGCGCATCGGGCTGGGGGATCGCCTCGCAAAAGGCTTGATGAAAGCCTATGACGGACTGCAACGGCTGCTGCCTGGCGGCGTTCCGTTCCCGCGGCGCAGGGGTACGATCCTCCAAGGCCAGCCGACGCCGGATGTCGCCATCGGTCAGCTGGTACCCGGCAGTCAGGTGCGCGTGAAGTCCTATCGGGAGATCCTGGCCACGCTCAACGCGGACAACAAGACGCGAGGCCTGTACTTCGATGCGGAAAACGTGCCGTACTGCGACAAGCAGTTCACCGTGCGCGCTCTGGTCCAGCACATCATCGATGAGAAGACGGGCTACATGCTGCACTTCAAGTCGCCCTCGATCATCCTGCAGGGCGTGCATTGCCAGGGCACCTATAGCGACAACCGCATGTTCTGCCCCCGGGCCATCTATCCGTACTGGCGCCCCATCTGGCTCAAGCCGGTGGAGGCCGAGCAGCCCCAGGCCGATTCGCCGGGGGCGAGCGGACACGCCGCCTGAGGCCGCGCGCAGCGCGGTCAAAGCGTGGGCTGGCCTGCTTTCCAGACCTCCCACGGAGCGGACCCTGTCGCGTACAGCTGCTCGAGCTGCTGGCGGTCCTTGAACGTGTCCATGCTGGCCCAGAAGCCATCGTAGACGTAGGCGCCCAGCTGCTTGTCCTTGATCAAGCGCTTGAAGGGCGCCTCCACCAGTTCCTCGCCTTCGCGCAGGTACTCGAAGATCTCACGCTTGAAGATGAAGAAGCCTCCATTGAGCCGTGCTGATCCGCTGTCGATCGGGCGGATATCCGTCACCAGGCCGGTGCCTTTCTCGACGTCCGCCACGTGGTAGCTCAGGTTGGGCCGCACGGCCAGGAAACTTGCGATCCGGCCTTGTTGCCGGAAGGCGTCGAGCTGTTCGGGCAGGGGCAGGTCGGTGAGTCCGTCGCTGTAGTTGGCCATGAACTCTTCTTCGCCGGCCAGGTGCTTTTGCACTGCCTTCAGCCGCATGCCGATGTTGGCATGCACGCCGGTGTCCACGAAGGTGATTCGCCAGTCCTGAATATCACGGTTGAGCAGCTGCAGGTCCTTGCCGCCGCCCGACAGGACGAAGTCATTCGACGCGCATTCGCTGTAGTTGAGGAAGTAGTTCTTGATGGCGTCGGCCCTGTACCCCAGGCACAGCAAGAAGTCCTTGTGGCCGAAATGGGCGTAGTACTTCATCACGTGCCACAGCAACGGCCGGTAGCCGATGTGCACCATGGGCTTGGGGATGTTTTCGGCATCACGGATGCGAAGGCCAAGCCCGCCACAGAACAAGACGACTTTCATGTTGTGTACTCCCGTGCAAATCGGCTTTGGAAACGGTTTTACCCCTGTCGCGGTGTAGCGATCCAGTTGCGCAAGCCTGCCACCAGGTCCCGCAGCTTCGAGTTGAATGCCCGGAACCGGCCCTTCAGCAGCATCAGTCCCGCACGCCAGGCCTTCCCGCCCCAGTAGTTCCAAAACATGGGCGAGAAGAAAGAGGCGCCGTGCCCGCGCGCCATGCGCCGCCCCTGGATCCAATACTCGTACTTGTGGATGTCGGACAGTTGCCCGCGACGGACGCGGAAGGCGCCCCACCAGTCGTCGACATGGAGGATGGGGTAGAGCTTGCTGATGCGGATCCACAGTTCCCAGTCGCATACCAGCGGGTACCGGCCGTCGACGGAGACCCCCGCGCGCTCTAGTGCCTCACGGCGGATGAATGCGCCCTGCGTGGGCACGTAGTTCCTTTCCTCCAGCAGTTCTCGAAGGCCTGCCTGCCGGCTGCGTTCCCGGTCGATTTCGACGCCGTCTTCGTCCACGTGCAGGAAGTTGCAATAGACCATTCCGGCCTCGGGATGCTGCTTGAGCGCTTCAACGGCCCGCGCAATGGCGCCCGGCAGGTAGCAGTCATCGGCGCAAAGCCAGCCCACGATGTCGCCCTGCGCCAAGGCGAAGCCATGGTCCATCTTGGCGGTGAGGCCGGCGGGTGCCGGCGAGATGACACGCAGCGCCGGAAAACGGGCCAGGATCTCCGGGGTCTGGTCGGTGGAGCCCGAATCGAGCACGATGTGTTCGATGCGCGGGTAGCCCTGGTCGCCGACGCTTCGCAGCGTCTCCTCGATGAAACGGCCGGTGTTGTAAGACGGCGTCACGACCGACACCAAGGGGGTCTTGGGCAGGGGCTTCACGCATGTCTCCTTCGCAAGATCGAGGGGTCACCTGCACCGCCGCCCGCCTGGGCTTCTGTCATGACATGGAGGTACTCGTCCTGCATTCTTTCGAGTTGGAAGTAGCTGGCACGGTTGCGCACATGCCGGTGCATCTCCTCCAGGATGCTGCGGTCGCGCAGGAACACTTCGATGGCTTCGCGCAGGGCCTGCGGCTGCAGCGGTTCGTAGATCAGCCCCGTTCGGCCGGCCTCAACCGCTTCGGGGAAGCCGCCCCGGTTCGAGACGATTGCGGGCACGCCGTGCATGCAGGCCTCGAGCACTGTCGTCGCGAACGGCTCCTGCCACAGCGACGGCACGACCAGCACGTCGATCGCGCGGTACACCTCGCCCGGATCCACGAATCCGAGGAAGCGAACGTTCGGCGGTGCCGTGGCGCGCAGTGCGGATTCGTAGGCCGCGGCGCCCTTGCCAGCGACCACCAGCTGACACCGGGAAGGGTCCCAGGTCCGCATCTGTTCGATCAGTTGCGCGATGCCCTTGCTGGGAAGGAGTTGCCCGACATAACCCAGCTGGAGGGGGCGCGCCGGATCGGGCCGCAGAGGGTGTTGTTGCGCGGGTTTGGGCAGGGCGTTGTGAATCACGCGCGCCTGGGCGCGCTGGAAGTAACCGGCCACGAGGTGCCGATCCAGCGTGAACCGGCTGACGCCGATGACGTGGTCTACCTTGTCGGACAGGCGCTGGCTCGGTGAGGTGTAGCGCTTGCACGTCGCGCATTGGCCTTGGCAGTTGGTGCCGTCCCTGAACATGGTGGTCTTGGGACACATCAGCGAGTAGTCGTGCAGCGTGTGGACCAGCGGCAACCGCCGCGCCTTCACTGCGCCCCATACGGCGCAGGAGAGCCCGGTCAACTGGTGGCTGTTGACGATGTCCGGCTTCTCCAGATCGAGCACGCGGCCGACCGCGCGCGCCATGAAGACGTTGTGGCGATCGATGCCGTGCCAGGCGGCGCGCAGCAGGCCGGACCGTTCCTCGCGGGCCCAGGGCCAGTAGAGGTTCTTCAGTCCCAGGTAGTGCACCTTCACCCCGTTGACCTGGTCGATCCGGTGACCGGATTCCTGCTGCACGGTCACCACGACGGGATCATGGCCCTGCTGGCGCATGCCCTCCGCGACGATGCGCACGATCTTTTCCGCGCCGCCGACCTGGTTCGGGTGATACAGCGAACTGATGAACAGCGGCTTCATGGCTGCTCCAGGGTGCGGCGCGGGGCGAATCCGCGGCGGGTGCGCAGCGCGGCGAGCGTCGGGGCGAGCATGGCGGCCAGCACCTCGGCGGTCTTGTCCCAGGAGAACTGCGCCAGCCACTTCTGCCGCGCCGCGTCGTCAAGGACATGGTCGGCCTGCATCCAGCGCGCCAGCGCTTCGGCGTCCAGCGGATCGATGACATCCACCAGCGGCCCGCCGACCTCCGCGGATGACGTGGCACGGGCGACCACGACCGGCGTGCCGCAGCCGAGCGACTCCAGGACCGGAATGCCGAAGCCTTCCGAAAAGGATGGGTAGAGCAGGCCCCGCGATTGCCGGTACAGCGCGGGAAGCAGTTCTGCCGGCACGTAGCTGATCTTGCGGAAGTGATCGGCCAGCCCGAGCACGCGGATCGTTTCCCAGTCGGCCTCGTCGCGCCACCCGCGCGGCCCTGCGACCACGATGAGCGGCTGCTGCCCTTGTTCCTTCAGCCGCTTCACCGCCTCGATCGCCAGCGCGAAGTTCTTGCGCGGCGAAATGCGGCCGACGAAAAGGTGGTAGGACCTGGGCGCCAGCCCGTAGGCATCGAACAGGCGGCCCGCTTCGCCAGGCTTGTGCTGGGTGGAAAAGCGTGCGCTATCGAATCCGAGGGGTGCCACGATGAGGCGCTTGGGGTCAGCTTCAAGCATATCGACCAACTTGCGCGCCGTGTGGTCGCTGCCGGTGGCAATGAGCTCGGCCGTACGCAGCACCCTCGGCAACTGCACCCCGAAGTACAGCCGCTTCAGCCTGCCGTACTCGGCCGGGAACTCCAGCGGGCAGATGTCCATCACGGTGGCGATCCGCAGGCGCGGCAGCAAGACCGGTGGCGGGAGCTTGTGATCCAGGCTGTAGTAGCAGTTCCACCCGCGTGCGCGCAGCGGCAGCTGCAGGTAGATCTCCGGCAGCTTCCTTTTGTTGGAGACGCGGCTGGGCAGCAGGGTATGCACCACACCCCCGCCCGCGCGCACCTCGTCGGCCAACCGCGGCGCGTCGGCGCGCACTGCCACCGTCACCCCGAATCCGCCAGGGCACAGCAGCGCAGGTAACCGCCGGGCCACTTCGTAGGCATACACGCCCATGCCGGAGGCTTCAGGGCCCCATTGGTCCGCGACCATGAAGAGGTCCTGGCCCGCCATCATGCAACCCTTCCGCGCACCGCCGGCGGCATGGCGAGCTCGCGATAGAGGACGTCGAGTTCGCGTACCACGCGGTCGACCTGGAACGCCTCGAGGTAGCGGTGCCGGGCCCGCGTGCTCATCAGCCGCAAGGAGGCCGCATCCAGGCTCGCCAGCACCGCCGCGAGCTGCGACGGTGAATCGACGTCCACCAGCCGGCCGGTGATCCCGTCCTGCACGGCTTCCGGGATGCCGCCCACGCGCGACGCGATCACGGGAAGCCCCGCGCGCATCGCCTCGAGTGCCACGATCGGAAGGCCCTCCCAGCGCGACGGCATCACCAGCACGTCGGCGGCCGCGTAGAGCTGCGCGATCCGCTCACGCGGGAGCCAGCCGAGCACCTTGACGTTGTCCGGCGTCTGGATGGCGGTCTCTCCGTCGCCGACCACCGAGGCGCCGACGACGAGCGCGCCGGCGCGCGCACCCAGCTGCTGCATCGCCGTGAGCAGGACATCCACGCCCTTTTGCGTGTCCAGGCGGCCGACGAACAGGATGCGCAGCCCCTGGCCCGGCCAGGACTGCGCGCCCGCCGTGGCATCACGAAGCGCGTGGTCGGCGATGCCGTTGACCACCACGCTCATCTTCGCCCGTGGGATGCCGGCGCGCGCGCCTTGCTCGTAGTCCTGCCGCGAGACGCACACGATTCGATCGCACAGACCCGACAGCAGGCGCTCCAGCGAGCGGGCCACCCGCAACTGGAGGACGCCGCCGCGCCGGTCGAACGACCAGCCGTGGGCGCAGTAGACGATCGCCGGGTTCAGCCCCGGCACGCGCAGCAGCGGCCGCAGGGCCAGTCCCGCGAACGTGGAATGCAGGTGCACCACATCGGGCTCCCATCGGCGGACCAGGTCCAGCGCGAGGGTCGTCATGCGCCAGGTGCTCAGCAGGCGGCCGTCGCCGCCACCGGGATAGGTGACCAGGCACTGCGGCAACAGGCCGGGGAAGGCGGCGGCGTGCTCTTGCGGCATCACGGCACGAAGGCTGTCGCGCCCATAGAGGGACGCCTGCAGGGGCAGGATCTCCTCCAGATAGCTGCCCACCCCGCCCAATGCCGTCTGCGCGACGTGAAGCACTTTCACGAGAGTTCCTCCACCTTGAGCGGTTCGCCGGCACGCACGTCGATGATGTAGACGCTGCGCGGCGTGAGCCGGACAGTTGCGTAGGCCCCCTGCGGCCCGATCTCCATGCTGGCTGCCTGCAGGCTGCAGACAGCGGGGGACGAAAAGGAAGTTGCCGGCGCGTCGTTGCTGGCCAGCCGGACGGAAACCGGCTGCTGGACCTTGCCCCGCGCCCAAAGCAGCCACCTGTCGCTGTCGCCATTGCGAAAACTCGCCGCCGCCATCTTGTTTCCGGGCACGAAGGTGGCGGGCCGCGACGCCAGCAGAGCGCCCAATTCGCGCAGCGCGCACCCGGCGGGCTTTTCGGTGCCGTCGCGCCGCAACAGCCCGAACCGGTGCTCCTGGTTGTGCGGATCGTCGCCGCCGTCCCGCAGCTCGTAGAACCAGACTCCGGCAACCCACGGCCGCACACTCGCCTCCAGCAGGAAGCGCACCGAATGCTGCGCGGCCGCCTTTTCGCTCACGCCGCACTTGCCCAGATGTGTCGGCCAGCCCACTTCCGTCACGTAGAAAGGCATCTGCCGATGGCCCGCAGCGGCCACGATCACGTGCAGGGCGTCCAGGCGCTCGGCCATCTCGTCGGATCCGACGAGCATCGGAGCGCTGCAGTGGTTGTACAGGTGAACGGACAACGCGTCCGTGTGAGACAGCAGGCCTTGGCCGATGGCCTGGCGCATCCAGCGCCACTCGACCGAATCCTCGCCGGCGGATCCGGCCAGGACCGTGATTCTCGGGTGCTCGGCCTTTAGCTTCGCATAGGTTACCTGCGCCAGCCGCGCATAGTCATGGGCGTCCCCTCGGCTTCTGACCGCGCGCTCGTGGCTGGTCGGCATGTTCCACTCGTTCCAGACCTCGACCCAACGGATGCCCGGACTGGCTTCGCCCGCGACGTAAGCGGCATAGCGGGCAAAGGCGCTTCGCGCGGTATCTGACTTCGGTTGTGCACCCGAGTCATAGCGGAGATGGCCGAAGTCGAGCGTCAGCAGGCCGGCGAATGGCGCGGGCATCGACGCCCAGGCCTGCTGGGAACGCAATGCGCCGCGGCGCAGCTCGAGCCTCCCCGCATCATCCTCGACGTCCGACCAGAACATTTCGTCGCGGGACGTCGTGAATCGCGAACGCTGCATCCATGAGTGAAACGAACCGATGTCCGTTCCGGATGGCTCGAATGCGAAATGCGTTTGCACGCCGACGGCCAGCGGCTTCGCAGTGTCGGCTGCGGACGTCGCCATCGGCAGGATGGCAAGGGCAGCCAGAGCCGCCGCGCCCAGCGCCGTGCCGGCCATCACGCAGGCGCTCCTCATGGCGTGCGCTCCTTCTCGCCCAGCCATGCCGAGGCCGCGGCCCCGAAGCAGAGGCCGAAGAAGAAGGAGAAGAAGCTCTCCTCGATCATGTTGGTCGACACGCCATAGACGTAGGCAATGACCAGCACCGCGACGTACATCCGGTGAAGGGCCACCGGTTCGCAAGCGGCCACCTTGCGTACCGACAGTGCCGGGAATGCGCAGTAAACGAGCCCTGCCACGCCGAAACTCACCATCATGTAGATGGCGACGTTATCGGCAGAATTTGCTTGGTGCGGCGTGTTGCCGAACGCCAAGGGCGTGCCGATGCTGCCCAGTCCGGCTCCGAGCCAGGACTGCGGCCCGTCGGGCAGGAGTTGGAAGGCCAGCGGCCACATCGAGGTGAACCGTTCCCATACCGACACGATCAGCACGGGAAAGTCCGAAGCCTTCATGGCCGAGCCGATGTCCCAGAAGACGACGACCAGCGGCAACACCACCGTCGCGGCGCATAGGGCGCCCACCAGCACGTGGCCATCCATTGCGGGACGGCGATCCTGGACGACGAGCCAGAGGGCAGCGAGCGGAAATGCGAGGACCATGCCTTTGCTCGTGGTCAGCACGATAGCCGTGGTCGCGGTCGCGAAGATCGCCAAGCGTGCCAGTGGGTGTCCGTACCTGAGCATGGTCAGCAGCCCCGTGATTCCCAGGATCACGGCCGCGTTGAAGGAAGTGCGGGTGAAGCCCGGCAGGCGGGCGATGCCATGGGCCATCCACCATGTCCGCGTGGTGGACGACATGCCAAAGGCCGTCTCGTACTCCAGCCCCTCCCAGGGCATCGTTCCCCAGAGAAAGTTGGCGAATACGCCGGCGGCCGTGATGGCGAACATCGCCGTGCCCATGGCGAGCATTGGGGCCAGACGCCGACGCAGCAGCGGCCACATGGCCATGCCGTAAATCACGAACAGGTAGATCTTTAGCCCGAAAGCGATCGCGAAGATCGCCACGCCCACCATGGCCGAGTAGACGGCATGGCATGCAAGCAGGGCGGATGGAATCGCGATCACGAGATCGATACGGCGGTCCCGCAGCAGCGAGCGCAGAAACAGGAACAGCACTGAACCGACAGGGATCGAATCGCGAAGATACAGAAGGTTCGGGACGCCGGCTGCCGCGAGCACGTACCGAAGCACGCCTTCCAGCAGCAACGTCGTCAGGTAGACCGCAAGCAGTGCGCACAACAGATCGTCCACGGCCCGGGTCCGGTCGCGCGCAGGCCGAACGGGCGCCCGCGCCGGCGCAGCCCGTGGTGAGGCGGTCCATGGCACGCCGGTGTTCATGCGGCACGCGCCTTCCTCTGGGCCTGAAGGCCCAGCAGAATGGTGAGCACGAGGCCGGCAACCAGGAAGCCCTGCGATGCGTACGCCGCCATGACGGCGCCCTGCCATCCGTGTCCGGGCACCAGCAACAGGTTTAGCACGACGGACAGCCCGGCCGTGAGCGTGTGCAGCGTGCTGACGCGGCGCTGGGCGTCGGCGCCATTCAGCGCGTCTGAAGCCGCCGCCTGTGCGATGACCAGGAAGGGCAGCAGGCACATGGAGCGCAGGATGTCGGGGGAGAGGTCGAAGGAGTCCCCGAGCAGCCATGGCACGGCGGGCGCCACGGCGTAAATGGCCACGGCCAGCAGCATGCAGTACACGCCCCCGATCAGAACGAGGCGCCTCACCGCGGTCAGCGAGCCCTCAAGTCCGCGCTGGTCGCCGCGGCGGAAGATGCGGGCCTGCAAGGACAGCAGCACGGCGGTGATCGGCGTGCACGCCATGTACACCAGGCGGAACGCGGCCGTATAGGCTCCCGCAGTCGCCTCCGAGGCGATTCGGGCCAGCACGGCCTTGTCGGCATCGGTGTGCACGCTTCGCGCGGCGATCACGACCGAGAAGAGGAAGCCCTTTCCGATGTCATTCCTGACCGTCTGGTACCCGGTTCTCGGCCGGCCCAGCAGGCGCACGCTGTAGAACAGGACCACCACCGCGCTCAGGACCCCGGCGGCCAGGTGCAGTTCGGCCCAATGCAAGGCCGTCGGCGTGGTGAAACCCCAGAACAGCGCGCCGGCGAACACAAGGCGCACCACCATCAGCAGGTTGTAGAAGAGCGCAGTCACCCCCTGGCGTTCCAGGCCGAGAAACACGTGGGCGGCGAGATCCACCACCTTCGTCATCAGGATTTCCGAGATGCCGAACAGCAGCACCAGCAGCCAGGTGCCGCGCTCATGCAGGAAGGCCTCGCCAATCAGCATGGCGACCAGCACGCCCAGGGTCCCCGTGACCGCGGTGACCGCCAGCCCGTTGCCCAGGGACATGGCCGCATGCGCCTGCCCGCGGGAAATGCGCATGATGGCCACGTTGCCCAGACCCATCCCGGCGAAGGGAAGGAAGACGGAGGTGATCGCGATGACGCTTGCCACCCTGCCGAATTCGTGCGCGCCCAGGGCGCTTGCCAGCAGGATGAACAACAAGCCCTGCAGCACCGCGATCGACACCTGGCTGCCGATCATGTAGGCCGAGTTGCGCGACGCAGGGTCCGATCGAAGACGCTGCAGCAGAGGTCCGGGTCGCATCGTCGACAACATGCTCAGTACGCCCGCTTGTCGCCCAGGACGATCATCTTGATCGTCTTGAGGATGATCAGCAGGTCGAGCGTCAGGCTCCAGGAGCGCAGGTACGCCAGGTCATAGTCGGTGCGCCTGCGCATGGAGTCCAGGTCGTCGCCGCCGCGGCAGCCGTTCACCTGCGCCCAGCCGCTGATGCCCGGCTTGACCTTGTGCCTCACCATGTACCCGGGGATCAGCTTGCGGTATTGCTCGTTCACGGCGAGCGCATGGGGACGCGGGCCGACCAGACTCATGGAGCCGCCCAGCACGTTCAACAGCTGCGGCAGTTCGTCCAGCGAGGTCTTGCGCAGGAAGCGGCCCAGCGGCGTGACGCGGGAGTCGCCACGGGTCACCTGCGTGTAGGTGGTATCGCCGTCCTCCAGCGTCGTCATGGTGCGGAACTTCCAGACCACGATCTCCTTGCCGTCCAGGCCGTAGCGGCGCTGCTTGAAGATGGCCGGCCCCGGCGAAGTCGCGCGAACCAGGATTGCGATGATCGCCATCAGGGGCAGCACCACCGGCAGGGAGAGGATCGTCAGCGTCAGGTCGATCACCCGCTTGATCGCGCCCGCAGTGCTGTTGAAGGGCGATTCGCAGACCGACACCACCGGCAAGCCGGCCAGTGTGGTCACGCGGCCCTGAATCAGGTCGGCGATGAAAACGTCCGGCAGGAAATAGATCGAGGCGGTGGTGTCGCGCAGCGATTCGAGCAGGCTCACTACGCGGGGCTGGGTCGTCATCGGCATCGCGATGTAGATCGTGTCGATGCCATGCGACTTGACGTAGTCGCTGACCTCGGGGATGCGGCCGATCACCGAGCGCACGCCGCCGTGGCCGAGCCGGCGGATGGAGCGGTCGTCGAAGTAGCCCATGAAGCGCTGTCCCTCGGCTTCGCCGTCGTTGATCAGCTTCGCCACCCGCCGCGCCACGGGGTTGGCGCCCACGATGACCACCTTGGCCTGCGGGTACAGCGGGAACAGCAGGGGCGCGACGCGCGGCGAGGCCCAGTGCATCAGGAACTGCGCCAGTGGTGCCCCGATCAGCCAGGTCGCCACCACGTTACCGTCCGGCTGGAAGCCCGAGTTCAGCAGCATCGACTTGGCCGTCCAGAAGAAGGACACGCCGGCCGCGACTTTCAGCCACTGCAGCAGCAACCTGCCCGCGGCGGCCGCGGAAAAGCGCCGGAAGGGGAGGTCCCCGGGGAAGGTCAGCACGAAGCTCAGGGTCAGGATCACGAGGTCGTCCTGCCTGAACGGGGCGCCGAACACCCGCAGTGCAGCCAGGTACACCGCCACCGCCAGGAGCGGATCGATGGCGGCCCGCACGAGCCCCCAAGGGCGCCCCGTGATCTCGGCGGTTGGGGGTAGGGTGTCGGTGTAGATCTTCATGGCCTGCACCATCTCAAGCGGGACGGCCCATGACATGGGCAGAAGCGGGAAGCGTGCCAGCGCGCTCCAGCGGGAAGCGCGAGGGTGGCGACTGCCGCGTCAGCGGGGACGCGAGAGCACGGGCGGTTTCGGTGAAGTCCACGGCACAGCCACTGAAGGTCGCCAGGTCGTCTGCCGACCGATCGATGGGCGACCGTTGCACTCGAGGCGACAAGCACGAGACCAGTGGCTTTTCTTGCATGGACCAACCCTCCTGGAAGTCCGGACCGAACAGCACCCTTCGGACGGCCGAGGTTCCGTTCTGCGCTGAGCTGTTTGCTGGACGCGCGGGCTGGCGGCGCCCGCCTGGGTGCGGCTCGGCGATTGAAACTCCTGCTGGCCTGTCACGATGGTTGCTCGTCGTTATTGACGCTGAAGACGCACGGTAAGGGCTCGGCAAAAAAATCGTCTGTTCGCCATCCCACACAGGTCCGGAAACAAGGCACGCTCTCATGTGACCGTGCGTTCCGCAGGAGTTGAGCCGGGTATGACGCGGCAAGCCATCCTTCAAGCGGCGGAGCAAACGGCTGGGTCACGCGGAAGAGTTCTCGCCTTTACAGATCCGGAAACTTCTTGCGACTCGTTGCGCGCTGAACATTACCCACCGAAGGCCCAGCGTTGGCAAAGTAGATGGGACAAGCGTCGGAAGACGTCGAAGGGAGATCAACGTGGGGAAGGAATCGCAGAGCGCGCGAACGACTGCTGCGCAGTTCGAGCGCAACCACCTGCTGGCCTCCTTGCCTGAGCAGGACCGGCAGCGCTGGCTGGACAAGCTCGACCCCGTGACCCTGCAAGCGGGCGAGGTCCTGCACCAGCCCCAATCGCCGGACGAGCAGGTCTACAGTTACTTCCCCGTGTCCGCCATCGTGGCGCTGTTGTGGCAGGCCGCCAACGGCGACTCCGCGCAGACGGCTGTGGTTGGCCGTGAAGGAATGCTCGACGTTTCAGTGTGCTTCGGTGGTGAGCCCATGCCCGTCAAGGCCATCGTGCAGCAAGCCGGCCTTGCCCTGCGGGTGCCCTGCGCCTGGTTGCAGGAAGAGTTTCAGCGCTCGACCGACGTGCGCCGCATGCTGATGCGGCATGCCCAGTCGCTGATAGCGCAGGCGGCCCAAGCGGCGGCCTGCAACAGGCATCACACCATCCAGCAGCAACTGTGCCGGTGGCTCCTGCTGAGCCTGGACCGGACCAATGCGCTGGAGCTCACCACCACGCAGGAACTCATCGCCGTCATGCTGGGCGTACGGCGCGAAGGCGTCAACGAGGCGGCCGGCCAACTGCAGCGCGCGGGCATGATCGCGCACCGGCGCGGCCGGATCGCCGTGCTGGATCGCGGCGGCCTGGAGCGCCGCAGCTGCGAGTGCTACGCCCAAGCCAACGGCGAGTTCAGGCGCCTGCTCATTCCGGTCAACTTGCGTCCGGAACTGCTCGGCCTGCACCTGGAGCAGGCAGCCGCCGGCCAGGCTCGCGCGATGATGGCTTACCGCTCGCCCTGAGCCCGCCGGCCTACAGGTTGAGCTTGGTGATCTTGGTGCCGTCCAGGCTCAGGTTCGCCATCAGCCCTTTTTGCCCGCGCACGAAGCCAACCACCTGGGCATCCCTGGCCAGCGTGTCGGTCCGCGTGCTGGCGGCTGTGTCGACCATCGTGACCGACGCGTCCGCGCCCGCGGTCCAGCCGCTGCTTGCCTGGAACTTCGCGAGCGCTTCCTGCGTCATGAACATCAGGTACATCGCCTTGGACTCGGCGCCGGCCAGCAGGCCCACCGAACCGGTGCCTACGCTGTAGTAGCCCAGCGTGTTCGCACCCTTTTTCAGCGCGCCTTGCCCATAGGAACCGCCGACCAGGAACCCGGCGCTCACCACGCTGGGAAAGATCAGGATGCCCTGCGCCTTGTCGCCGTATCCCTTCGCAGTCGGTGTCTCCCGATAGAGGTCGGCCAACGCCTTGTCGACGCCGGTATCGATCTCGCGCTTCTTGTCGGCGGGGCTGCCGCTACCCATGGGAGTCGAGCAGCCCGCCGCCAGGCCGGCACCGGCCACGAGCAGCAGTGTTCTTCGTTTCATGAGACGCTCTCCTTTTCAGGCGCCGTCACCTGGGTGGCGCCAAACCACATAGGTCATCGAACTTCCCTGCATCCGCGGCATGTACCAAGTGCTGCCGCTTTGGCTGTACGTCGCGAAGGCACTTCGGACCCGATCACCGCTCCGGTCACAGCCGCCGCTGTGGTCACCGCGGCGGCGGTTGCAAAGGGATGGTAGTCTCGGTCGACGTCGTCGTGTGCATCCGCAGGCTGGTCGACATTAACGTTACGGTTGACGTTGAGCTTACGGTTGACGTTGACGCTACGGTTGACGTTGACGCTACGGTTGACGTTGGAGTCGTGTCTGTCCTCAGGCCTGCTGCTGTCCCGCCGCGTCCTGCGCCATCTTCAGCGCCTTGAACAATCCGGCCAGCGTGGTCACACCGAGCTGCCGCATCACGCGCGCCCGATCGGCCTTGATGGTCCTTTCGCTCACGCCGAGCTCCTGGGCCAGTTGCTTGTGACCGCGGCCGGCAGCGATGCCCTCCAGGACTTGGCGCTCGCGCCAGCGCAGGGTTGCCAGGCGCTCTCGCGCCGACTCCGCTTCGCGCTGCGCCGCGCGCTCCTTGAGGTCGTAGGCAATGGCATCCTCTACCGCCGCCAGCAGGACTTCGCGCGGAACGGGCTTGGTCAGGAATTCGCGCGCGCCCCCGCGCATCGCGCGCACGCTGATCGGGACATCCGCCGACCCGCCGAGGAACACGATCGGACGGCGGTAGGCGGGATAGCGCTGCAGCGCGGATTGCAGCTCCAGGCCGCTGGCGCCGGGGAACTGTACATCCAGCAGCAGGCACCCGGGCTCATCGTGAGGTGCAGGCACGAGGTAGTCACCTGCCGCGGCATAGGTGATGACCTGGTAGCCAGCGCCCGACAGCGTGCGCTGCAAGGCCGCCCGCGCGCTCGGATCGCTGTTGATCACATGCACCATCGCACTCGCGGCGCCCGAGTCCATGGCAACCCGCCAGCTCTCGGCTTCACCGCGGGCATGAGCCACATTGCGTGCATCCATGCGGCAAGTATTCGCGTGCGCGGGTGTCGCACCTATTGGACAAAAGTCCAATAGGGCACGCGTGCTTCGCGGTCACGCCATCCATGCTGCTGCGCATCGCAGCTCGGTCTGATCCGAGATGGCTCGTTCTTCAGTCCGGAGTCGCGGTGCATGTGGGACCAACGTCCCATACCGTCGGCGGACCCGATGTCATTCGTTTGTCATCGAGCAGGGGCTGAGGTTGAGCTCATACCGCGGTTGCCGCTGCAGCTTCGCACGTAAAGCGCATGTAAAGCGATGCCTGGGCGCACAACCTTCGGGCCTGGGGCCGTGCTAGCGACCTGGCTTCGGCACTGCATGTGGCCTTGCGAGCGCGTCGGCGGGCGCGGCGGGCACGTCCTGCGCCAGGCGCGGGAGCAGCAGCCGGAAACTCGCACCTTCGCCGGCCTGGCTCCATACCGTCAGCGTGCCGCCGTGCGCGCGAGCGATGCGGCGGCAGATCGCCAGGCCCATGCCCAGCCCGCTTTCCTTGGTGGTGAAGAACGGCTCGAATACGCGTTCGAGCCGGTCGGCGGCGATGCCGGGGCCGGTGTCGGTCACGACCACCTGGATGCCGCCTTCCGGCGCCACCGCCGTACTGATGCGCAGCGTCGGGTTGTGCCCGGTGAGGCTGTTGGCGCGCATCGCCTCACAGGCGTTGAGAACCAGATTGAGCAGCAGCTGCTGCAGCTGCACCGGATCGCCCAGCACGTCCGGGAGGTCCGGCGCGTGGATCGTCTTGACTTCGATGTTCTGCACCAGGCATTCGCCGCGAACGAAGTGGAGCATCTCGGACACGAGCGTGTTCATGTTCACAGGCACGAACTCCGTGTCGCCGTCCTTCATCATGCGCCGCAGGCGGTGGATCAGGAGTCCCGCGCGCTTGTCGGCATCGGCGATGTCGCTGAGGATGGTCTTCACTTCGCCCACGTTCGGGGGCTCGCGCGTGAGCAGGCGCAAGGCCGCCTGCGCGTTGCTCAGGATGGCCGTCAGCGGCTGGTTCAGCTCGTGGGCGATGGTGCTCGAGAAGTGCGACAGCGAAGCCACGCGCGTGAGGTGCGTCAGCTGGCGCTGCTGCTCGCTGGCGTCTTTCTCCGCCTGGCGCTGGCGCGTGACGTCCCGCAGGATGGTGATGAAGCAGGATTCGCCGCCGAATTCCACCGCGACCATCGACAGCTGCGCCACGTGCGCGCCGCCGTGCCGGTCGATCAGTTCGACCTCGATCTCCCGCCGCTGGCGCGGGTCGCCTGCCAGCGCGCGAACGCGCGATCGGCTGGCGTCATCGAGGTGGTCCATCAAGGGCGACGAGCTGGCACCGTCGCCGAAAAACTGCAGCCAGCGCGGGTTGGCGCTGACGATGGCGCCGTCGCGGCGGCTGATGGCCACCGCATCCGGCCCTTCGCGGAAGGCGACGGAAAACAGCTGCTCGGAAGCCTGCAGCCGGCGCTCCATGGCGCGCCGTTCTTCCATCACGGCTGCCAGCAACAGCAGCGGCACGCCCATGCAGATCAGGTAGGGCTGGATCGGCAACTGCTCCGGTTGCGCCGCCACCGACATCACCACGACCAGCACGACCAGCGCGTAGGCTGAACTGGCGAGGGCGGGACCGAAGCGCACGGCCGCCCACACCAGGAAAGGCAGGGGCAGGTAGCGCAGCGTGGGCGGCGCGGCAGGCTGGGCCAGCGCCGAGTCGAAGATCACCACGCACACCGCCAGCAGGCCGGTGAGCAGGATGCAGATCTCCAGCAGCGGCGCCCGGCCGCTGTCGCGCGGACCATCCGGTTCGCTGCTGCCCCAGGTGAGGATCAGCGGCACGAAGGTGAGCGCGGCCAGCAGGTTGGAAGAGAAGCGCGTGTACCACACCGACGCATAGTCGGAGGTGCCCCAGCCCACCAGCCGTACCAGGGCGGCATCCAGGAAGGACACCAGGAAGGGCGCCATCACGGCGGCGCCGCAGAACGCCAGGCCGGATCGCAGCGAGCGCAGGTGCGGCGTCTGCGACAGTTTGCACACCAGCGTTGCGCCGAGCAGGGCTTCGAGGCTGTTGCTGATGAACCAGCACAGCACCATGGCCAGTGGCACGCCTTCCTGCAGTTCGGAAAGCAGGTGCGCGGGCAGGGCGGCGGCCACCAGCACCCACCACCACCGCCGGCGCGTGAGGACCAGGGCACCCAGCAGCAGCGCGTTGGGAGGCCAGAGCACCGACACCGGCATGGGGGCGAAGGTGAGCGCCAGGCCGAGCCTCGCGCCGGCGTAGTACGCCACGGCCGTCAGCACGGCGATGCGCAGCGGCTCCCACCAGGGGGCCGGCGAAGCCTGGACAGCAACAGGGTCAGCGGCGGGCACGCAGATACTCCGCTGCACAGTCGTCCGGTGGGCAAGCTTCGCTCGGCACGCGTCTCATGCTTGTTCTTGAATGTCGGGCAGCGTGAACTTTGGCCCAAGTGCAAGCCCAACGGCGTTCGCGAAACGCAAGCATCGTTACGACTTCCCTACTGCTGAACTTGACCGGAGTGCGGGCGCCCCTAGACTGCCCTCACATGTTTCGAGCAGGCGTAAACGCCCGCGCGTCCTGAACGAGGTGAACACATGGATCACATCCCGTTCTCTTTACGGGCCGCGGATACCGAGGCCACCTGCCCGCAACCGGCGCAGGTGCACGTCGTTGACGACGACGCGTCGGTGCGCGGCGCGCTCGCTCGCCTGCTGGACGGCCGGGGCTGGAGCGTTTTCGCGCACGCCAGCGCGGAAAGCTTCGTTTCCTCGCATGACCCCGAAGCCCACGGCTGCATCGTGCTGGACGTTGCCATGCCGGGCCTCGATGGGCTTGCTCTGCAGCAGTTGCTCGCCCGCAATGGCGAGCTCATGCCGATCATCTTCCTCACGGGATGCGCCGACGTGCCCATGTGCGCGGGGGCCATGCGCGAGGGCGCGATCGACTTCCTGACCAAGCCCGTCGACGAGGAAGTACTGCTCGCCGCGGTGGAGCGCGGTCTCGAGCGGGATTTCCAGCGCCGCTCCGCGCGCGAACGGCAGCACACCGCCGAAGAACGCCTGTCCACCCTGACGCCGCGCGAGCGCGAGGTGCTGACGCACGTGATGGAAGGGCGGCTGAACAAGCAGATTGCCGCCGATCTGGGGACGGCGGAAAAGACCGTCAAGGTACACCGGGCGCGCGCCATGGAGAAGATGCATGTGCGCTCGGTGGCCGAACTGGTGCGGCTGGTCGAACGGGGCCGGCCGGACGGTTCGGCTTGACCGTGTTGGACCAAGGTCGTATTGGCTGCGCGACCGGGGACCGATAGCGTCCCGGCATGCACAGGGACACGTCGCTCGTCGCAGTCGTCGATGATGAGGAGTCGGTACGCAAGGCGCTGGCGCGGCTCATCCGCACGGCGGGCTACGAGGTGGAAGCCTACGGCTCCGGCGTCGAGTTCATGCTGTCCCTGCAGAAGCACCTGCCCGATTGCGTGGTGCTCGACCTGCGCATGCCGGTGGTGGACGGCTTCGAGATCCAGCGGGCGCTCCGGCAGTCGGGTGCCCGGGTGCCGGTGGTGATCATCACCGGCGACGACTCCCCGGAAAACCACCACAGGACCTCGGAGTACGGCGCGCACGCCTACCTGCGCAAGCCGGTGGACGACGCGATGCTGCTGGACGCGATCCTGGGTGCGGTGCACAGCGGCGCGTGAGCGCGCCCTCATCTTGCTTCTGCCGCGAGTTGCAGGCGGCCGTTCGTCTGCAGGCCGGTGATTCGCGGGGCTTAGGGCCTGTTAACGCTATGGGAGGGCTCGCGCCGGTGGCTGGCAGGCTGCAGGGCTAGGCGCGGCCGAGGCCGTGTGCTCGGGCACACAACGAGGCCGTAACGACGCCCTGCGGCCTGCCAGCCACCGGCCCGGAGGGTGACCCAGGAAACGGGCGCCCTCCGCGTTGCAAATGCTCGCCGGGGTCCCACCCCGGCTGTGCTTTGCGTCTTGATGGCGCCCGTTTCCTGGGTCACGCGAGCCCTCCCATAGCGTTAACAGGCCCTAGTATCCGTGGTCATGAAAGCCACGATGCCTGACATTGCCACGAACGTCTTCGCCGAGGAGCGCGGGGGAGGGGTATGGATCACGATCAACCGGCCGCAAAAGCACAACGCGCTGGCGCGCCCGGTGCTCGCCGAGCTGGCGAATGCGGTGCGCGCCGCCGGGGCGCGCGAGCAGGTGCGCTACCTGGTGGTCACCGGCGCCGGTGAGCGCTACTTCGCCGCCGGCGGCGACCTGCGGGAACTGGCATCCGTGCGCGACGAAGCCGCCGTGCAGGCCATGATGGATGAGGCAGGCGCGAGCCTGGAGGCGATCCGCCAGTGCCCGGTGCCGGTGATCGCCTACCTCAACGGAGACGCGATTGGCGGCGGCGCCGAGCTGGCGCTGGCCTGCGACATGCGGCTGCAGTCCCGCCATGCCCGCATCGGCTTCATCCAGGCCAGGCTCGCCATCACCTCGGCGTGGGGCGGTGGCCCGGACCTGTTCCGGCTGCTGGGCCCTGCGCGTGCGATGCGAATGATGAGCCGGGCGGAACTGGTGAGCGCCGACCAGGCCCTGTCCTGGGGACTGGCCGACGCGGTGATCGATGACGGACCGGCGGGCAAGGACATGGCCGCCTTCCTCGAGCCCCTGGACAGCTGCGTACCGCAGGTGCTGCGCGGCATCAAGGCCCAGGCGATCGCGGCGCGCCAGGGCGCGGGTTGGCAAGACCATCGGCAGATCGAACGCAAGCACCTTGCGCAGACCTGGCTGCACGAGGACCACTGGGCGGCCACCCGCAATCTCCTGACCAAGGACGCCTGAAGACAGCGGGGCTATCCATGCGAGTCATCGTGAACATCGACGTGCCCGAACTGAAGCCGGCGATCGACTTCTACAGCGCGGCCCTGGGGCTGCAACTGAGCCGCATCCTGGATGAGGACGTTGCGGAACTGACGGGCGCCTCGTCTGTCATCTACCTCCTGTGCAACCCGGCGGGCTCGCCGGCGGTGAGCTCGAAGCCGGTGGCGCGCGACTACACCCGGCACTGGACGCCGGTGCACATGGACTTCGTGGTCGACGATGTGGCGCAGGCGGCCCGGCGGGCCACGGCGGCCGGGGCGGTCGCCGAGAGCGAGTGCATCGAATGGCGCGGCTCCCGGTGCATCACCTTCTCGGACCCGTTCGGGCATGGGTTCTGCCTGATCGAGTTTGCGGCGGGCGGCTACCAGTGACTGCTGGCCGCTGCTGCCCGGGCTGCTACAGCAGCGACTCGATCGGCAGGATGGCCAGCACGCCGATCCACATCCTGCGCAACAAGCCGGCACCCGGGCTGCTGGTGTACTTCACCTCGCCCGAGGCCGTGCGCTCTATCCATTCGAGCGAGCGGCCGTCGCCGGCCAGGCGCACTTCGTAGGCTTCGCGCGGCACCGCCTCGTCGAAGGCCCGCGCCAGCTGCGTCGCCAGCGCCGGGCTTTCCAGCACCAGGCCGAGTTCCGTGTTCAGCCGCGCCGAGCGCGGGTCGAGATTGAAGGAGCCGACGAAGATGCGCGCGCGGTCGACGGCGAAGGTCTTGGCATGCAGGCTGGCGCCCGAGCTGCCGCCGCCCGAACTGCCGCCCATGCCGCCGCGCTCGCGGTCCTTGTCGCCCCCGGGCGGGTTGGCTCCGGGTTTCAGCTCGTACAGGTGCACGCCGCCGCGCAGCAGTTCCTCGCGGTACTTGCTGTAGCCGGCATACACCGGCGCCACGTCGGTGGCCGCCAGCGAGTTGGTGAGGATGGAGACCTTGACGCCTCGCTGCGCCATCGCCACCAGGGCGGCGGTGAACTCTTCGCCGGGGACGAAGTAGGGCGAGACCAGCAGCAGCTCGCGCTCGGGCCGGCCCAGCGCTTCGGTCAACCGCGGCGCCATCTCGAATTCCTTGCGACCGGGCGGGTTCAGCACCTTGGCCGGGTCGTCCACCACCATGCGCGCCGGCACCCACTCGAAGGGCACCGAGCCGGCGAGCATCTGCGACACGAACTGCTGCTGGCGCACGGCGTCCAGGTAGCGAACCGACTTCGGGCTGTCCTGCAACTGCGCCCACTGCGCGAGGACGCTGGCGCGCGACTCGTCCTCGGTCCGGGGGATCAGGCTGGCGGCCGGGTAGGCCGATGGACTGTTCCAGTAGCGGTCGAAGGACCCGGAGATCTCGCGTACCGCGGGTCCGGCGACCACCACGTCGAGGTCGGCGAAGGCGACCGCGGTCTCGGCGCCGAGGTATTCGTCCCCGACGTTGCGGCCGCCCACCACGGACAGCTGGTTGTCGACCGTGAACGACTTGTTGTGCATGCGGCGGTTGACGCGTGCGAAGTCGCCGGCGAAATCGCCCAGCCGCCAGGTGCGGTTGGCGAAGGGGTTGAAGAGCCGCACCTCGATGTTGGGGTGGGCGTCCAGCGCGGCGAGCGCGGGGTCCATGCCCTTGGTGTTGTTGTCGTCCAGCAGCATGCGCACGCGCACGCCGCGCTCGGCCGCCTGCCACAAGGCATGGGCCAGCAGGCCGCCGCTGGTGTCGGCATGCCAGATGTAGTACTGGACGTCGATGCTGCGCTCGGCCGCGGTGGCCAGTGCGTAGCGCGCGGCGAAGGCATCGCGGCCGGCGGACAGGGCATGCACCGCGCTGCGGCCGGGATGGGCCGCGACCTCGGGGTCGATCGAGCGGCCGAGCCGCGTGCCGCCGGTGTCCGCGATGGCCTGCGTGGGTGTGCGTTCCACGGTGGAGGGCAGGGACGCGCAGGCGACCAGGCACGCCGCCAGCATCGCAGCAGCGGCGCGGATGCTGACTTCTTTTGGACCCATGGGACCCATCAGGACCGACCTGCTCCCGAGCGCTAGTACACCAAGGATCGACTCAGGCGGCGCCTGGGGCCATCGGACCTTGGTCCAATGCCGGTGCCTTCGGCCAGAGCGGAACATGCGTGATTGACGACTACAAGGGGCATAGCATGGCTGTACGCGACTACCCCAGGGACAACCTGCCGATCCCGGACCACAAGCCGGTCGGCTTGACGACCTACGACGCCAGGGACCCCGACACCCATTTCCCACCGATCAGGCAGCTGCGGCCGCCCGCCGGCGCGCCCAATGTGCTGGTGATCCTGCTCGACGATGTGGGTTTCGGCGCCTCCAGCGCCTTTGGCGGACCGTGCCAGACGCCCACGGCCGAGCGGCTGGCGGCCAAGGGCCTCAGATACACCCGCTTCCACACCACGGCGCTGTGCTCGCCAACGCGGGCCGCGCTGCTGACGGGCCGCAACCACCATGCGGTGGGCATGGGCGGCATCACCGAGATCGCGACCTCGGCGCCCGGCTACAACTCGCTGCGCCCTAACACCTGCGCGCCGCTGGCGGAGATCCTCAAGCTGAACGGCTATTCCACGGCGCAGTTCGGCAAGTGCCACGAGGTGCCGGTGTTCGAGTCCTCGCCCATCGGGCCGTTCGACCACTGGCCCACGGGTTCGGGCTTCGAACATTTCTACGGCTTCATCGGCGGCGAGAACAACCAATACCACCCGGCCCTCTACGACGGCACCACGCCCGTGGAGCCCGATCGCACGCCGGAAGAGGGCTACCACCTCATGGAGGACCTGGCGGACCAGGCGATCGGCTGGATCCGCCAGCAGAAGGCGATGGCGCCCGACAAGCCCTTCTTCGTCTACTTCGCGCCCGGCGCCACGCACGCCCCGCACCAGGTGCCCCGGGACTGGATCGCGCGCTACCGGGGCAAGTTCGACCAGGGCTGGGACAAGGTGCGCGAGGAGACCTTCGCGCGGCAGAAGAAACTGGGCGTGATCCCCAAGGACTGCGAGCTGACGGCGCGGCCCGGCGACATCCCCGCCTGGGAACTGATGGAAGAGCGCATCCGTCCCGTGCTGGCGCGCGAGATGGAAATCTATGCCGCCTTCCTGGAGTACGCCGACTACCACACCGGCCGCGTCGTCAATTCGCTCACCGACCTGGGCATCCTGGACGACACGCTGGTGATCTACGTCATCGGCGACAACGGCGCCTCGGCCGAGGGGTCGTTGATCGGCATCTTCAACGAACAGGCGATCGGCGAAGCGCCGGACCTGAACACACCCGAGCTGATGATCCAGCGCATGAATGACCTGGGTACCCAGCGGGCCAATAACCACTATGCGGTCGGCTGGGCGCACGCGATGGACACGCCCTACAAGTGGACCAAGCAGGTCGCCTCGCACTTCGGCGGCACCCGCAACGGCATGATCGTGCACTGGCCCCGGGGCATCGAGGCCCAGGGCCAGCTGCGCCATCAGTTCCACCACGTCATCGACATCGCGCCCACGGTGCTGGAAGCGGCCACGCTGCCCGCACCCACCATGGTCAACGGCGTCATGCAGGAACCGATGCACGGCGTGAGCATGATGTACTCGTTCGACAACCCCCGTGCCGACGACCGCCACCAGACCCAGTACTTCGAGATGCTGTGCAACCGCGGCATCTATCACCGGGGCTGGACGGCGGTGACGCGCCACGGCAGCCTGCCGTGGGTGGTGACGGGCGCGCAGCCGCCGCTGTCGCAGGATGTCTGGGAGCTCTATGACACCCACCGTGACTGGTCGCAGGCCCATGACCTGGCCGGCCAGATGCCCGAAAAGCTGGAGGAGCTCAAGCGCCTGTTCGACCTGGAGGCCGCGAAGTACAACGTGTTCCCGCTCGACGACCGCAAGGCCGAGCGCGCCAACCCGGACCTGGCCGGCCGTCCGCAGGTCGTGCACGGCAGCACGCAGCTGCTGTTCCCCGGCATGCGCCGCATCCAGGAGAACGCGGTCATCAACACCAAGAACAAGTCGCATGCCGTCACCGCGGAACTGGAGATCCCCAGGGGCGGCGCCAAGGGCGTGATCGTCGCGCAGGGCGGCAGCATGGGCGGCTGGACCCTGTACGCCCACGAAGGCAGGCTGAAATATCTCTACAACTTCCTCGGGATGCTGACCTTCGAGGTCACGGCACAGTCGACTTTGCCTGCCGGCATCCACCAGGCGCGCATGGAGTTCACCTACGACGGCGGCGGCATCGGCAAGGGCGCCAACGTGAAGCTGTTCGTGGACGGCAAGGAAATCGGCCTGGGCCGGCTGGACCGCACGCACGCGCTTTTCTTCTCGATGGACGAAACCCTGGAAGTGGGATGCGACCACGGCTCACCCGTGTCACCGGACTACCCGGTGCGCGACAACCGCTTCAACGGCCGCGTGCACTGGGTGCAGATCGACATCGATGCTGCGGCCAGGGACGTGGACCACATGATCGGCGCCGACGAGCGCTTCATGATGGCCCTGGCCAAGCAGTGAGCGCCGCTAGGGCCCTACTTGATCTTCAGTCCCTTCAGGACGTCACCCAGCCCGCCTTTGCCCAGCTGCTTGTCGATCTGCTTCTGGATCTGCTTCTCGGCTTCTTGCTTGGCGAGGTCGGCGGCCATCGCGCCGAACTCCAGCTTCCAGGAGATGTTGTCGAACGGACCGGTGAGGTGCACCGGCACCGTGAGGCCGTTGAGGTCGGCGAGTTCCTTGCCTTCCTGTCCTTTCGAGGTGCCGACGATCGTCGCCTTGGCCAGGTAGTCGATGCGGCTGTTCACCAGGTCGATGTTGCCGGCTCCGCTCGCACGCAGGAAGGGCGACTTGGCCGACAGGTCGTCGTTGCGCGCGACGCCGTTGACGATCTTGAAGCTCGCCGTCATCTCGGAGAAATCGGTCTTCTCGCTGGCGTTGGCGCCGACCACCGCGTCCTGCTTGCCGGCGATCATCGACTTGGCCTGGCGCACCGACTTGGCGAGGTTGATGCCCTTCACCGCGCCGTCGCGCAGCAGCATGCTGGCCGATCCGTTCAGCGACTGCGTCATCGCCGCCGCCGAGGTGCCGCCGCCCACGACGTGCAGGGCGATCGTCCCGCGGCCCTCCATCAGGTCTTTCTTCGCGTAGTCGCGCATCAACGGCCCGATATCGACGTTGCTGAAGGTCTGCTTCAGCTCGACGCGATTGCCGTCTGCCTGCGCGGCCAGCGCACCGGCCACCGTGCCGCCGTACAGATTGGCTGCCAGCGGGTTGACGTCGAGGCGGCCGCCGCGCACCGCGAGGTCGGCCTTGAAGTTGTTGAGCTTGATGTTGCGCGCCTGCAGGAAGCCCACGCGCAAGGCCCCTTTGAGGTCCAGTCCGCGCAGGAAGGAGAAGTCGATGGGCGCGGGCTTGGCCGGGGGCGCAGCAGCAGGCGCCGGCGTGCCCGGCTTGGCTGGCGCCGCTGCGACCTCGGCCGGGAAGTACCGGTCGAGGTTGAGGCGATCGGCGGACAAGTCGAAGCCGGCTGCCAGCGGCGAGAACTTGGCCACGTTGAATGTGGCCTGGATCGCGCTCTCCTCGAACTTGGTCGACAGGCGACCGGTGGCCTGCGACTTGCCCCAGTCGGCGCGAAGCGAGCCGTCCAGAGGCAGCTTGACCTGCTTGACCGGCATCTGCGGATGCGCGATATCGAGCTCGCCGCTCAGCTTGGACAACTCGACGACTTCGGCCTTCAGGTCAGCCTGCACGGGACCGCTGACGTTGCCCTTGGCCACGAGCGGGCCCTGGTTCAGGCTCCATTGCGCAGCCAGCTTGCCGATCTTCCATAGCGCGGCGGTGCCTTCCACCGCGGACAAGTCGAGCTTGGCATCCAGCTGCCGTTCCTTGCCGGACAGGCGCACGGTCGCGCTGGCGGTCTGGCCGCTGGTGCGTTCTTCCAGCAGCGCGAGGTGGGGCACATCGACTTTCGCATCCAGCGCGTCGTCCGCCATCTTGCCCTTGGCCGCGATGGCCAGGCCCTCGACCTGGATGCCGCCTTGGCCGCCGCCGACGCCCGCTTCCTTGGCCGCCAGCGCTGCGTCCAGGTCCCTGAAGTTCAGCGCGTCGCCCTTTATCTTGAGGTCGATCTTTTCCAGCGCGAACTGCTGGCGCGCAAGGTCGTAGCGGTAGTTGGCGTCGAGCTTCAATGTGGCATTGAGCTTGGGCTGCTCGGCGCCGGCCTTGAAGCTGAGGTTGAGCGGTCCGCCCGCGGCTTCGGACAGGCGCCCGGTCTTGAGGTTGAGGTCGGCGAGCTGGATGGTCCGGCCGGCCTTGTCGTCGCGGAAGCTCACGGCCGAATTGGTGAGCGATACGCCGGCAACGTCGAAGCGCACCGGCTCGGCCGGTGGCGTACCGCTCTCGGGCTTGGCTTGCGGCTCCTTGCCCTTGTCCGCCGACAGCAGGTCGTCGAAATTGAACTTGCCGTCCTTGCCCCGCACGATCCGGGCCCGCAGGCCGTCCAGTTCGACGCGGTCGACCACCACCTGGCGCGACAGCAAGGGCATCAGCCGCACCGAGACGCGGGCTTTCTCGACCGTGGCGAACTCCTGCGGCGAGCTGCGTTCGCTCAGGCTCGCCTTGCCCAGCTTGACGCCGATGGAAGGGTAGAACGATAGCGCCAGGTCGCCGTCGAGCTTCAGCGTGCGCTGCTTCTGTTCCTGGACAGTCTGGACCAGCTTCTGCTTGACCCAAGCCGCATCGAAGCGCGCGGCGGCCACGCCAATTGCAATCGCGGCCAGCACCAGAACGCCGAGCACGGCGAATGCGATGTATTTCACTGCTTTCATGGATGCAAATTGTCGCTCGCCCGCGCTTGCGTGCTTGCAGTTTGCTGCCGCCGGGTTGGACCAAGGGGCAATTGCGGGCGCAGTCCACGGTGGAGACCATCGTTCGCTCTGACTCTGCCGCTTTGGCAACTGGGCCATCCATGACAATCACCGCCTCCCTGGCCGGTCGCGCACGGCTGAACCGCGCTTTGCTCGTGGCTTGCATGGCCGCCGGCCTGGGTGCGGCCCAGGCCCAGACCGCGCCGCCGGCCGACCGCTGGAGCTACGCCGTCACGCCTTACATCTGGCTGCCCGGCTTCGACGGCACGCTGAAGTACGCGCTGCCGCCCGGCACCGGCAGCCCCGACGTGTCGGTGAATGAGAACCGAGTGCTCGATGCCATCGATGCCTTCTTCATGATTTCGGGCGAGGCGCGCCGGGGCCGGCTGTCCTTCTTTGGCGACTACATCTACCTGAAGCTGTCGTCATCGAAGAGCGACATCCGTTCAATCGACTTCAATGCCGGCGCCCCGGTGAACCCCCTGAGCACGACGGTCAACCGGGAGACCTCCACCCGCATCGACGGCAACGTGCTGACCCTGGCGGGCGGCTATCAGATCTCCGGGACGCCCGACGCACCGTTCGACCTGATCGGAGGGGTCCGCTACTTTGGCGTCCAGACCCAGACGCAATGGAACTTTGCGGCGGCCGTCGCCGGGCCGGGCCCGGGTCAGAGCTTCGCCGCGGCGGGAACGGTGTCACGCAACGCCGACCTCTGGGATGCCATCGTCGGCGCGCGCGGGCGCGCTCGGATCGCGGACCGCTGGTTCGTGCCGATCTACCTGGACGTGGGCGCGGGCTCGTCCAAGCTCACCTGGCAGGCGCTCGTCGGCATCGGCTACAGCTTCGGCTGGGGTGATATCTCACTGTCGGGCCGGACCCTGTTCTACGACCAGGATGACAACAAGCTGCTGCAGGACTTCAAGTTCAGCGGCGGCATGCTGGGGGCGACCTTCCGTTTCTGAATATGCATGGGGCGCCGCTGCTGGCGCCGCTAACCCTGCTGTCAATACGGCGGATGGACGACGACGTACTGGGGGCCCTGAGGCATGTACCAGGTGGCGCCGCATTGCTGGTAGACCATGCCGCCGTAGCTGACTGGAACGCAACCTGCCGGGACCGCCGCCACCATCGAGCCGACAGCGGCGGCCGTCACGGCGACCGTACCTGCGACGACGGCTGTCGCGGCGACCGGATGGTCCCAGCCGCCGCAGCGAGGGCTGCAGTCCACGTCGACGTTGACGTTTCTCTGCACGTTGACGTTGTTCACGCTCGTGTTGCGGACGTCCGTGCTGCGCGCATCGACCCTGTTGTGGCTGGCCTGGGCGCCGCCGCCGGCACGGGCACCGGCGGCTCCTCCGCCGCCGCCGCCGCCGCCACCACCAGCGCGACGCTGGGCTTCAGCGGCAGGCGTCATGAGAAAGCTCGCCAGAACGAGCGCAGCCCACGAAGCCGCAGTCAGCTTGCCGATTGACTTGTTCATCTCGCACCCCTCTACTTGGCCTTGCGCTGAACCATCTCGATCTTCTTCGCCCCGTTGGGCGGGGTGAACTTGAATATCGGGTCCTCGAAAGCCGGCTTCAGGTTCCAGTTGAACAGGGAGACCGACGCCGGACGGGCTTCGTCGCCGCGATTGGTGATCACGACCTTGCGCGGGAGCCGCTTGTCCCCCGCAGTGATCCAGATCTGCCAGTCGAGCTTGCCCTGGCGGAAGGCGTAGTGATCGCAGGTGTCCTTGCCTACGAGTTCCTGTCCGGCGAACATCGCCGACTCGATCTGGTCGAGCGGGGCGGCCGGCGTGCCCCAGCGGAAGAGGTCGGCCATCGGCATCTCCACGCCGTACTTCTCTTCCAGCCTGTCGATCAACTCACCGATACTGCCGGCAAACTCGACGCTGGAGTAGTACTTCTGTTGGGGCGCATAGAGGGTGACGGTCTTGCCGTCATAGAAGAGCTCGCGTTCGGCCCGTGCGCTGGAGATCTTGGCGCGCAGCATTCCGGGACGAACGACCTGCAGGTCCGCCCTGGCTGTGTGCTGCAGCTTCTGACCGTCCCGCAGGACGCGCTCGCCGGTGGCTTCGGTCGAAACCCGGAAGCGCTTCAGCGTCTGCAGATAGGCGCCCATGTCCTTCAGGGCCTGAACGGACGCCGGATCGACGGCGGTCGCGCTTGGCTGTGACGCAGCTGGCTGCGGCGCGCCCGGCGCCGGGGTCTGCGCGCGGGCGGCAGGCGCCGACAGTGATGCCGCCAGCATGACGATTGGCAGGATGTTTCGGCCCATTGGGAACTCCGAAGATGAGACAGGTGACCGGTGCGACGGCGGCTCCGAGGCGGAGACTGTACGTATGACCGGGCCGGGGCATATTGGACCTTGGTCCATTGCGCGCTCCCTTCCCGGCGGTTCAACTGCACTTGCGCCATTTGCCACGCAGGCCCGGGCGGCGACAAGCTGTTGCAGGACTTCAGCTTCAGCGGTGGCGTGCCGGGAGCGGCCTGTCGCTTCTGAAACTGATCAACTGAAAGGGCCTTCGGGCCAGGGAACACCATGAACCAATCGATTCGCCAGATCTCCGTCGTGATCGCCGCCATGGCCGCTTGCGCGTCGGCGCCGGGCGCGTACGCGCAAGCGGCAGCGCCGGCCGCCTCCGCCACATCGGTACCGGTGCGCATCGGCGGCGAGCGCGTTACCGTCGCGGGCCAGGTGACGGACATCAATACCGACAAGCGTGAGGTGACGCTTCGCACCGACGAAGGCCGCGAACTGAAATTCGGGGTCGACCCCTCGCTGAAGCTGGAAAAGGTGAAGGTGGGCGACCGCGTCGAAATGGAATACCTGGTGGCCGTCGCCCTGGCGCTGAAGAAAGGCGGCGGCGAGGACCGCCAGAAGGTCGAGCAACAAGCCCAGGTCGAGAATCCCGCAGGCGGTCCGGCGGGCGGTGCTCGCGCCCGCAGGACCACCCTGGTGGCCGACGTGCTGTCGGTCGACCGTGACCAGGGGACGGTGCGCCTGCGCGGTCCGGAGGGCCGCATCGTGGACGCAAAGGTCGACAAGTCGCGGCTGGAGGAAGTGCGGGCCGGCGACCAGGTCATCGCCGTAGTCGACGAGGCGCTGGCCGTGGACATCCATTCTCCCTCGGCCATGGGCGCGGCGCCCGCTGCGAGCGGCGCCAGCAGCCCGAGCCGGTGAGCAGGCGAATGGCTCGATCTCAGGGCTTGCCGAGGAACAGGTAGAAGGAGTGGAAGCCGCGTGAGGCGCGGCCATAGCCGAGGTAGAACGGGCCGAGCGGTGTGTCGACGGCGATGTACAGCGCGCCCGAGTACAGCGTGCCCTGCTCGTTGTTGGGAAGAAGCGGCTGGCCGACACGCCCGACCTCCAGCGATGCGCCGGCGTACACCCCGTCCAGCAGGCTCCACCTGACCAGCCGGTTGGTGTAGACCAGCCGCGCGAACCGCAGGTTCTCGCCCAGAAGGGCGCCGGTCGGATAGCCCGATTGCTGCAGGAACCCGCCCCACTGGAACATGCGCTCCGGCGGCAGAGGGTGGGTGCCCAAGCGCTCGCCGAGACGGAAGGCCAACTGGAAGGTGTGGTCGCCGAAGGTCTTGGCCCCGATGCCGCTGGCCTCGACGCGTGCGAACGACGCGTCGCTGCCCATCTCCTGCGAGGCGCCGATCACCTCCAGGGAGCCGGCATAGCCGGCCTGCGGGAAGCTCACGTTGTCGAGTTGGTCCACCAAGGTGAACCAGCGCAAGCCCGCGTGCGTGAACGTGTCGGGCGAGGGGGTGAATTGCGGCGGGCCGGTGTCCAGCGAAGAGGTGATCCTCCTGTAGAACAGGCCGAGCCGGGTTTCACCGTAGCGTGTGAACTGCGCACCCAGGTCCACACCCACGAGGGGGCCGTGCGTGTCGAAGGTGGCGATGCGCTGGTCAGCCTGGAACAAATCGAAGGTGCGCCGCTCGAACGCGGCGCGCGGCTCGATAAACAGGCCGGAGCCGCCGGCCTGCAGTGGCTGGTAGAACGACGTCATGAGCAGGTTGGTGCGGCCGAACTGCACATCATTGCGCCATTCGCCCCCCAGGCTGTTCAGCCAGGTGCGGCGGTGGCTGGCCAGGACATTGAAGAACGCGTCGCCGCTGAAGTCGGAGGTCAGCCCCAGGCCCAGGCGCACGTAGTCGGGGCCCCAGGACTTCTCCACCGCGTCGACCGACAGGATGCGCCGCCCTGGCTCTTCGAGCAGCTTGTAGCTGACGTGCTCGAAGTCGCCTGTGCCGTACAGCCGACGCATGTCCTTGTCGAGGACCTGCTGCTGGATCGGCTGGCCCGGCTGCGTTTCCATCACTGACTGCGCCACGACCGGATTGACGCGCCTGAGGTTTTCGAACCGGATCTCGTCCACCGCCACGGCCGCGTCTGGCGGTACGGCGCCGCGCCGCGCATCCCAGGCGGCGAAAGCCTGCGGCGACACGGAATACTTGGCGAGCTGGTCGGCCACCGCGCGCGCGGCGGCTTCGCCTATTGGTACCGTCTGGGGCAGGTGGTCGAAGTCTCCGGCCGAGAAGTCGCCCAACTGGGGCAGGATCAGGATGTCCGTGGGCTTGAGGCTCGCCAGCGAAGCCTGCACGTTCTGCTCGGTCAGGATGTTGACCATCTGCCCGGTCACGCCCAGCACGGAATTGAGCTGCTCTTCGCGCATGAGCGGGGTGCCCAGGTTCACCGCGATCACGACCTCGGCGCCCATCGCACGCGCGACGTCCACCGGCAGGTTGTTGGTCAGGCCGCCGTCGACCAGCAACTTGCCCTGCAGCCGCACCGGCTCGATCGCACCGGGGACCGACATGCTCGCCCGCATGGCCGCGGCCAGTTCGCCCTCGCCGATGACGAACGGCTTGCCGGTGACCAGGTCGGTCGCCACGGCACGATAGGGGATGGGCAACCGGTCGAACACCTGGTAGCCGCGGACCTTGGCCAGCTCGCGCAGCACCGCTTCCAGTTGCACGCCCGACACCAGGCCCTTGGGCAGCAGCACCCCCTCCTTGCCGACGCCGAATTCGAAGGAAGACAGGTTGGTGACGTCGTCGCGCTTGAGGTGGACCGAGCGCTCCTCGCGCGGCGGAAGGTCCCTGAAGAGCAGGCGGGTGGACAGCTCGGCGAGCATCTGCTCCATCTCGGGAATCGTGGCGCCCGAGGCGTAGGCCGCGCCGACGATGGAGCCCATGCTGGTGCCGGTGACGCAATCGACCGGCACGCGCATTTCCTGCAGCACCCTGAGCACGCCCACGTGCGCGGCGCCGCGCGCGCCGCCGCCCGACAACACCAGACAGATCTTGGGCCGGCCGGGAATCAGGCCGGCTGCAGGGACGCTTGCCGAGGCGGGTGCCGCAGGGGGAGTGGCCTGGGCCCGCGCCGGACCGGCCAGCATAGCCGCAACAAGGCCGGCGGCGCCGGCAAGCAGCGGGGCCACGACGGTGCGGGAAGCAAATCTCATCGGGGGCTTTGCGCGCACTCGCTGTGCCTCCAATCACGGAGGGCATGGTGGGCGCGATTGCTCCCTGGTCCTATTGGACAAAGGGCCAATGGACGAGAGGCGAAGCGTAAGTGCCGGTTTTTTCCAACTCCTCGACTGCTGCGCGGTCGTGAAGGTGAGCAAGATCAGCGACCTGCTCCTGCCCGTCCACCAATCGCGCGATCCCGCGCAGCCTTTAGATGGCGCGGCGAAGTTCCAAAGTGATGCCGATGCCAGCGCGAAAATGCGCTCGGCGCCGAGAACCCGAGCAGTACCGAAATCTCGGCCAGTGGCCGGGAGCCGTCCTCGAGGTAGCGTGCGGTCAACTCGCCACGGATGCGATCGACGAGTTCGCTGAAGGTCACGCCCTCGGCACCGAGGCGCCGCGCCACCGTACGGCGGTCCATGCCCAGGTGCTGCGCCACCGTTTCGACGCGGCAGTGTCCGCGTGGCAACAGCAGCACGATCAGCTGGCGCACGCGCGCGGCCATCGTCATGGCGTGCCCCCTCTTCTCCAGCAGTTGCCGCGTATAGCGGGCCATCACCGGATCGGCGCCGGGGTTGGGCGCGTCCAGGTCGGCAGCGTTGCAGACGATGCCGTTGAACTCGTGGCCGAACTCCACTGCGCGGCCGAAGACCCGCTGGTGCATGGCGAGGTTTGGCGGTGCACGATGCGAGAAGCAAACCAGCCTGGGTTGCCAGCTCGCGCCCAGGAACACGCTAAGCACTCGGAATGCAACTCCGACCGCCAGTTCGATTCCCTGCCGGGCCGACTCGTCCCCGGCATCGAGCTCAACACGGACGATGACCAGCGGCCCGTTCTGTTCCACACCAACGGCCACCGCCTCGTTTTGCACGTGGGCGTGGCGGATCAACGCTTCCAGGGCACTGTGCAGCGTCGGTTCGTCGCGGACCAGCAGGCCCAGCGGGCCCAGGTTGGAAAGCTGCCGCGACTCGACCATACGCAAGGCGAAGGCAGGGTCCCTCGCTTGGACCGCCGCCATCTCGAGCAGCCGGGCCACACCGCGCGCCGGGATCTTCAGGTCGGGATCGCCCAGGCAACGTGAGGGCAGGCCCGCCGCGGCCACCAGGGCCCGGGCATCGAGGCCGCACGACGCAGCCACTTGACTGAAGTGCGTCAGGCTGGCGCTGCGGACGAGTGCTGGGATCGAAGTGTTCGCCATGTCCCGAAATGTTAAGTAGATGTCCCGATTGGTCAAGCTCAAAAGCGGTGCGACCCCGAAGAATCGCGGCCATCGACGACCAAGCGAGGAAAGAATTGATGCCCCATCCGAAGGCAAGCGTTGCCACCCCGATGTGCGACAGCGTGCGCGAGATCGGCGAATGGAACCCCAACTGGGAGCCGTCCTACGAACTGGACCCTGCGTGGACCGAGAAATTCATGGTGATGGGGCTGTCGCCGATGCTCAAAGGCGTGCTCGACCCCAAGACGATCGAATTCATCGCCATCGCGGTCGACGCGTCGTGCACCCACATGTACGGCCCTGGTGTTCGCCGCCACATCCGCAAGGCGCTCGATCTCGGCGCAACGAAGGAAGAAATCACTGCCGTGCTGCAGATCACGAGCGTGCTCGGCATCCACACGATGAGCCTCGGCGCGCCGATCCTGCTCGAAGAAATCGCGGCCACCGAGGCCGCCGTTCCCGCCACCACCTGAAGCCAGCCGAAGGACCTGAACCATGCAATTCCTTGACGACTCCCTCCTGCCCGAGAACCAGCAGCCGCTGGTCATCCAGGTCGCCCCCTATGGTCCCGAGTTCCTGCCGGGCGATTCGGACGACATCCCCGTCACGATAGCCGAGCAGGTGCAGAAGGCCGTGGACTGCTGGAACGCGGGCGCCACGGTGTTGCACGTGCACGTGCGCGAGGCCGACGGCAAAGGTTCCAAGCGCCTGTCCATGTTCAACGAGATGCTGGCGCGGCTGCGCGAGGCGGTGCCGCAGATGCTGCTGCAGGTCGGCGGCTCGATCTCTTTCGCGCCCGAGGGCGAAGGTGCGGAGGCCAAGTGGCTCAATGACGACACGCGCCATATGCTGGCCGAGCTCGATCCGAAGCCCGACCAGGTGACGCTCGCGATCAACACCAACCAGATGAACATATGCGAGCTGATGAGCGCCGATGACGTGGCCGGCACCTCGCTGGCCCAACCCGCCTATCAGCAGGCGTACCGCGAGATGACGATCCCGTCGGGTCCGGCCTTCGTCGCTGAGCACCTCAAGCGCCTGCAGGCCACCGGGATCCAGCCGCACTTCATGCTCGGCGACGTGGGCCAGCTCGAGACCGTCGAACGCCTGATCCGTCGCGGTGCCTACACCGGCCCGCTGGTCCTCAACTGGGTGGCCATTGGCGGCGGCTCCGACGGCCCGAACCCGCGCAACATGATGGAGTTCATCAACCGCTGCCCCGAAAACGCGGTGCTGAGCATCGAGGGCCTCATGCGCAACGTGCTGCCACTGAACACCATGGCCATTGCCATGGGGCTGCACGTGCGCGTCGGCATCGAGGACAACCTCTGGGGCAGGAAGGGCCAGCGCATCACCAGCGCGCAGCAGATCGAGCAGATGGTGCGCATTTCGCGCGAACTTCACCGCGACGTCGCCACCGGCGAGCAGGCCAGGAAGATCTACCGCATCGGCGAGCACTACCGCAGTGCCGACGAGACCCTGGCCAAGCTCGGCTACGCACCCAACCGCCAGTCCATCGAGCGCGGTGCCACGCTGCGCCACGTGGCCTGATCCGAACCGGTTCGGTCCACATCACACCTATTGGAGACAAATTCTTGACTCGTCACCACTTCCGCCGCCACTTTGTCAACGTCCTCGGCGCCGCCGCGCTCGGCCTGGCACTGACCCCGTTCGCCTCGTTGGCGCAGTCCTGGCCCACCAAGCCCGTGCGCATCGTCATCGGCGCACCGGCCGGAGGCACTTCCGACATCTTCGCCCGCGTGCTCGCCGACGGCATGCAGAAGGAATGGGGCCAGCCGGTGATCGTCGATGCCAAGCCCGGCGGCGCCGGCACGATCGGCGTGAACGAGCTGGTTCACGCTCCCGCCGACGGCCACACGCTGTACGTCGCAGCCAACGCCGCCGTTACCGAGGTCCCGCACGTGATCAGGGTGCGCTACGACCCATTCAAGGACCTGAAGCCGCTGGTAGACCTGGGCGGCACCGGCCTGGTGTTCGTCGGCAGCGCATCGCTCACTGCAACGAACGTCGCCGAGGTCGTCTCCTATGTCAAAGCCAACCCCGGCAAGGTGAGCTACGCTTCGTACAGCGCGGGCACGATCTCGCACACGATGGGGCTGGCGCTGAACAAGGCCGCCGGCATCGACTTGTCGCACGTGCCCTACAAGGGCTCGCCGCCGGCGCTGCAGGACGTGATCGGGGGTCATGTCCCGTTGATGTTCGATGGCCCGGCGACTTCGATCCCGATGATCAAGGCCGGCAGGATCAAGGCCTTCGCGGTCAGCGGCCCGAAGCGCAACCCGGCGCTGCCCGACGTGCCGACCTTTGCCGAGCAGGGCTACCCATCGATCGACGACGTGGCTTCGATGGTCCTGTGGATCAGGCCCGACGTGCCGGAGGTGGTGCAGGCCAGGATCCGCGAGGCCGCGCTGAAGGTGCTGGCTCAGCCGGCGGCCAAGGCACGGCTGCTCGATTTCGGGTTCGACCAGGGCAGCGGCGCCGCACCGGAGGCGCTGTCCCGGGCCTTGCGCACCGCTTACGACAAGCAGGGCGCGACGCTGCGCGCCCTCGGCGTGAAGCCCCAGGACCTGGGCAGTTGACCGACTGATTGATATCGTTTTGCGGAGCACATCAACGATGAGCATATCTACACACGCGCGCGCCGGCCGCCTCAAAGGCCGGGTCGCGCTGGTCACCGGTGCCGGGCCCGGCCTCGGTGGCGCGATCGCCGTGGCCATGGCGCGAGAGGGGGCGCGGCTCGTGCTGTGCGACATCGACCCCGAGGCGCTTGCCGCCACCGAAGCACAACTCGCGGCGCTCGGCGCCGAGTACCTGGCGCTGCGCTGCGACGTGTCCGACAGCGCCGCGGTCGGCGCGATGTTTGCGCAGGCCGCCGGTCGCTTCGGCACGGTCGACATCCTGGTCAACAACGCCGCGCGTGTTCCCAACAAGCCGGCCGAGGAGGCGCGGCGCAATCTGCACTATGAGTACGTGACGACGCCGGTGCCGCGCCGGTCGCTCGGGATCGTCTCGTCGCTGTCGGACGACGACTGGCTCAAGTGGTGGGGCGTCAACATGCACGGCGTGTTCTATTGCACCCGCGCCGCGCTGCGCCTGATGGAGCCGCAGCGCTCGGGCAAGATCGTCAACATCGCCTCGATCGCGGGCCTCGGCACCGGGAGCACGCATAGCCCGGGCTATTCGGCGACCAAGGCCGGCGTGATCAGCCTGACCAAGACGACAGCGCTCGACGTCGCAGGCGCCAACATCTATGTCAACGCGATCGCCTGCGGGGGCGTGCTGACACCTCCGTTGAAGGACTATCTCGCACGCGCCACCGACGAACAAAGGAACCGTCTCTACCAGATGATGCCGCTGGGGCGCATCGGCAAGCCCGAGGAATACGCCTCGCTCGCCGTGTACCTGGCGTCTGATGAGCACTACCTTGTCGGTCAGGTCATCAGCCCGAACGGCGGCCTTGTGATCTGATGAGTGCCGTGAATGGCCAAAGGACGCTGCAGCCGGTGCTGATCTCGTCGCTGCGCCGAAGCAGCCATGCCCGCTACTGCACGGGCGTTGCCAGGTCCTCTTCCACGAAGCGAAGCAGTGCTTCCAGCAGCGCTTCACGCGGGTAGGCGTTCTGGGTGACGAAGAGGGAGCCGACGGTCGTGTGCGCGCGCGCGATGGGCACCGCCAGCGCCCAGTGGTCGGCGTTGACGTAGCCGACGAGGACGCTGTCCGGGATGACCTGGTCGTAGAAGATCACCTGGCTGTCGTTGCGGGAGTCGATCTGCGCCAGCTTGCCGTAACTGCCCTTGAGAATCGAAGAGATGCGTTCCGGCTGGGGGAAGGTGACCAGCGAGTAGTAGCGCACCTCGCGCGGCAAGGGATTCTGCGCCAGCCACTTCATCCGAACCGCGGGGCGCAGGGCCTCGACGGCTCCGCCATCGCCCGACTTGCAGGCGGCGCCCGGAAAGTGCCGCAGCAGGTCCGCCTGGTACTGTGTGGCGTCGTTGGCGAGCGCCGAGCCCGCCACGGCGCCGGCGGCGCTGACCACGGCCGCCACCCGGCTGCGGATCTCCGGATAGCTGACGACCGCCTGGAGGATGTCGGGGGCGCCCTTCGAATAGCCGACCAGCACCACGCGCGGTTGACCCGGTTCCTGCGGGATCGCCATCACCGCGTCGCGGATCTGCCGGGCGTTGGTCTCTGTGCCCGACAGTGCATCGACCTGCACCCACACCGCGTCATAGCCGAACTGGGTCACATGCAACTTTCCGGCGCTGGGGTTTTGCAGCCATCGCTCGAAGCATTCGTAGCCGATGCCGGGGACGCCGGCGGCGACCAGCCGCCGCTTCGACGGGCCAAGGTCCACCGGCTTGCTGGTGCCGGGAGGCTCGGTGCCCACGCGCGTCAGCGCCTCGTCGCAGGGCCGCACGTCGGGAAGGTCCTTTCGCGCCTGCAGCACGGCGCAGTAGATCTCGCGGAAGCGCCCGCGCTTGTCCTGGACCCCCGCCTTGGAGGCCGGAACGCGTGCCAGCGGCGGCGTGTCCGCCGAGTAGGGGACCAGTGGCTCCGTCGAGCAGGCGCCCAGTCCGAGTGCGAGGCATGCAAGCGCGATGGCAGGTTTGAACTGGGACATGTCAGAAGCTGTAGTAGTAGCGCCAGTCGAACACCATCCGCAGGCCGAGGGACCACACGGTGTGCAAGTCCGGTGTCGCGGCGCCCACGGGAAAGACGGTTGACGCCTTTCGCGGCACATCGGCTCCGGCGAACAGCTGGAACACGACCGACGAACTCTGGTTGGACGAGAAGGATCGATACGGCCGGTACTCGAAGATCGGGAGGTCGTAGGAGATCGACTGGAAATTGACGACACGCGCCTGCGACGAAGGATCGGTGCGTGGCACAATGAGCTGGTCCTTGTCGTCCAGCCCATAAAGCGTGACGCCCAGTTCGCGCCCGAGCACGAACTGGAAGCGGCCGATCCCCGTGGCCCACCCGCTTTGCCATGGAATCAATCCGCCGTTGCCGGCCGTGACCGCCATCTTCCCGTAGGTCTGCTTGTCGAAGAAGTACATCGGGGACAACAGCAGCAGGTCACCCGGGACCAGATAGAAGGGCATGCGAAACCGCAGGGACAAGCCCATGCGGGCCGGGGTGGCCGCGCTGAGGTTGCCGCCGGCCGACCCGGGGAAGTTCTCCCTGAAGCGGTTGGTGGAAGGCCCGTCGGCGCGCACGCCGAGGGATGCGTACACCAGGCCGTCACCCGCCTCGCTGATCACGCCGTCGAGCCCGAAGCCGGTACGAAAGGACAGGTCCACCCCGCCGATCGCGCCGCGGCTCGATTGCAGGTTCGAAAAACCGCCGTCGACAACGCGACCGTCGATCCCTCCGGCCAAACCCACGAACGGCCCCACTTCGCTGCGAAAACGCGGCATGGCGCCGAAGCCCGGGCCCAAGCCCGGCACCGGGGTGTCCGTGAGCGTCGCCGCGAAGAACTGCCGCTGGTTCTGTTGCACCCGGAGGCCCGGATCACGCTCCGGCAGCTTGTTGTTGCGGCACACATCGAATCCATCAGGTGCGATAGGCGCCGCCGGCGTGTGGCCGAAGGCAGCGCCGCCCTGCCGGTTGGAAGCGACATCCAGCACCTGTTCGAGGCTGGTTCGTACCGTCTTGGCCGCGAACTGGGCATCTTCCTCGCGCATGTAAGCATCGCCCATCAGCACGACGGACCGGCTACCACCAGCCCAGGTGAACACCTCCAGGCCGTTTTGGTTGTAGTAGTCGTGCGTTCCCTGCCGCTGTGATCGATCGCCCCACGTACCGGAAATGTGGCCGGCGGCGAAAGCATCCTGCAGGAAGTGCAGCGCGAATGCCTCGTCGGCCAGCATGGCACGGGCCAGCGCAGCCCGCTCGGTGCCCGAGAGTTGCGGCTCCGCGGCCAGGCGGCTGGCCTTCTGCAGGGCACTGAGATGGAAATACGTGTAGATGCCGATCGCGCTGACTTCCGAGCCCACGCGCAGCGTCAGGGCGGCGTAGTCGCCGATGGCCGTGTCGGTGTCCGGCCGCGCGAGCAGGAAATGGGCGTGGTTCGATCCTGCGCGCGTCACGTACTCCGGGTCGGCGCGCTGCAGGCGGATGTCGGCGGTGCGCAGCGCGTTGACGCGTTGCGCGCGCGCTGCCTGGCTGGCGATGCGGCGCTGGGCGTCGCTCACGACGTCAGCGGCTTTTTCCATGGCCTCCGGGCTGGGCGTCACGGGGATGCGCGCCAGGTCTTCCTTCAGCTGCGCGGCGACGTCCGCTACCTGCAGGATCCAGGGCGCGCTTCGCGCCGTCTCGAACATGTCGCGGCTGGAGCATGAATGATCGCCCGCGATGGCGCTCAAGGCGGCCCAGTCGATGCACGAGGGCGCGGTGCCCTGTTCGCCGTCGGCACCGGTAGCGCACAGCCGTTGCTCGTCACCCGCGCGCGCCAGCTGCCACAGCCGGTCGAAGACGGCCCGGCGGTCGTCGTCCAGCCGCTGCACGGCGAGCAGTGCCAGATACCTGTGCTCGGGATAGACCCAACTCTGCACGGCGAAAGGCATCGCGCCAAGGACCAGCACGGCGAGCAGGCGCGGCAGCAGCTTCGCGACGAGCATCGGTCTCATGGCTCAGGTCCTGTGCATGGGAACGGCGTGCGCAGATCAAACCACAAGCTGCGCACTTTTACGTCATCGATGTACCGCGTGTTGGACCAAGGTCCAATACCGGGCGCGGCCAGGCTCAACTACGGTCAATGTCATTCATAAGGAGAGTTCAGCATGAGCCAGATCAATCGGCGTACTGCGGTGGCTGCTTCGTTGGCGGCATGTGGCTGGGCGTGGGTCCAGCCGGCATGGGCCGACGAATACGACGACACCATTGCCCTGTTCAAGAAGGCCGACGAGACAGGCAAGTTCTTCGGCAATGCCTACGGTTATGCGGTCTTTCCGAAGATCCTGAAGGGTGCGATCGGGATCGGCGGCGCTCGCGGCGAGGGCCGCGTCTATGAGAAGGGGAAGGTCATCGGTGACTCGACCATGACCCAGCTCTCGATCGGGTTCGCGCTGGGCGGTGAAGGCTTCGCCGAGATGATCTTCTTCGAGAACAAGGCCGCGCTGGACAAGTTCACATCCGGCAATTTCGAGTTCAGTGCCGAAGCGTCGGCCGTGGCCATCACGGCCGGCGCGGGCGCCAAGGCGGGCACCCAGGGCGCCGGCGCCGGAGCCAGCGTCACCAAGGAGAAGGCCGCAGCCACGGCCGCCTACAACAACGGCATGGCGATCTTCACCATCATCCGTGGCGGCCTGATGTACGACATCTCGCTGCAGGGACAGAAGTACTCGTACAAGAAGCGCTGATCACCTGCGCCTGGCGCGCCGCCGCGAGACGATCAGCGCCAGCAGCATTCCGAGGATCAGCCCGGCTCCGCCCATCGCCAGCGCTTCGCCGCCGATGGCGAAGGTCGCGGGCGGGGGCACAGGCTGCGGCGCTGACAGCGCCTGCCAGTCCTGCGCGCTGAACTGCGTCATGCGCGCCGCTTCCGGCAATCCGTAGACGCAGAGCTCACCGCCGGGCAGCTTGCAAAAGTGCTCGGCCGGGCACTGCGTGAGGATCTCCTGGACGGCGCCTTCACCACACTTGGCGCCGGCACTGCGCAGCACCTGCAGCGTGACCTCGGGGTGCTTGGTCAGCTGTTCTGGCATCGGCTTGCGGGACGGCTGGAGGAGGCGTTCAGCCCGGAATCCGGTCGTTCGCCTTCGGTGTGGTTTCGTTCCGCTTGCCGGTCCAAGATGGGCGGCGCACGCTGCGCAGCATGAGCCTGAGCGCGTGGCGGTTCAGGGGCTTTTCGATGAACTTGTGGAAAGGCCAGGCCGCAACCAGCGGGAACGTGGCCAGCAGCACCGCAGCCCCCCACGCATTCTGCTTGAGGCCGTCAGGCGCCAGTTTCCATGCGACGGAAAAGAGCAGGCCGTGAATCAGGTACAGCGAATAGGAGGCGTCGCCCAACTTTTTGAAGCCGGACAGCAGGTGCCCCAGGTGGCGCAGCGCCGGCTCGACAAGCAGGGCGCCTAACACCAGGAGGACCGCGCCGGCGCCCCAGCCTGCCAGGCGGGAATAACCCAGTTCCTGCGAGATGCCATCTTTGAAGAAGTGGAGTGACGCAACGGAGAGCGCGACACCGGCAATCGGGAGGGCTGGGATGCCCTGAATCCGGGCCAGAACGCGCGGTTGGCAGAACACATGGGCGATAACCACGCCGGCGCAAAACTCCAGCGTGATCGGCGCCAGCAATTGGAGCCACGAATTCAGAAGTGACACGCCGCTCGCGGAAACAGCCGTACCCAAGCCCAGGATGATCAGCGCTGCGAGGAGGCTTTGATGGCGTTTAGCCAACAGAAGGCTGAGCGCGAGAACGGAATAGAAGGTCATCTCGAAATGGAGAGTCCAACCTTGGGCAATCAGGGGGCGGATATAGCCCGACTCATCGAATACCGGGACGAAGAACAAGGACTTCAGCCAGATCGCCGGCGTGGTCGTGAATGTTGCGAAGGCCGACGGAACGGCCACGGTAGCGACGAACAGTACCGTGCTGATCAGCCAATAGATCGGAAGAATGCGCGCGAGCCGCCGCAGGAAGAAGTCCAGAGCTTGGGTGTCCTTGCCGACCGTCGCGGCATGCATCACGAATCCGCTGATCACGAAGAAGACATCCACGCCTGCCGCGCCGGACTCCAGCACGTAGGGAGGAGCCTCGGCGCGCGCGGCGAGGTACTGCGGCACATGATGCAGGACGACGGCAAAGGCGGCGAGGCCCCTCAAGATCTGAATCGCAACCCAGCTATCCGTCTGAGGCGAACCGGCATGGATCGACTGGGGCATCAGATGTTTCATGTTCCCTTTTGCACCGTGGCGGACGAGCCGCTGACGTGAACCTAGCGTAGCGCATTTGCAGCTCAGCCTGGCCGACATTCGAAGAGGCAGGGGTGCTCGTGCGGCTTCGTTTCATACCGTGTTCGCCTTGCTGGCGGTGTTCCGCCTTGTTGCCTTGCTGAGCTTGCGGCGCTGCGGACCAGCAGGACAGCCCACGCCCACGACAAAGCGAACATACTCATCGCCGCGCACCTCGTTCGTCCCCGAATCCGACATAGCTCTCAAATGGGAATCCGCTTCCGTCATCGGTTGCTGCACGCCTTCATGGGCCTCGCCATGGCGAGCGTCACGCCGTTCGCGGGAGCGGCCGATCCCATCGTGGTCGGATCCAAGCGATTCACCGAAAGCTATGTGCTTGGCGAGCTGACGCGGCAGGTGCTGGCCGACGCGGGCATCACGGCAAGGCACCGCCAGGGGCTGGGCAACACGGCGGTCATGGAGCAGGCGCTTTCCAACGGCAGCATCCAGCTCTATCCCGAGTACACCGGCACCATCGTGCGCGAGCTGCTGAAGAGGACGGACGCTCCGGCTGCGCCTTCGCTCGAGCAGATCAACGAGTGGCTGGCACCGCGCGGGCTGAAGGCCGCGGTGCCGCTGGGCTTCAATAACAGCTACGCCCTGGCGATGCGCGAGGACGACGCGAAGCGCCTGGGCATCGAATCGATCTCGGACCTGGCGCGCACCCAGGCGCGCTTGCGCATGGGTCTGTCGCACGAGTTCCTGGTGCGCGCGGACGGCTGGCCGGCGCTGCAGCGCGCCTATGCCTTGCCGTTTGCGCCGGGCAGCGGCCTGGATCATGGCCTGGCGTACCAGGCGCTGGCGCGCAAGCAGGTTGACGTGGTCGATGCCTACACGACCGATGCGCAGATCGCGCGGCTGCGGCTGCGTGTGCTGCGCGACGACCGCAACTTCTTTCCGCGCTACGACGCGGTGCTGCTGATGCGCGCCTCGGTCGACGAGCGTCCTCTGGCGGCCGCGCTGGCCGGCCGGATCAACGATGAGGCCATGCGCGCGATGAACGGCGAAGTGGAGATCGACGGACGCTCGTTCGACGCGGTGGCACGCGAGTTCCTGGTGCGCAGCAAGGCTGCCGCCATGTCCGCGCCGACGGCGTCGGCTGTGACGGCGGTGACGGCGGCAGTGGGCCAGAGCTTCATGCAGCGGCTGCTGGCGCCGGACCTGCCGCGGCTGCTGCGAGAGCACCTGACGCTGGTGTTCGCGTCGCTCGCCATCGCCATCGCCATCGGCGTGCCGGCTGGCGTGTTGGCGCACCGCCAACCGCGCCTGGCGCCCGGGCTGATGGCGGTGGTGGGCATGGCGCAGACCGTGCCTTCGCTCGCGCTGCTGGCCTTCCTGATCGCGATCGTGGGCACCATCGGCTTCGTGCCGGCGCTGCTGGCCTTGTCGGTCTACGCCTTGCTGCCGATCGTGCGTAACACGCATGCGGGCTTGTCCTCGCTGCCCGAAGGCATGCGTCATGCGGGCCTGGCCCTGGGCATGCGCGACGGCCAGGTGCTGCGCAGCATCGAGTTGCCGCTGGCCGCGCCGACCATCTTCGCCGGCATCAAGACCGCGGCGGTGTTGAACGTGGGCGTGGCCACGGTGGCCACCTTCATCGGCGCCGGCGGGCTGGGCGAGCGCATCGTGGCGGGGCTGGCGGTGAACGACACGGCGTTCATGCTGGCCGGCGCGGTGCCTGCCGCAGTGCTGGCGCTGCTCACGCAATGGGTCTTCGACGCGCTCGAGCACTGGCTGCGGCGCGGCCGCGCGGGGCGCTCCGGTTCAGGGCCCGAGCCGTGAGCCCTTGGCCCGTCGATGCACCGGTGCCGCGGCGGGGCGCTGGCCGACGTTCTCCACCCACAGGGCAGCCGCGCCCGCGCTCGCGAGCGCCAGCGCCGCGCTGACGACCATGATCCAGCGGTAACCCGCGACGAAGGCTTCGTGCACGGCGGCCTGCGCCTGTTGCGCGCCGGGTGAGCCGGCCGGCAGTTCGATCGCCGCGAGGCGGTCGCGCTGCTGCCAGACCGCGGCGGCCACCTCCTCGGGCAGGCCCGCGGTGGCCGCCCGCAGCCGCGGCTCGAACACCGCCGCCATCAACGCGCCGAAGACGGCGATCGCCAGCACGCCGGCCACGCGCGACAGGGCATTGTTCACCCCGGAGGCGGTGCCGATCGCATCGGCGTCCACCGAATTCATCACGGTGGTGGTGAGCGGCGCAACGGCGATCGCCATGCCCAGGCCGAGGATGGCGACACCGGGGAGGAAGCCGGTCCAGTAGCTGGCGGCGGTGCCCGGCAGGGCCAGCAGGGCGAAGCCCGCCGCCGCGATCAGGGGCCCGACGATCAGCGGGCGGCGCGCGCCCTGCCGGTCCACCAGGCCGCCTGCCCAGCGCGACAGCGCGAACATGATCAGGATGAAGGGCAGCAGCGCGGCACCGGCCGCGGTGGCCGACAGGCCCTGCACCTGGATCAGGTTGAGCGGCAGGAAGAACAGGCCGCCGCCGAGGGCCGCATACAACAGCAGCGTCAGCAGGTTGGCGCCGGCGAAATTGCGCCGGCGCAGCAGCTCGAAAGGCAGCATGGGCACGCGCTGGGCGCGTTCGACCACCACGAACGCGACCAGCGCGGCCACGCCGATCGCCGCGGCGATCACGACCGCAGGCGCGTTCCAGCCGCGCGAGGGCGCCTCGACGAAGAAGAACACCAGCCCGCCGAGGCCGAGCGTGGCGAGCAGGGCGCCGGGCACGTCGAGCGGCCCGGTGGCCTCGCCGTGCCGGCTCTCGGGCACGCGCAGCCAGCTGATGGCGAGCACGATGGCTGCCAGCGGCAGGTTGATCGCAAAGGCCCAGGCCCAGGAAAGCCGGTCGATCAGGTAGCCGCCGAGCAGCGGCCCGAGCGCGGAGGTGATTCCGCTGAACGCCGCCCAGGTGCCGAAAGCGCGCCCGCGTTCGTCCTCCGGGAAAGCGGCGCTGATCAGGGCCAGGCTGCCGGGCACCAGCAGCGCACCGCCCACGCCCTGCACCGCGCGCGCGGCAATCAGTTGCTGCACGTTTTGCGACAAGGCGCAGGCCAGCGAGGCGAGGGCGAAGATGGCCACCCCGATCAGGAACACGCGCCGGCGCCCCAGCCGGTCCCCCAGCGCGCCGCCCACCAGCAGCAATGCCGCGAGCAGCAGCGCATAGGACTCGACCACCCACTGCGCCTGGTACACCGAAGCGCCCAGCTCGCGCTGGATCGCCGGAAGGGCGACGTTGACGATGGTGCCGTCGACGAAGGCCAGGCTGGAGCCGAGGATGGAGGCCGCCAGCACCCAGCGCTTTTGCGATGCGCTGCAAGGCGTTTCCTGATCGCCATGCCGGACCGAAGCTTCGTCGCAGGGAAGACGCGAGGTGGTGGTCATGCCAACGGGAGCCCAGATTCAGCGCGCGGGTTCCTGGCCATCATAGGTGTCAAAAGGCCGGCGTCGCGGCGCAGGCGCTGCGCGCGAAAAGCCATCCGGCATCCATTTGCAAGCGGCTGAACCGGTAACGACGGGCGCGTCTGCTTACAACTCATCCCTGTTCGGACAGGAGTTGTGCACGAAATCCGCCTTCGATACCGCTTGAAACGCCGAACTCAGCAACCGCGGGCAGCTCGAGCTCTACCATTGCCAGCTCTTCTGTTCATGGGCGGCTGCGGCCGTCTCTCGCCCTCCCTCCCATGCCTCATCAAAACAAATCTCTTGCTTCAGCTGCGCCCGCCTTCAACGGTACCCGGTTCCGGAAGTCCCTGATCATCCCGGCGCTGTTTGCCGCTGTGCTGGCCGGCTGCGGCGGCGGGGGCGGGGGCGGAAGCACGGAGACCCAGCTGCCCGTGACCGGGGAAGCGTCGTCGGTGACGGCGGCGCCGAGCCCCGCGCCTTCGAGTCCCGCTGCCGCACCGAGTCCGGCCCCCGCGCCGAGCGCCGCAGCTCCGAGCCCTGCGGCGCAGGCCGGGTCGCTGATCTTCGGCGTCAACACGCACACCGGCTCGGATGCGAACAGCAACAGCCAGCGCGCCGAGATCATGAAGGAGCGCAACTTCAAGAGTTCCCGCATGGACCTGTGGGCCGGCGACATGAATGCCTTCCGCGACCAGGTCAACAAGATCCGCGCCAACGGCGGCAAGGTCGAAGTGGCGCTGCAGGTGTCCTTCCAGTGGGACAGTAGCTGCAGCCCGGACCTCGCCGGGATCGAGCAACGCGCCTACAACGACACCGCGACGCTGGTCAACCAGACCAAGGACATCGTCTACGACTACGAGCTGCTCAACGAAGTGCAGCTGCGCCCGGAAATCCAGCGCGAAGTGCCCTGGAACAGCGCCGGCAGCTCCACCGCGCCCTACCAGGGCAAGCCCTGCGTGGCCTCGCTCACCGCGGCGCTCAAGGGCATGTCGCGCGCCATCCAGGACATCCGCGCCAGCTCGGGCCTGCCGCTGAAGGTGATCATGGGCGCGCTGGGCCGCGACTGGGGCCTGATGACCCACCTGCGCAACAACGGCGTGCAGTGGGACATCACCGGCTGGCACGTGTATCCGCGCCAGGAGCAGGCCAGCCTGCTGAACGACACCTGGTACGGCGCTGGCGGCCCGCTCGCCCAGCTCGCTTCCTTCGGCAAGCCGGTTCGCATCAACGAGTTCCACTGCGGTGAGATCTACGACGGCGCCTACGAGAACCAGGCCGGCATGGCGACGACCGAGAAGTGCCTGAAGGGCCTGACGCGGCACCTGAAGGAGCTGCGCACCCAGACCATCGCCAACATCGAGTCGATCCACCTGTACGAACTGCTGGATGAGCCCGGGAAGTCGGCGCCGGAGAGCCGTTTCGGCCTGATGTACAGCCTGTCGCAGCCCAAGGTCCACCTGTACCTGGCCAGCGCGTTTGCCGGCGGCAGCCTGACCGCGGCCGAGCGCAATGAGCTCACCAGCCGAGGCCTGCTGACCAACGCCGAGATCGACGCGATGCAGGTCGCGCCCTAAGCCTGCCCCTAGGTCTTTCCAGTGTCCCCGGGCGGAAGCATCGCCCGAATTCCCCGCTTCGCCATGCCCGCTCGACATACCTCGCTTGCTGCAACCGTGCCCGCCGTGACCGCCCCAGCAAGCGGCCGCGAGTTGAGGAACCGCAAATTGCTGATCATCTCGGCGCTTGCCACAACTGTGTTGGCGGCTTGCGGTGGAGGTGGAGGTGGGGGAAGCGGAGCTGAAAGCGCGCCCCCGCTGTCGGTCAGCGTTACGCCGCCTGCGACCAGCCCGGCACCGAGTCCGGCGCCGAGTCCTGCGCCCGCACCGGCACCGAGCACGGCCCCGGCACCGAGTCCTGCGCCTGCACCGGCACCGAGCCCGGCCCCCGCACCGAGTCCTGCGCCTGCACCGGCGCCAAGTCCGGCCCCAGCACCGAGTCCTGCACCGGCACCGAGCCCTGCGCCGGCGCCGAGCCCTGCACCTGCGCCGGCGCCGAGCCCTGCACCTGCGCCGGCGCCGAGCCCGGCCCCGGCGCCGAGTCCCGCTCCCGCGCCGGCACCGTCCGGTGACTTGATTTTCGGCGTCAACATCCACACCGGTTCGGACGCGAGCACCAACAGCACGCGCGCCGGCATCATGAAGACGCGCAACCTGAAGACGGCGCGCATGGACCTGTGGACCGGCGACATGAACGCCTTCCGCGACCAGGTCAACAAGATCCGCGCCAACGGCGGCAAGGTCGAAGTGGCGCTGCAAGTGAACTTCCAGTGGGACAGCAGCTGCAGCCCGGACCTCGCCGGCATCGAGCAGCGCGCCTACAACGACACCGCGACGCTGGTCAACCAGACCAAGGACATCGTCTACGACTACGAGCTGCTCAACGAAGTGCAGCTGCGCCCGGAAATCCAGCGCGAAGTGCCCTGGAACAGCGCCGGCAGCTCCACCGCGCCCTACCAGGGCAAGCCCTGCGTGGCCTCGCTCACCGCGGCGCTCAAGGGCATGTCGCGCGCGATCCAGGACATCCGCGCCAGCTCGGGCCTGCCGCTGAAGGTGATCATGGGCGCGCTGGGCCGCGACTGGGGCCTGATGACCCACCTGAAGCAACAGGGCGTGCAGTGGGACATCACCGGCTGGCACATCTACCCGCGCCAGGAGCAGGCCAGCCTGCTGAACGACACCTGGTACGGCGCTGGCGGCCCGCTCGCCCAGCTCGCTTCCTTCGGCAAGCCGGTTCGCATCAACGAGTTCCACTGCGGTGAGATCTACGACGGCGCCTACGAGAACCAGGCCGGCATGGCGACGACCGAGAAGTGCCTGAAGGGCCTGACGCGGCACCTGAAGGAGCTGCGCACCCAGACCATCGCCAACATCGAGTCGGTCCACATCTACGAGCTGACCGATGAGCCGGGCAAGAGCGCGCCGGAGAACCGCTTCGGCATGATGTACAGCCTGTCGCAGCCCAAGGTCCATCTGTACCTGGCCACCGCCTTCGCCGGCGGCACGCTGACGACGGGCGAGCGCAACGAGCTCACCAGCCGCGGCCTGCTGACCCATGCCGAGATCGACGCCATGAAGGCGGCGCAGTAAGGCGCCACCCGCCGGAGCGCCGGCCGCCATCGCCGGCGCGGAGTCGGTTGCATGCCGATGCAGCAGTTGCGCAGCCTGCATGAGCTGCGGATGGCGAGCCTGCCGCGATGATCGGTGCCGTCGCGCAGCCCGGGAGGAGGAAGCCTTGGGGTTGCCGCGCCAGTGATCGCGTGTTCGCCGCAAGGCGAATCAACTCGAGGAGATTCGTCACCATGCGTGCGCCTCGTTCGATGATCCGCCTCTCCGCAGTCCTGTTGCTGTTGCCGGGAGGCTTGTCGGTTCATGCCGTCGAATACGAAGTGGCCGGCGGCAAGCTCACTGTCACCGGGTCGGTCACTGCCGGCGGCTCCTGGCGGACGGACTCGCAGGACACCACGCTGCTGCCGAATGTGAACAGCTCGCAGGTGGGCATCGTCGGCAACGCGATCACGCCGGCCGCCGGCCGCAACCAGGACGACGGCAACCTCAACTACAGCAAGGGTGACCCGGTGTCGCAGGTCATGAACGGCTACCTCGCGCTGGAGTACAAGCAGGGGGCCTATGGCGCGGCGGCGAGCGTCAAGGCCTGGTACGACTACCTGCTGGAACACGGCGGTGTCCCTTGGGGCAATATCCCGAACCGCTACACGCCCGATGCCAGTCTGGGTGACGGCGGTGCCCAGCCCCGCACGCAGTTCAGCGGCGTCGCGATCGACAACCTCAAGGTGTTCGGCCGCAACGAGGTCGGCGGCTTGCCGCTCGACTGGACCCTGGGCTGGCAGAAACTCGATTGGGGCAACCGACTGCTGGTGATCGGTGGCCTGCGCGACCTCAACCCGATCGACATCCCGGCGCTCACCCGGCCCGGCATGCTGCAGCGGGACCAGGAGACGCGCATCCCGGTGCCGCAGATCTTCGCCAAGCTCGGCGTCTCGAAGTCGACCAGCATCGAGGGCTTCTACCAGTTCCACTTCGAGCGCAACGCGCCCAACCAGTGCGGCACCTTCTACACGGCGGTGGACTACTTCTCGGATGGCTGCAACGCGGTGACGCTGGGCAACGATTCCGATCGCGTTGCCCTTGCGACGGGCAACTTCATTCCGCGTGCGCCCAACGTGATGCCCTCCAACTCCGGCCAGGGCGGGCTGGCCGTGCTGCACACGGTCGACGAATGGGACACCAAGTTCGGTCTCTACGCCACCCGCTTCCACTCGCGGGCCGGCTTCAGCGGCATCTACAAGTCGCTGCGTGCCGGGGCGCCTTTCTTGCCGAACGATCCCGGCGGCCTGAACCCGAGGTACTTCACCGAGTTCCCGGAGGGCATCAACATGTTCGGCGGCAGCTTCGAAACCAAGGTCAAGGGTGGCCTGATCTTCGGCGAACTGACCTACCGTCCGAACCAGCCGCTGCAGTTCAACGCGGCCGACCTCGTGGCGGCGGCCGTATCCAACGTCGCGCCGACGCCGCTGCGGGCCAGGATGAACGCGCTGGGGCCGGGCGGCACCCTGAGCGGATTCGAGCGGCACAAGAACGTGCAGTTCCAGCTCGGCGAGGTGGGGCAAGTTCCGAAGGTGCTTGGCGCGGCGGGCCTCAACTGGGGCGCCGAGGTGGTTTACAAGGGCGTGCCGGACCTGCCGGATCCTTCGGTGACGCGCTTCGGCCGCAGCGACATCTTCGGGCAGGGGCCGGTCAACGGCGTCTGCCCGCCGCCGGCGGTCGCGATCCAGTGCACCACCGACGGCTACGTATCGCGCCATGCATGGGGCTATCGCGTGTTTGGCGGCCTGCGCTATGCCAACGTGGCCGATGGCGTCGACCTCGTACCCGCCATCCTCTTCGGCCAGGACGTCAAGGGCTGGTCCGGCGACGCCGGTATCCTCGAGGGCCGCAAGCTGGTCCTGGCATCGCTGCGGGCCGTCTTCCGTGGAGGTTTCGTGGCCGAAGTCGCCTGGTTCCCGACCTGGGGCGGCACCTACAACAACCAGCGCGATCGCAGCGCGATCCAGGTGTTCGTCGGCCAGCGCTTCTGATGAGCCGCCCCGCGGGCGGCCCGGGGCTGTCCGCCATCACCGCTCACCGAACGAGACGGCGTCCGACACGGGCAGGAGACTCCCGTTCCAACAATGCACATCCGCATTCACTGGAATCGGGGGCCCCCATGAGCATCTTCAAGGACATCCTCAACAAGATCTTCCATCGCGGCGGCGGCGAACAGGCGCAGACGCCTGCGGCGTCTGCAGAGGCCCCCATGCCATCGGGCGCCGACGCCGCGACCGCCGGCCTCGCGGCGCAGGCGGCAGCCACGGCGGAGGCAGTCGCTGCCATGCCGCCGGTGGATGTCGAGGCCGTGCTGAATGAAATCGCGGCACAGAACAGCCAGAAGCTGAACTGGCGCACGTCCATCGTGGACCTGATGAAGCTGCTGGACCTGGATAGCAGCTTCAAGGCGCGGAAGGATCTTGCGACCGAGCTCGGCTACACGGGTGCCCTGGATGGCTCGGCCGAGATGAACACCTGGCTGCACCGGCAGGTGATGACCAAGCTGGCGCAGAACGGCGGCAAGGTGCCGGCCGAGCTCAGGGACTGACCAGGCGTTCCGGAGGCGACTACTTGGTCGCCCTGTTGCCGATGTAGGCGCCAGCCGCGGCGCCGCCGACGGTGCCTAGCGTGCTGCCGCCAGTCACGGCGTGGCCTGCCACGCCGCCGAGCGCGGCACCACCCACTGTGCCGGCGGTATTGCGGTCCATGCTGGCACAGCCGGCCAGCGTCGTCAGGAATACGGCCAGAGCGGCCGCGAAGAGCTTCGTTTTCATCGTGTACCTCTCCTGTTGCATTGCCAGGCGCGGGAGCCGCTTGGCCCCGGCTTGTTCAGCCTGTCATGCCAGTCTAGGCAGCGGCTGAGTCGCGCCGATGTAGGAAAGGGAGGCCGCAGGCGGTCGGTCCATGGCCTGCCTGCCGGGCAGCGCGCGCCGGACAAGGTCGGGAAAACTGAGTGTGGGGGCCGGCGACTCGGCTTTCGGCGATGGTCGTCCGCTACCATCCCCACTCATCACGAATCACGCTGGCGGATCACCCAGCGGGTCTCCACGAAACCGGTGCCAGCGCAGAAATCCAGGCCCACCTTGGCTTTGCTCGAGAGCAAGCTGCGCCCTCTCTTGGGCGCACGGACGCCCATCGCACGTCCGCGTCTGGCGCTTCCCGCGGACTTGGTGCGAGGGCGCATCAAAGCGGTCCTGGTCGTGGCGCCGGCCGGCTACGGCAAGTCGACGCTGATGGCACAGTGGTTCGAATCGTTGCGCGGCGAGCAGGAAGCGCAGGCGTCCTGGCTCAACCTGGACGAGAACGACAACGACCCCGAGCGCCTGCTGCACTACCTGATCGCCGCGTTGCAGGCGGCCATTCCGGAACTGCGCAGAGATCCCACACTGGATTTCCAGGCGCCCGTGACCACGGAAGCCAAGCTCGATGCGCTCGGCGCCCGGCTCGCAGACTTCGATCGCAAGCTGGTGCTGTTCATCGACGACGCCCATGTGTTGGCGGATGGCCAGGCCCTGCAGGTCTTCGAGTGGCTGGTCCGCTTCGCCGGCGACAGCCTGCGTTTCGTCATCGGTTGCCGGCAGGTGCCGCGCGTGGGCATGCCGGAACTCAGGCTGCGCGGTGAGTTGGTCGAACTCGACCAGTCCGCTATGGCCTTCACCACCGATGAAGTCGAGAGCTTTTGGCATGAGCGGCAACTTGGACCGTTGGACCGCAGGGCGTTTGCGACCCTTCTCGAGAAGACGGAGGGCTGGGCCGCCGTGATCGAGCTGTTGACGCTGGCGCTCAACGAAGAGCCCAATGCCGCGAAGCTGATCGCCGACTTCTCGGCCACGGAGCGCGGCGTGGTGGAATACCTGGGCGAGGTGGTGTTCGGGCGGCTGGCTGCCCAGCAGCGCGAGCAGATCCATCGCCTGGCCCAGTTCGACAGGTTCTGCGCCGAACTGGCCCTGCAGGCCTGCGGGCCCGGTGTGCCGGACGACTTGCTGGCTGAGCTGCAACGGCGCAGGCTGTTCGTCATTCCTCTCGATCGCAAAGGCCAGTGGTTCCGTTTCCATCACCTGGTGCGCGACTACCTGCGGCGCCAGCTGCCTCGGGGCCTCGCGGATACCACGCGGCAGACGCTGCTGGCCGGTGGCCAGTGGTTCCATGACAACGGCATGCCCGATGACGCAATCGACTGCGCCGTGCGTGCCCAGGCCTGGGACCAGGCCTGCCAGTGGCTGGCCGCCTCGATCGGGAGCCAGGCCCGGCGCATGGGTTCGGGCACCAGCGTGGCGCGCTGGATGCCCCTGATTCCCCGGGAGCAGATCGACCGCTATCCCCAGATCCGCATCAGCTACATGTCCACCCTGGCCTATCACCAGGAGAAGGAGCTGCTGCAGCGTGAGCTCGCCGACTTCGAATCGCTGATTCACGCCTGGGAGCGCTCCGGCGGGCGGGACGCGAACGACATGGATGCGATGCGCAGCACGCTGGCGCTGCACCGGCTGATGTGGCGGGCCCTGAGCGACGGCGGTGTGGACATGCTGCCGCACGCGCAGGCCTGGCTGGAACGCTGGCCGCAGGCGCGGCCCCGCATGCTGGGCGATGCGCTGATCGCTGCGGCCTACGCCTGCAAGACGGCCGGCGAGATCGACCGCGGCATCGACTACGCGTCTCGCGCGCGCCAGACCCTCTCCGGGCATGGCGGTCCCTTCGGGGTGTCGCGCAGCATGCTCGTCACGGCGGTGCTGTGGCTCAAGCGTGGCGACTACCGGGCGGCCCAGTCGGTCAGCGAAGAGGGCCTGCGCTTCGTCGCCGAAAAGCTCAATCGGCACCCGGAGCACATGGCCTACCACCACGCGGTGCTCTCCGCAGTCCAGTACGAGTTCGACGACATGGCGCAAGCGGTCAAGGAGCTCGAAAGCGAACTCGCCGCGGTGGACGCGACCGGCATCGCGGACGTGCTGATCCTGATCTACCTGACGCGAGCGCGCCTGCAGTTCCTGCAGGGCGAGCGAGATGCCGGCCTGGAGGCGCTGAGCCTGGGCCGGCGGCTGGGCGTGCGCCGCGAACTGCCGCGCCTGACCATCACGCTGGCGGCCGAGGAGTGCACCTGGCTGTGCCGCTTTGGCGAACAGGCGGCGGCGCTGGACCTGGCGCGCCAGTTCGGCTTCGATCGCCGGGAATTCACCGGCTATGACCTGCTGGCCGACAAGGCGGCGCGCATCGGTCCGCGGCTGCTGCTTGCCAAGTCGCCCGAACAGGCGCTGGTCCAGCTCGAGCCGGCGATCGTCCGCAGCCGGGAGAAGGGCTTCCATCACCGCCACGTCGAGTTGTTGATCCTGCAGGCGATGGCCCTGGTGCGCAGCGGGCGCGAGGCCGATGCCGCGGGCGCATGGGCGGCCGCGCTGGAACTGGGAGAGCGCTTCGGCTACCGCCGTGTGTTCCTGGACGACGCGGAGATGGTCGCCACGCTGTCCCAGGCCGCCAGGGGGAGGAAAGAGGTTCCGCGGCCCGCCTGGTTGCAAGCCAGGCCGAAGGCGGTCCTGCTCGAATCGGACGAGCAGCTCACGCGCAAGGAACTGCGCATCCTCAAGCATCTGGATTCCGGCCGCTCCAATGGCGAGATCGCCGAATCGCTGTTCATCTCCGAGGGCACGCTGAAATGGCACCTGCGCAACCTCTACCGCAAGCTCGGCTGCAAGAACCGCAGCGGCGCGATCGCCGCGGCCCGGCGCCGCGGGGTCATTGAGAACGGGCCGGCCTAGCGGCAGGGCACTGCTCAGCTACCACTCCTGGCGGCCCGGCAGGGCCGCGCAAAAACCTCACTTTTGGAGGGTTGGAACCAACCCTCCCGGCCCGTAACCTTGCAGGACTCGTGACGGCAGCGCAATGACAGGCGTTGCCAGCGCAGACACCGCGCAATGGACGAACGGCGCCAACCCACCCAGGCTGATTTGGGCGCCACGCCTTCGGATCGCCATGCGCATTCCCCAGCCAACCATCCAAGGAAACGGATTTACCTCATGAATGGAAAAGCATACGTTGCCGGCGTCGGCATGGTGCCGTTCGGCAAGCCCGGCGCTTCCGACAACTACGAGATCATGGCCGCCGCTGCCGTGCGCAAGGCGCTGGCGAACGCGGGGCTGGAGTACGGCGACGTCCAGCAGGCCATCGTCGGCTACGTCTACGGCGACTCGACCGCCGGCCAGAAGGCGCTCTACAACGTCGGCATGACCGGCATCCCGGTCGCCAACGTCAACAACAACTGCTCCACCGGCTCCACCGCGCTGTTCCTGGCGCGCCAACTGGTGGAAGCCGGCGCTGTCGACTGCGTGCTGGCGCTGGGTTTCGAGCAGATGCAGGCCGGCGCGCTGCAGACGCACTGGACGGACCGGCCCTCGCCGTTCGCCGACTTCGACAAGCTCTGCGACGACATCAATCCCTACCCGGTGCCGCTGGCGCTGCGGTACTTCGGCGGCGCGGGCAAGGAGTACATGGACAAGTACGGCACCACGCCCGAGCTGTTCGCCAAGGTGCGCGCCAAGGCCAGCCGCCACGCCAGGAACAACCCGATGGCGCTGTTCCGCAAGGAAGTGACCGCGGAAGACGTGATGGCCTCGCCCGTGGTGTTCCCTGAAGCCGGCATGACCCGCCTGATGGCCTGCGCGCCCACCTGCGGGGCGGCGGCTGCCCTGCTGGTGTCGCACGACTTCGCCGAACGCAAGAAGCTGGACCGCCGCGTTTTCATCGCCGCCCAGGCGATGACGACCGACCGCCCCGGCACTTTCGAGAAGCGCAGCATGATGACCCTGGTCGGCGCCGACATGACGCGCGAGGCGGCCGAGATGGTGTACGAGAAGGCCGGCATCGGCCCGAAGGACGTCGACGTGGTCGAACTGCACGACTGCTTCGCGCAGAACGAAGTCGTGACCTATGAAGGCCTGCGCCTGTGCGAGGAGGGCGGCGCCGACAAGTTCGTCTCCGAGGGCCAGAACACCTACGGCGGGCGCATCGTCACCAATCCCTCGGGCGGCCTGCTGTCCAAGGGCCATCCGCTGGGCGCCACGGGCCTGGCGCAATGCACGGAACTGGTCGAGCAGCTGCGCGGCACTGCGGGCGAACGCCAGGTGCCGAACGCGCGCATCGGCCTGCAGCACAACCTCGGTCTCGGCGGCGCCTGCGTCGTCACCCTCTACCAGCGCGCGAACTGAACATGATCGACAAGAAGCACATCGGGCTGGAGTTGCCGGCCGTGAACTGGCCGGTGGAGCGCGGACGCGTGATGGCGTTCGCCCGTGCCATCGGCGACACCCGTCCGGAGTGCCTGGACGACTCCGCCGCCCGCGACGCCGGCTATCGCGGCCTGGTGGCGCCGCCCACCTTCTGGTTCGGCGCCTGGGCCGACGGCGGCACGCTGGAGCTGATGCTCTCGAAACTGGACGTGCCGATCGCGCGCATCCTGCACGGCGAGCAGTCCTTCACCTATGGCGCCCCCGTGTGCGCCGGCGATGTCCTGACGATCAAGACGCGCATCACCGACATCGTCGACAAGAAGGGCGGGAAGATGGAATTCGTCACCCAGCGCTCCACCATCACCAACCAGCTGGGTGACACCGTGGGCGAGATGACCGCGGTGATCGTCGCGCGGAGCTGAGAGCAGCATGAGCACCAAGGACCAGACCCTCAACATCGGCGACGCGCTGCCCGAAATGCGGCTGCCGCCGGTGGACCGCACCATGCTGGCGATCTTCGCCGGCGCCTCGGGCGACTTGAACCCGATCCACATCGACATCGACTTCGCGCGCCGCGCCGGCATGCCCGACGTGTTCGCGCACGGCATGCTGGGCATGGCCTGGCTGGGCCGGCTGCTCACGCAGTGGGCCCCGCAGTCGAAGCTGCGCCGCTTCGACGTGCGCTTCATGGCCATCACGCATTTGGGTAACCGCCCGGTGCTCACCGGCAAGGTGGTCGAGAAGCTGGAGCAGGGCGGCGAGCCGCTCGCCCGGGTGCAGGTCGAAATGCGCAATCAATACGGCGAACTGAAGATCCAGGGCGAGGCCCTGGTGGCATTGAACTGAAGGAACAGGAGCACATCATGGGAAAGCTCGAAGGCAAGGTAGCCCTCATCAGCGGTTCGGGCCGCGGCATTGGCCAGGCGGTGGCGCTGAAGCTGGCGTCCGAAGGCGCCAGCGTCGTCATCAATGACCTCGACGCCGCGCCGGCGGACGAAACCGTGGCGCAGATCAAGGCCGCCGGCAGCAAGGCCGTGGCCTGCGTCGGCAGCGTGACCGCGCCCGATTTCGCCGAGCGCTTCGTCAAGACCGCCATCGAGAACTTCGGCGGCCTGGACATCATCGTCAACAACGCCGGCTACACCTGGGACAACGTCCTGCAGAAGATGACCGACGAGCAGTGGTACGCCATGATCGACGTGCACCTGACGGCGCCCTTCCGTATCCTGCGCGCCGCCAGCGGTTTCATCCGCGAAGCGGTCAAGGCCGAAACCGAAGCCGGCAAGCAGGTGTTCCGCAAGGTGGTGAACATCTCCTCGATCGCCGGCGTGGGCGGCAACGCCGGCCAGGCCAACTATGCGGCGGCCAAGGCCGGCATCATCGGCCTGACCCGCACCATGGCCAAGGAGTGGGGCCGCTACAAGGTCAACGTCAACTGCGTGGCCTATGGCCTGATCAACACCCGCCTGACCAGCGCGCCCGCCGACGGCTCCTCCGAGATCGACGTCGAAGGCAAGAAGATCAAGACCGGCGTCAACCCCGACCTGCTCAAGGCAATGGAAGCCATGATCCCGCTGGGCCGTGGCGGCACGCCGGAAGAAGCCGCGGGCGCCGTGGCGATGTTCTGCTACCCCGAGTCGAACTACGTGTCCGGCGAACTGCTGGTCTGCGGCGGCGGCTTCCGCATCTAAGGAGCGTCAGTGGGTATCCCGCGCACCCTGTTTGCCGAAGAACACCTGCAGTTCAAGGAAGCGGTCGACCGCTTCCTGGATGGCGAGGTGGTGCCGAATTACGAGCGCTACGAGGACCAGGGCTTCATCGACCGCGAGGTCTGGACCCAGGCCGGCCAGGCCGGCTTCCTGTGCCCGACCATGCCGGAGGAATACGGCGGCTCCGGCGTCGACAGGCTCTTCAGCGTGGTGCTGTTCGAGGCGTTCTCGCGCAAGCACGTGCCCGCGCTGCTGGGCATGTCGCTGCACAACGAGATCGTTGCGCCGTACATCCTGAACTACGGCAGCGAGCAGCTCAAGCGCAAGTACCTGCCGAAGATGGCGAGCGGCGAAATGATCGGCGCCATCGCCATGACCGAGCCGGGCGCCGGCTCCGACCTGCAGGGCGTGCGCGCCACGGCGGTGCGCCAGGGCGACCACTATGTGCTGAACGGCTCCAAGACCTTCATCACCAACGCCGTGCTGTGCGACCTGGTGATCGTGGTGGCCAAGACCGATCCGGCCGGTGGCGCCAAGGGCACCAGCCTGTTCATCGTCGACACCTCCATGCCCGGCTTCACCAAGGGCAAGCGGCTGAAGAAGGTCGGCCTGAAGGCGCAGGACACGGGCGAGCTGTTCTTCGACAACGTCAAGGTGCCGGTGGAGAACCTGCTGGGCGAGGAGAACAAGGGCTTTTCCTACCTGATGCACGAGCTCGCCTGGGAGCGCCTGCAGATCGCCATTGCCGCGGTCGCGCAGATGGAGCAGGCGATCGAGGACACGTCCCGGTATTGCCGCGAGCGCAAGGCCTTCGGCAAGGAGATCATGGATTTCCAGACCACCCGGCACAAGCTGACCGAGGCGATGACGGAAGTCCAGGTGGCACGTGTATTCGTGGACCGCTGCATCGAGCTGCGGCTCAAGGGTGAACTCGACGCTGCCACCGCGTCCATGGCCAAGTACTGGTGCACCGACCTCACGAGCAAGGTGCTGGACGTGTGCCTGCAGCTGCACGGTGGCTACGGCTACATGTGGGAGTACCCGATTGCCCGCGCCTGGGCCGACGCGCGCGTGTCGCGTATCTACGGTGGCGCCAACGAGATCATGAAGGAAGTGATCTCGCGCCAGCTGCCATGAACGCGCCAAGGGGACCACTCGCCGGCGTGCGCGTCGTCGAGATGGCCGGCATCGGCCCGGGTCCGTTCGCCGGCATGCTGCTGGCCGACCTGGGTGCGGAAGTGATCCTGATCGAGCGGCCCGTCAAACCCGGCGATCCGCTCGACCTGGGTCCCAACAACATCTGCAACCGCGGCAAGCGTTCGATCTGCCTGGATTTGAAGAATCCGAATGCGGTGGATCTGGTGCTCGGCCTGGTCTCGAGCGCCGATGCGTTGATCGAAGGCATGCGCCCCGGCGTGATGGAGCGCCTGGGCCTGGGTCCGGACGTGTGCCTGACGCGCCAGCCGAAGCTGGTGTACGGACGCATGACCGGCTGGGGCCAGGCCGGGCCCCTCGCGCAAACCGCGGGCCACGACATCAACTACATCGCCCGCTCCGGCGCGATGTGGTTTTCGTCGCAGGCCAATCAGGCGCCGCTTCCACCGCCCACCCTGGTGGGCGACGTGGGCGGCGGTGCGCTGTACCTGGCGCTGGGCCTGGTGGCGGGCGTGCTGCATGCACGCGCCGGCGGTGCGGGGCAGGTGGTGGACGCGGCCATCGTGGACGGCAGCGCCCACCTGATGAACCTGGTGCTGTCGCTGCACGCCGCTGGTCGCATGCCGGTGCAGCGCGGCGGCGGGCTGCTCGACGGCCCCTGGTGGTATGGCACCTATCGCTGCGCCGACGGCCGCTGGCTCTCGATCGGCGCGCTGGAAGCGCAGTTCAACGCGGAGTTGCTGCAGCGCCTGGGTGCCGTGGGCGACCCGGCTTTCGCGCGGCCCTACGACCCCTTGGGCTGGCCGCTTGGCCGGGAGCGCATGGCGACGATCATCGCCGGCCGCAGCTGCGACGAATGGTGCCGGGTGTTCGACGGCAGCGATGCGTGCGTGGCGCCGGTGCTCGACCCGCGCGAGGCGGCGCAGGACCCGCAGCTGCGTGCGCGCGGCACCTATGTCGAGCGCGACGGCGTGCACCAGGCGGCGCCCGCCCCGCGCTTTTCCGGCTTCGCGCCCGAGGTCGCGGCTGTGCCGCGGCGCGGTGCCGATTGGCAGGCCATCGTCGAGCAAGCTGGTTTCGCGGCGCGCTCGGCCGAAGAGATCCTTGCCCTGGGGGTCATCCCCAGCTGAAACGCGGCGGCAAGGGATGCCGTCGTTCTGACGCACGCAACAGCGACGGCTGCTTTCGGCCCCAAGCAACACAACCCAGGAAGCGCCGGCTCAGTCGATCAATTTCAATCCCAGGGGCAGCGCTTCGCCGAAGACACCCTGCTGGCCCGCTTCGTCCAGCGGCACGACTTCGCGCACGCGCGCGATCCACGCCGGTGGCGCGCGCAACGCGTCGAGGCGGTCGATCACCTCATGGCGAAGGTCGGCAGGCAGGTCGCGCGCACGGTCACCGCTCATGCGCGCGAGATTCGCCGCCGCGGCCGCCGCGTTTTCGACCTGCTTCCAGTCCAGAGCGAGAAGGACCTTCAACCACGCGGCGGCGGCCTCGATCGGCACGACGCGGTGCGCGCTGCCGTGAAAGGGCAAGCGCGCGCCCAGGCGGCCGATGCTCCACAGCGTCCACTGACTCTGAGCCTTCACGGTGCCGCGCTGCATCTGCCCGACGAGCCAGTCGCCGACCTCGACCTTGTGCTCGCTCGCAATGCGTTCCAGCGTCGCGCACATCCGCACCATGTCGTCCCAGCCGCCCGGGACCGGGCGCTGCATGCGCCGAAATTCGACCGGATCGATCTCGTCGCCGCGAAGGTTGATCGCGAAGTCCTCGAGCAGCCGCTGCTGTGCCGCGTCGTCGAGGCCGCCGGCCACACGGCGCCACAGGGTCCACCACTCGGCGCAGACTTGGGCGTCGCGGCCATGGTGCACGCCCTGCTCGTAAAGCGGCCACAGGCGCTCGATGCGCCACTCGTCCAGCACGTCGCCGAAGCCGGGCCGCAGGCACCAGCCGGCGAGGCTCAGCCAGACCCGTTCGTGATCGGCAGAGCGGCGCCGCCCGCGGGCGCGCTGGAGCAGCGCATCGAACATCGATCGCAGCAGCCCGAGGCTCCATCGGTCGCGCTGCCCGAATAAGGCGTCCAGTCGCGTGCGCAGTTGCTTCACCGCCTTCGGGTCGGCAAGCCGGTCGCGCGTCCCGAACACGCGCTCGACCAGGGTGACCGCTTCGGCGAAGCGCGGTGGCAGGGCTTGCGGTGACGCCGCCGCGCCGTCCCCGCGCAACTGGAACTCGAGCCGCCAGCGCTGGCTCGGGTCATCGTCGGCGATGCAATAGAGGGCGAGGGTTCCGACCTCTGTCAGTGTCGACGCCAGGTGAACGGCGATCTCCTGCAGGCCCTTGCCGCGAGAGGAGCGCAGCACGGTGGCCAAGGGCGGCAGCGGCACCGCGTCCAGGTCGCTCAGGTCCACCTGCGCGCCGGCGGCCACCGTGCCGGACGTCGTCGCAACGAGATCGAAGCGCACCGGCTCGCCACTCTTCATCGCAAAGCTGCGGCCTTCGAGCGGCACCTCGTGCCCCTCTTCGCTCCCGCGGGGCAGCACACAGATCCCGCGCGGCGTGTCGCCGCTCGAACCTTGGACGCGAAGGAAATAGTTGCGAGCGGCGCCCGCGGCGATCTTCGGCGCAAGCCCGCGGCGTGCCAGCGCATAGGCCACGGCGCCGCGGGCCACCGCGATGTCCGGGTCGGCGTTGTGCAGCGGCTTCAACACAGCGCCGCGCCATCCCGCCAGCGTCTCGTGCAATCGCGTCGCAATGGCATGGGCGCGGAACACGCCGCCGTTGAGCAGCACCGCATCGGGCCAGGCCGCACCCCGGTGCTGACCAAGGAAAGCGGCGAGGTGCCGCGTCACCGCCGGGTCGCTCGCGTAGGGCAGGCCGAATGCCACCAGGCCGCTGACCACGCGATCGCGGCGGGGCAGTTCATCGGCGGCCACCCGCGGGAAGAATCCGTCGATGACGATGCGCTCGGCTTCATCGCGGCCCAGGTCGACCGTCCGGGCGCCGCCGACCAATCGCGAGCCCGTGCCGAGCAGGGTCACTGCCACGCTCTCCATCGCCTCGCGCGCTAGCAGCCGCTCCTTCGCGGCGCGGCAGCGCTCGATCAGCGAAGGCAGCGCGCCGGGCGCCAGGCGCTGCCCGCCGGCGGCGGCCGCCAGCTTGCCCTCGGCACAGTGCGCGAGCGCGAGGTCCATGTTGTCGCCACCGAGCATGAGGTGACGGCCGACCGCGACGCGTTCGAGCCGCGGCTCGCCGCCGCGCATCTCGACCCGCACGAGACTCAGGTCCGTGGTTCCGCCGCCCACGTCGCACACCAGCACGAGGCGCGTGTCTGCCAGCTCGGCGGACAGCGCAGCGCGATGACGGAACAGCCAGTCGTAGAGCGCGGCCTGCGGCTCTTCGAGCAGCCGCAGCGTCGGCAGGCCGGCCCCTCGTGCCGCCTCCAACGTCAGCGCGCGTGCGACGTCGTCGAACGAAGCAGGCACCGTCAGCACGAGTTCCTGCGCCTCGAGCGGGGCTTGTGGCATGCGGTGGTTCCAGGCTGCCCGCACGTGCGCCAGGAAGCTCGCGCTGGCTGCCACCGGCGAGATCCCGGCCACCTCTCGGGAAGCGCCCCACGGAAGGATGGGCGCCAGCCGATCGACAGCCGCGTGCGACAGCCAACTCTTCGCGCTCGTGACCAGGCGGCCGGGCACTTGCGCGCCGAGTTCGCGTGCCAGGCTGCCGATCACCGCCCCGTCAGGACTGGGGCCCCAGGGCAGCACCAGGTCGCCTTCGGGAATCTCGCCCGCCGCGGGGTGGTAACGCACCGAGGGCAAGAGCGGCCGCGTGGCGACCTCGCCCAGCGCGACAAGCTGCTCGATCTCGAACAGCTGGATGGCGTCGTCCCCGACAGCCTTTGATGGCGCGTAGGCAACGACCGTGTGCGTGGTGCCGAGGTCGATGCCGACGATGTAAGGCGCCATCGCGACGCTCGTTTCTACGGTTCGGCGTCAGGCGCCTTCACTGCCTTCGAGTGGCTCGCCACGCACATCGAACTCGACCTTCCACCGTTCTTCGCCGCTGCGCGGCACGGCTTCGAGCTCCAGCGTCCCGGCCCCCGTGACACGCGCATGCAGGCGCACGGGCACCATCTCGCCCGGCGAGCGGCCCTGCGGTGCCAGCGTGGCCGAGATGGCGTCGATCTCCCGCAACTCGTCGGGTGCCCAGGCATCGAGCACTGCGCCGACGGCGTCGTGACGCCGCACCGACGAAGCGAAGAAGCGGAATCGCACCGGCTCGCCGACAACGATGCCGACCTCGAGCGACGGCAGCGCAGCCTCGGTGCCCTCTTCCATGCCGAACGGGGCAATGCACAGCGCCTGCAGCGGCGGTTCGATCCCGGGCACGGCCGGCATCGATGACTCCACGCCGACGTAGTACGCGAACGCCGTTCCGCCGCGAATGCGCACGCCGCGGCCGCGCCGCACGTAACCGTAGTACGCCGCACCGCGCGCGACGGCGAGATCCAGGTCGGCACCGGCCAGCAGGCGCACCGGCTCGCTGCCCTCGGACCGCAGCCATTGATCGACAGTGCCGGCAACGCGTTCGGCCAGCAGTTGCGACTTGAACACACCGCCGTTGAACAGCAGTGCGGTCGGATGGATGAAGCTGGCACCGGGCGCACGGCGAGCCGCAAAGCCCTCCAGCTCGGCCACGGCACCGATCTGGCGGCCGAGGAACGCCGCCAGGTGGCGCGTCACCGCGGCGTCCTGGGCATAGGGAAGGCCCAGCTGTGCGAGGGCCGCGCGCACGCGGACCACAGGGCGAGCCGAGGCTTCGACGGCCGGAAAGAAGCCTTCGAGGATCGAAGCGGCGACCTCCTCTCGCGTGAGCTCGGTTCGGATCGAGCCACCAATCAGCTTGCTGCCGCGGCTGGGTACGACGATGGGCTGCGCGGGCGCCTCGGGATCGGCCAGAAGTTTTTCCTTGGCGCCACGACATGCATGGGTCAGGGCACGCAGCTGCCATGCATCGAGCGTCGTTCCGACGGCGGAGAGCTTGCGCGCGACCACGTGCGCAAGCGACAGGTCCATGTTGTCGCCGCCGAGCAGGATGTGCTCGCCGACTGCGACTCGGTGCAGCTCCAGGCTGCCCTCGCGCTCGAGCACCGCAATGAGGGAAAAGTCACTGGTGCCGCCGCCGACGTCGACCACGAGGATGACGTCGCCCGGACGTGCCTGTTGCCGCCAGGCGCCCCGTGCCGTCTGGATCCAGCTGTAGAGCGCGGCTTGCGGCTCTTCGAGCAGTGTCGGCGCGGGATAGCCCGCGGCCTTGGCCGCTTCCAGCGTGAGCTCGCGCGCGGCCGGGTCGAAGGAGGCCGGTATCGTTACCGTCACGTCCTGCTCGGCGAACGGTGCCTCGGGGTGCGCCTGGTCCCAGGCGGCGCGCAGGTGTTCCAGGTAGCGACGGGACGCGTCCAGCGGCGAAACCCGCCCCAGTTCAGGCGGGGCATCTTGCGGCAGGATGGCGCCCCGCCGGTCGACTCCGGGATGGCTAAGCCAGCTCTTCGCGCTCGACACCAAGCGGATCGGCGTCGTCGCGCCACGGCTGCGTGCCAGCTCGCCGACAACGCCGCTGCCCCCGGTCTGCCATGGCAAGGTGAGTTCACCTGGCGGCAACTCGTCGGCATGTGGAAGATAGAGGAACGATGGCAGCAAGGGCTGCTCTTCGACCGTGCCCGGGGCAGTGAGTTGCGGGACCGGCAACACCCCATGCGCGGTGACGTCACCGTCGCTGGCGCCAATGTCGATGAACGACAGCGCGCTGTGCGTGGTGCCGAGGTCGATACCGATGGAATAGCGTGGCCCCAGCCCGGCGCCTTGTTGGGGCGCGACGCTCACAGTTCCACCTCGGCTGCGGCGAGCACGCGGGTGTCATGCCCTTCGGCGAGTCGGGGCAGCCGAACCTCGGCCACGCGCCAGCCGCGATGGCGCAGGCTACCGTTGAACGGCGGCTGGCCGACGACATTGCCGGTGAGGCGCACAGCCGCAGCGTCGAACCCCGCCGGAAGCGCAACGCGGCTACCCTCGGCCTCGTCGCGCACCGGCACGATCTGGAAGTGCTCGCGCAGGACCTTGGCGCAGCCCTCGTGGACGAGGCGCGCTGCGGCGCCGACCTGGGTGTCGCTGTAGTCGGCGAGGTTCTCGCCGGCGAAGTCGATCAGGCGCGCGTCCCGCTGCAGCAGGGACAGCAGTTGCAACGCAGCGTCCGGGCTGGCCTGCCTGAGGGTCGGCGCGGGGGCTGCCGGGGCAACTGGCGCAACTGGCGCCGGCTTGGCGCCACCGGCCGCGTCGAGAAAGCGTGCCGCCGTCTCGGGATCGCCGAGCACGGCGAAGAACGCTCGAACCGCGAGGCCGATCCGCGCCAAGAGCGAGGGCGGCTTCCTGGAGGAGGGAGTGTCATTGGACGTGGCCATGAGGTGCTCCATACCGGACGCGCAAATGGCACCGGCGAATGGCTCGGCCGGGCGTGACATTTGCCGCGCCCATCATGCCACTGCGGTCGCCGATCGCAGTGCAGATGGCTCGACTGGGAATCGCAACATGGTGCGCCGCACTTCTGTCACCTCGCACACCGCCGGCCATGGCCCACGAACGACGGTCCCATGGCTGATCCGCCGCGATGCAGCGCAGGCTGCTCTACTCGCCCTCGAAGCCCGGAGCCTGAGACACCTCTGTGGCCTTGTAGATCCTGTGCTGCGCCGCGGAGCCGAGAGGGTCGGAGACGACCAGTAGGCGCCACAGCTTCTCGCGCGCCGAGCAGGCGCGCTCATCGCTCGAGAGTTCCAGTCGAGGCGCCGCGAGAGAGGTTCCCTTCACCGCTACCTTGAGCAGTGTTTCGCCCTTCGGGCTGGACACCTCGATGTCGTAGCCAAGGTGCTGACTGCTCACGTCTTTGGCCTTGTAGCCATACCCGCTGAAGTGCCGCGTCACGTAGGCCAACGCGGCGGCCTGGACATCCTCGCCGGAGACCGGCGTGGAATCCGCCGTTCCTGCCTTTGGAGCATCCGGAACGCCCCGTCGCGCTCGCGCGGCCTGAACCTCCGCGCCTGACGGGACCCACCCGCGCGCGCCGCGGACCAGAACCGCCAGGCCTTCATCGGGCTCCCAGGCTGCGACGTGCCACTCCTCATCATCGCGAACCCGGGTGGAAACCTTCGCGCTCTTGTTGCTCTCCAGTTCGTCGATGGGGACTCGATTGGTCTGCAGGACCGCCCGAAAGGTCTGCTGCGAATCGAAGGTCCGCTTGAGCAGGACGAGCCGGTCCTTGGCACGCTGAACCTGGTTGGGGCTGCGCGCGCGGCCCCCTGTCCGGAACTGGGTGTCTAGCAGCTCGAGGGAGAACCAGCGCGCTCCCGTTCCGACCATGACGTGCTCGCCCCAGATGGTGGCAATGACGCCGTCTCCGCTCGCGAGCCAAGCATGATCGAAGGGCCTTTCCCGCGCGGCGAGCACGCCCATCTTCTCGACGATCTCCACCGGGTTGAGGCGGGGTCCGGAGAGGCGCTTCTCATTGATAACAGCGAGCACCTGGGGGTCAACTTCCTGGTCCATGCGGATGGGTCAGGCAAACGCCTTGGCATTGTTGGCTGGGTCGCCCAAGAGGCGGTCAAGCGCAGGCACAAGCTCGGGTGGAATTTCCGCCATTGCCGGCCGATTCTCGCCAAGCCAGGCTCCGAGGCGAGGCTCGACGATTTCGATCGGTGTGTCGAAGTAGCATCCCTCGGCCTGCTCGCAGGCCCTTGCCGCGTTCTTGAACTTGAACTGTTCGAGCCATTTTCCTCCGCCAGCGGGAGGGTACTTCTCAAAGGCCCTGAACTTGTAGCCAAGCCAGTACGAGCGCAAGCCTTTGGGTTCAGCTCGAACCTCAAAGACATAGATGTCGTTCCCGAGCGCCGCGTTCGTTGCTTCGGGCTCATTGGACGCGTACGAGTAAGGAGCCTTTTTGACTTGCTTCATGACCCTCGAGAGAGGCCCAAGGTCGTCGACGAAGTGTTTCACTGCGAACGCGGTCATATTGGCAACCTTTTTAGGTGTCTGGCGTGGAGGGGCGAAGAGCATGGTACCTCCACGGTTGCCCTGTCATTGGAAATGATGGAGGACAATGTCTGCGAGTGGTCGAGAACGGTCCTTCCCGGAACGACTGGGAGCGGCGAATTCGGGGCCGACTTCGACGGTCCAACTGGTCATGACGAAGAGTCTCGTTTCGATTGCCGCGGCGCTGCTTCTCGCCGCCTGTGATTCGCAGCTCGGGGGTTCCAGCATCGCGCCTGGTATGTCTCGTGAAGAGGTGCTTGCCAGAATGGGGCAGCCCACGCGTGTCGTGGCGCTGGCCAATGGTGCTCAGCGCCTGCAGTACTCATCGCAACCGTCTGGGCCGTACGCTTGGATGATCGATCTGGACGCTGCCGGCCGGGTCACCGCCTCCAGACAGGTTCTCAACGAGCGCGACTTCAACCGGATTGTTCCCGGAGAATGGACTCGTGCCGACGTCGAGCGGGAGTTCGGCCCGCCTGCCGGTGTCAATGCGGTGGCGAGTTGGAACGGCCCGGTGATGACTTATCGCTGGAGAGACAGCCAGGGGGCCAGCATGTTCTTCTGGGTGTATCTCGACCCGCAAAACGTGGTGCGGCGCGCCCACCCTGGCATGGAGTTTCGCAACTGATGTTTTGATCTGAGCTTGTGACGAACCGCCGAGCTTGCGCGCCTGCACCCGGTCAATAGCATGGCCTTACTCATCTCAGGAGCCACCATGCCGCTCGTGACACTGACTGTCGTTCGCCCCAAGTCTACGGAGTTCAAGACCTCGGTTCTTGAGGCAGTGCAGGACGCCTTGGTTGCAATCGGCGTGCCGGCCGCCGACCGATTCCATCGGGTGCTGGAACTCGCGCACGAGGACTTCCGTTTCGACCGGTCATATCCGGACGTGCAAGGTGCGCGAACCGACGACTTCATCCTGATCGAGGTCCTGCTCTCGGCCGGTCGCAGCGTGAAGATAAAGAAGCAATTCCTGAGCGTGCTTCTCGACGGACTGACCCAGGCCGGACACGACCGGGAGAACTTGATGGTCGTATTCAAGGAAACGACCTGGGAGAACTGGGCCTTCGCCGGCGGCCGGCAGATCCACGTCTAGGGACGGTCCCAGTCCCAGGCCACGGGTTCGCGGCGTACGAAAGCCTCGTCACGTCCAGAAAGACGAAAGGACTTAGCCTCGCGGCTAAGTCCGTGATGTAAGTGGTGGGTCCTGTAGGATTCGAACCTACGACCTACGGATTAAGAGTCCGCTGCTCTACCAACTGAGCTAAGAACCCACTTCTGAAACCTGTGGTGGAGAGGAGGAGGATCGAACTCCCGACCTTCGCATTGCGAACGCGACGCTCTCCCAGCTGAGCTACCCCCCCACAGAGAAGAGATACGAATTCTAGCAGGAGTTTTCAGGCGGCCTTCAGTACTGGCGGTGAGAACATGGATTCCATTTCCTTGCGGATGCGGAACGCGTGGGTGCTTTCGTCCATCGCTACGTCGCTCCAGCACAGGCTCTGGCCTTTCTTCACCGGCCGCACGAGTTTGATGCCATGTGCCAGGCCCAGCGGCAGGCCGCCCAGGCCCGCCGACTTCTGCGCCGGCAGCAGCTTTCCCCAGACGGTGTAGCCGCCTTCGCCGTCGAGCAGTTCGCCGGGCGCGAGGTCGCGCTTGGCGGTGGCCACCACGTCGGCGTTCCAGCCGATGGCCACGCCGGTGGGCTCGCCGCGCAGGGCGACGCTAGCAACCGACATGCCGACTTCCAGTCCGATCAGGTGCCAGCGCTTGTAGAGGGTGAAGTAGCGCCCGCTCGGGTCCGTGTGCGCGTTGTATTCCTCGAAGCAGTTCTTGATGTACTCGGTCTCGGCTTCCACCGTGACCCACACGCCCATGCGGATGTCGTAGGGGATGGTGCGGCCGTCGGCTTCGAGCGAGGAGATCACTTCGACCATGCCCTTGCGTTCCAGCACGCCGCCTTCGCTGAGGGGGCGCGTGACGAAGGGGATGTCTTCGACGCTGGCAGGCGGGTACAGGAGGCCGTTGCTCGGCACGCCCAGGCCGGTGGCGTTAGCCACCGCCGTGCTTTCGATCGACGGTTTCGAGCCGTCGAGAAAGCTGTTGAACATCTTCGGGTTCAGGCCGCCGCGCTGCGCCTGCTCCGGCGTCAGGCCGTAGTTGCCCCACACGGTGTCCGGCGTCGATTCGCAGAAGTGGGGCAGCCACTTGTGCCCGCGGCCGGCGGCCACCACCGGAAAGCCGCAGGTGCGCGCCCAGTCCACCAGGTCGCAGATCAGCGCCGGCTGGTCGCCAAAGGCCAGCGAATACACCACGCCCGCTTCCTTGGCGCGCCGCGCCAGCAGCGGCCCGCAGAAAGCGTCGGCCTCCACCGTGACGTTGACCACGTGCTTGCGCTGGGCGAAGGCTTCCAGGCAGTGGTCCACCGCCGCGATCGGGTGACCGGTGCACTCGACGACGACGTCGATGGCCGGATGCCGCACCAGCGCCTGCCAGTCGTCGCCGATGTGCGTGGTGCCGGTCTTCACCGCCTCGTCCAGCGATGCGGCCCGGGTGCGCTGCTCGTCCCAGCCCACGCGCGCGAGGTTGGTTCGCGCCGCAGCAGGCGACAGGTCGGCGATGCCGGCCAGGTGCACGCCAGGGGTGCGCGGAACCTGCGCCAGGTACATGGAGCCGAACTTGCCGGCGCCGATCAGGCCGACGCGGATCGGGCGGTGCTCCCGGGCTCGCTGCTGGAGTTGGGCGTACAGGCTCATGGGTTTACGCGGCCTTTCTCATTTCTTCGATGGGCACCGGGCTGGTCTGCAGGGCGCTCGCCGGCACACCGTCCTTCCAGGGAAGCTGGACCGGGTAGGCCTTGAGCAGGCAGTCGTCCGGCAGGCATTCGATCGGCGCGAAGTCGCGGTGGGCGATGTACTCGGGGCGCTGGAAGCGCCGGATGTGGTTGGACACCGCGCACAGGCTCAGGTAGACGCTGACGCGGTTCCACGGTGAGAGGTTGCTGCTGGAAGCATGCACCAGGCAGCTGTGGAACAGGATCATCGAGCCGGCGGGCCCCTTGGGGCTGACGATGCCGCCGTTCTTGCCGCCGGCGCGCTCCACCAATCTGGCGATCAGCGCGTCATCCACTGTCCAGAGCGGGTAGCTGGTGGTGGTGAGGTCGTGCCTGGCCTCGATCACGCCCTTCTTGTGGCTGCCCGGGATGAACATCAGCGGCCCGTTGTACTCGTTGACGTCGTCCAGGAAGATCGCCACGTTCATGGCCCGTTCGGTGGGCATCATGTCGTCGTTCAGCCAGGTGCCGTAGTCCTGGTGCCACTGCCACACGTCACCGGCGAAGGCCATCTTGCCGTTGATCTTGAACTGGTGCATGTAGACCGCTTCGCCGAACAGGTCCATCACCGGCCCCACCATGCGCGGGTGGCGCGCCAGCCGCGCGAAGGGCTCGCTGTACATGTGGGCCGCGAAGTTGGTGCGCACCGCGTCGCTGTCCTTCTCGCGCACGTTGTAGGCTTCGCGCCGCGCGTACAGCTGGGGCACCTCGCCCGCCAGCAAGCTGATCTCCCCGGCGGTGAAAAGGCCGGGGAAGAACAGGTAGCCGTCGCGGTCGAACTGTTCGAGCTGCTCTTTCGAAAGGCGCATGGCGATTTCCCTGGAGTGGCGACATCGAGAATACCGCGCCGCTTGCCGGAGGGCAAAACTCATCCGCAAGTAGCCCGCGTCTGGGCCATACACTGCGGGCATGAAGCAACCCGACGGTGAGTGGCTGGACCGCATGTACAACGCCCGGGCACAGGTGCCAGGGTACCCCGCGCATTTCAAGCGCTGGGCCGACGACTCGGCGCACGCGCTGCTGTCGGCGCGCTGCGAGCTGGACCTGAACTACGGCGCGGGCCCCAACGAGCAACTCGACATCTTCAGGCCGGACGGGCGGGGCGCGCCGGTGCTGGTGTTCATCCACGGCGGCTACTGGCGCTCTCTGGACAAGCGCGACCACGCCTTCATCGCGCCCGCCTTCACCCGCGAGGGCGTGTGCGTGGTGATTCCGAACTATGCGCTGTGCCCGGCGGTGACCATTCCCGACATCGTGCTGCAGCTCGTCCGCGCGCTGGCCTGGACCTGGCGCCACATCGAACGCTTTGGCGGTGATCCCGGCCGCATCACCGTGGCCGGGCATTCGGCCGGCGGCCATCTGGCGGCCATGACGTTGGCCTGCCTGTGGCGAACGCACGATGCCGCCCTGCCGGCGAACCTGGTGCGCAACGCGCTCTCGATCTCGGGCTTGCTGGACCTTGATCCGATCATGCGCACGCCTTTCCTGCAGCCTTCATTGAACCTGACGCCGGCGCAGGTGGGCCGGGCCAGCCCGGCCCGGCTGGCGCCGCCGGCGCGAGGCGAGCTCTACGCGGTATGCGGCGGCGACGAGAGCGAGGAATTCCACCGCCAGATGAGCCTGATCCGCGACGCCTGGGGCGCCGCGCGCGTGCCGGCGTGCGAGAGCCTGGCGGGGCTGAACCACTTCAGCGTGCTGGAAGCCCTGGGCCAGCCGGGCCACCGGCTGCACCAGCTCGCGCTGAAGCTGCTGAAGGCCTGAGGCCTTACATCAGCAGGTGCTCGCCGGCGTTCTCGCCGCCGAGGATCACGTAGTTCACCTTGCGCACGTCCGACAGCTTCTTGCCGCCGGCGTAGCTGATGGAGCTCTGGATGTCTTCCTGCATCTCGCGCAGGGTGTCGGCAAGGCGCCCCTTGACCGGCTCGAGGATGCGCTTGCCTTCCACATGCCGGTATTCGCCCTTGTTGAAGTCCGAGGCGCTGCCGTAGTACTCCTTGAACAGCTTGCCGTCGACTTCCACCGTCTGGCCGGGCGATTCCTCGTGGCCGGCCAGCATGGAGCCGATCATCACCATGGTCGCGCCGAAGCGCACGCTCTTGGCGATGTCGCCGTGCTCGCGGATGCCGCCGTCGGCGATGATCGGTTTGGTCGCCACGCGCGCGCACCACTTCAAGGCCGACAGCTGCCAGCCGCCCGTGCCAAAGCCGGTCTTCATGCGCGTGATGCAGACCTTGCCCGGGCCGATGCCGACCTTGGTCGCATCGGCACCCCAGTTCTCCAGGTCGATCACAGCTTCGGGCGTGCCCACGTTGCCGGCGATGACGAAGGTCGAGGGCATCTTCGCCTTCAGGTGCCCGATCATGTCCCTGACGCTGTCGGAGTGGCCGTGCGCGATGTCGATGGTGACGTATTCGGGCGCCATTCCCGCGGCCGCGAGCTGGTTCACCGTGTCGTAGTCCGCTTTCTTCACGCCCAGCGAGATCGAGGCGTAGACGCCGTGCTCGCGCATCTGGCGCACGAAGGCCACGTTGTCCAGGTCGAAGCGGTGCATCACGTAGAAGTAGCCGTTCTGCGCCAGCCAGAGGCAGATCGGCTCGTTCACCACCGTCTTCATGTTGGCGGGCACCACCGGGATGCGGAAGCTGCGAGGGCCGAGTTCGACCGAGGCGTCGCACTCGGAACGGCTCTCCACGCGGCACTTGCGGGGCAGCAGAAGAACGTTGTCGTAATCGAAGATTTCCATACCAGGCTCCGGAAAAACTGTTCAAAAAGCAAACAGGAGAGCGCTTGGATCGGGCCCGGCGTACCCTCGTCAGGACCACGAGGGGCAAAAAAAAGCCGGGCGCAAATGCTTGGGCCCGGTGCTTGATTCTACCCTTTCTCGCGAGACGGCGCGCAGCGTGACTGCGCGATCCCCCGCAATCGGCCCTGCTCGTCCTCCACCCAGCCGATGACACGCAGGCGATCGGGCTGCGCGCCGTCGGGGATTCGCATCGGCCGTGCCTCGCGCAGGCGCTGGGCCGCGGGGCCGGACTTCCATTCCAGCTGAAGCGCGTTGCGCACCAGGTTTCGTTCGACCGCGCTGCCCTCGGTGCCGGCCGGCAGGGTCTCCACCAGCAGCAGCCAGCCCTTCCACGGGCCGCCGGCCGAGGAGCTCAGCTCGATCGAGGTGCCGATGTAGTCGCGGAAGGGCAGGCCGTGTGCCACGCGCAGGCGCCGCCCCTGCGTCAGGCGGGAAAAGGCGGTCACGGACTGGGCCGGCAGTGCCTTGCCGGCCGCTTGCAGCCGCTCGCGCGCATCGGTGGTGGCCGCAGCCGCCAGCGGCGCATCGTCGCCGCGCGTCCCGGGCGCGATCCAGTCCACGGCGATGGCGCCGCTGGCCGGCTCCGGCGTCGTCCGCTCGGCCCAGCAACTCTCGCAATCGGCGTTGATGAAGCGCTCCAGCAGGGCCGTGGGCGCCGACTGGCCGTCGCTGGAGCAGGACGACTGCGCCTGGGCGCCGCCGGCGAGCAGCAGCATCGCAAGCAGCGCGGCGGGGAGCGTCGATCGATTCGTGATCCTGTTCATGAGCAGCGGTATCCGGCATTCCTACAATGCCGTATGTTCCCAGAAGTCGAGAGCTCTTCGCCGCTGCTGGCCAATCTCAATCCCGAACAGCTCGCGGCCGTCACGCTCCCCAACGAGCACGCGCTCATCCTGGCGGGCGCCGGCTCGGGCAAGACGCGGGTGTTGACCACCCGCATCGCCTGGCTGCTGTCCACCGGCCAGGTGTCGCCCGGCGGGGTGATGGCCGTCACCTTCACCAACAAGGCGGCCAAGGAGATGATGACGCGCCTGCAGGCCATGCTGCCGGTCAACGTGCGCGGCATGTGGATCGGCACCTTCCACGGCCTGTGCAACCGCTTCCTGCGCGCGCACTGGCGCCTGGCGAATTTGCCGCAGAGCTTCCAGATCCTGGACACCCAGGACCAGCTGTCGGCGGTCAAGCGCGTGATCAAGCAGTTCAACGTGGACGAAGAGCGCTTTCCGGCCAAGGAAATGCAGTGGTTCATCTCCGGCTGCAAGGAGGACGGCCTGCGCCCCAGCATGGTCGAGTTGCGCGGCGAGGACGTGCGCAAGAAGGTCGAGATCTACCAGCTCTACGAGGACCAGTGCCAGCGCGAGGGCGTGGTGGACTTCGGCGAGCTGATGCTGCGCAGCTACGAAATCATGCGCGACGACGACCCGCTGCACGAGCACTACCGGCGGCGCTTCCGCCACATCCTGATTGACGAGTTCCAGGACACCAACCGCCTGCAGTACGCCTGGATCAAGATGTTCGCCGGCGAGCACAACAGCGTGTTCGCGGTCGGCGACGACGACCAGAGCATCTACGCCTTCCGCGGCGCGCGCGTCGGCAACATGGCCGACTTCGTGAGCGAGTTCCAGGTTCGCCACCAGATCAAGCTGGAGCAGAACTACCGCAGCCACAGCAACATCCTGGATTCGGCCAACGAGCTGATCCGCCACAACCAGCGCCGCCTGGGCAAGAACCTGCGCACCACCCAGGGTCCGGGCGAGCCGGTGCGCGTGTACGAGGCGCCCACCGACCTGGCCGAAGCCCAGTGGATCGTCGAGGAGCTGCGCCACCTGGTGCGCGGCGAGGGCCCGCGGGAAGGCTTCCCGCGCAACGAGATCGCGGTGCTCTACCGCAGCAACGCGCAAAGCCGGGTGATCGAGACGGCGCTGTTCAATGCCGGCGTGCCCTACCGCGTGTACGGCGGCCTGCGCTTCTTCGAGCGGGCCGAAATCAAGCACGCGCTGGCCTACCTGCGCCTGCTGGAGAACCCGCACGACGACACCAGCTTCCTGCGCGTGGTGAACTTCCCGCCGCGCGGCATCGGCGCTCGCAGCATCGAGCAGTTGCAGGACGCGGCGCGCGCGCGCGGCTGCTCGCTGCACGACGCGGCGGGCGCCACCACCGGCCGGGCCGGCGCCAACCTGGCGGCCTTTATCGGCAGGATCGTCGCGCTGCGCGAGCGCACGCGCGACCTCACGCTGCGCGAGACCATCGAGCTGATGCTCGGGGAATCCGGCCTGATCGAGCACTACAAGACCGAGCGCGAAGGCGCGGACCGCATCGAGAACCTGGAGGAACTGGTCAACGCCGCCGAGAGCTTCGTCACGCAGGAAGGCTTCGGGCGCGATGCGATCGCGCTGCCGGTGGACGAACTGGCACCCGGCGCGCTCACCCAGTCGCCGGTGAGCCAGGGGCTGGACCCGAGCCTACCCGAAGCGAACCAGCCGGCGCCCGATTACGTGGCGCCCGATGCGGATACCGGGGAAACCTTGTCGCCGCTGGCGGCTTTCCTGACCCACGCCGCACTCGAATCCGGGGACAACCAGGCGCAGGCCGGGCAGGACGCGGTGCAGCTGATGACCGTGCATTCGGCCAAGGGACTGGAGTTCGATTGCGTGTTCATCAGCGGGCTGGAGGAGGGCCTGTTCCCGAGCGAGCGCTCCATGGCCGACCACGACGGGCTGGAGGAAGAGCGGCGCCTGATGTACGTGGCGATCACCCGCGCGCGAAAGCGCCTGTACCTCAGCCATTCGCAGACGCGCCTGCTGCATGGGCAGACGCGCTACAACGTGCGCACGCGTTTCTTCGACGAATTGCCCGAGGGCGCGCTGAAGTGGCTGACCCCCAAGGACCCCGGCTTCGGCCGCTCCGCCTTCGGCTACGGGTCCGGCTACCCCACCACGCGCCAGTACGGCGGCGGGGGCGGGGGCGCCTATTCGGGCGAGCGCTTCGCCAGCCCGCCGGTGCCGCAGCAGAAAGCGGCGCCCTCGCATGGCCTGAAGGCCGGCATGAAGGTGTTCCACACCAAGTTCGGCGAGGGCACGATCGCCTCCCTCGAGGGGCAGGGCGATGACGCCCGGGCCCAGGTGAACTTCCCGCGGCACGGGGTGAAGTGGCTGGCGCTGGCGGTGGCCAAGCTCACGCCGGTGGACTGACTGTCGGTGCCCCTGGAAGTTCGTCAACCAGGGGCAACTCGCGCGGAACCTCGAGTTCGTCGAGCAGCCCGTGTCGAGCGACCCACCTGGCCGACCTGAGCTGCGCGCAGAAGCGCGCCGCCACTTGCTTGTCGTTGTGCCGAGCCTCGAAGATGCCTGTCGGGAACATGACCAAGGCCCAGGCGATCCCGGTCGGTTCGCACATCATCGCCGCGGTTTCCGGCGCGATCAGCACCCGCTTTCCGCGGATTTGCTCGCTCAATCGCGCATAGGCGCGCGAGGAGGTCGAATTCTCGAGCCCGACGAAGTGTGTGGCGAACTGCCAGGCGTTGGGGATGTCCGAGCGCGGGGGAATGATGAACACCTCCCCGGCCTGCCCCGGCACCGCCGGAATGCCCCAGGAGTCCGCCTGGACGAACGCGAGGGCCGTCTCATCCTGCGAGAGTGGCGTGCCCACCAGGGCTTGAAGCGCGGAAGTCACCGCAATGGCCGTCCGGGCCAGCGCAACCTTGACCTTGATGGACGCAAGGTAGGGGACCCAGCTGACGAGGAAGAGCCACATGTACGCGATGCAGAACCTGGAGAACGCCGGCCCGGAGGGCCAGCGCCGCAGGCAGTATTTGGCGGCCAGCGCGACAAACCCCCAGCCATAGAAGACCAGGTGGATCGGGTCGCAGCGCCCCAGGGCGCCGGGTATCAGCGCCACCGAATAGAGAAAAACGTACCAGTCCAGCGTGCTGCGGCGGATCGGCGATGTGGCGATGTGCGCTGTCGCCAGGAAGATGCAAAAGAGAAAGAAGACGATATGGAGGCCGGGATACGCCGGGATGTTGTTTCCGCCGCCCCCGAATTCGAGCAGGGTGAGGTAGGAATCCGTCACCAGCGGGATCACGGCCACGCAGACCGCGAGTGACAGCGCCGAAAGCGCGCTGCTCGCAAGCAGGCGTTGGGAGCTCACCGCGGACATGACGGCATAGGCGAAGCCCGCCGCAATCGCCACTTCCGGCGAGATCGACCAGGTCGCGATGAAGAGCGGCCCGGTGAGCGCCGACGCCGCCAGCGCGCGCTGGCCCTCCGTGCGCAGCAGGACGAAACAGGCGAGCGCCGCGGGCGCAGCGAAGCGCAGGTAGGTGTAGGTGCTGGTGCCCAGCAGCAGCCCCGGCACCGTCGCTAGGACCACGCAGGAGAAAAGCCAACCGGCCGGCGTGGGAGCGAGCAAGCGGCGCAGGATCCAGTGAAGGGCGAAATACCCGAGCGCCATTTGCAGGGCCACGAGCAGGGCGTGCGAGGGGCTGGCCGGGATTCCGAGTTGGTGCAGTGCCACCGGTGCGTAAAGCAGCAGGGGCCCGTAGGCGTACTCGAAGTCGCGGTAGGGCACTTTGCCGGCTTCCACCAACTGCATGCGCAGGAGCAGGTACTCGGCGTCCATGTAGGCGGACAGGTTGTGGGACACCGCGAGGAAATAGCTGCCGAAGACGAGGCAGGCCGCCCAGGCCCAAGAGCGCAGTCGCGCCTGCGCTTCGGGGCCGGGCAGGACGCAGGCTCCCGACGGATCCGAACCGGGCGGCGCGGCTCGAAACAGACGGTACGTGGGCGCGATGAGCGCGACAACCACCAGCACCCAGAGGGCGGGATTCGAGAAGCCCTGCATGTATGACGTCGAGCGGGCCGGCTGCACCGGGACGAACCAGGGCAGTGCCAGCGTCAGCGTCGCCAGGCCCGCGAAACACAGGAGCAGGCGCGCGGCTTCTGCGCGCGCCGTCGCCGGATGTGAATTCAGGACTTGATGCAGCATGCCAGGGCTCGAGTGCGCTCAAGGACCTTCAAAGACTGAGCGTCTTGAAGAGCGGTTCCGGAATCGAGCGGATGACCGCCATGAGCGGACGCCAGAACGAGGGTGCGTAGACCACGTTGCGGCGGCGAGCCAGGCCCCGCACGATGCTGCGCGCCACCGCGTCCGGGGCAGACCAAAGGACGCCTTTGCGGAAGCCCGCTGTCATGGGAGTGTCGATCAGCCCCGGCTTGACGAGCATCACGTGGACGCCGGCGCGGTGGAGCCGGTTTCGCAATCCCTGAACGAAGACGTCCACCGCGGCCTTGGCACTGCCGTACACATAGTTGCTCTGCCGCCCGCGATCTCCGGCCACCGATCCGATGACGGCAATCGCGCCGCGTCCTTGCGTCTCCATCCGGTTGGCGATGTGGGTGAGCAGCGAGATCACGCTGAGGGCATTGACGGCGTACTCATGATGGGCCTCGCTGAAGTCCCGCTCGCATGCGCGCTGGTTTCCCAGCGAACCGTGCGCCACCAGGACCAGGTCGATCGATCCAAGGGCGTCGAGCGACCGGTCCACGACTCGCTCGTGCGCCTCGAATTCGGTGGCGTCGAAGGTCTCGCACAGGGCGAGCCCTGCGCCCCTGACCCGCAGGTCGTCGGCGATGGACTCCAGGCGATTCCGGCGCCGGCCCAGGAGCATGATCCGGTGTCCTTCGGCAGCCCAGAGCCTGGCCGTCGCTTCCGCGATCGCGGACGTGGCGCCGACGATGAGGATATTCATTGAAGCCCCAGCCTTCGGCTTTGCCTTGATGCGAAGCGACCGTGAGCATTCCAGCGGGCGCGAACGGCTTCGAACTCGTGCCAGCGCGGATAGCTGGCCCGGAAGACCTGCTGGGTCATTCGCGCGTCCTTCGCCAGGTAGATCCGGCCGCCGTGATCGATCACGACTTCGTCCAGCGCGTCCAGCAGCGCGAGTTCCCGCGGCCCGGCCTTGAAGTCCAGTGCCAGTGTGTAGCCAGCCATGGGAAAGGACAAGAAGTGATCGTTGGCGGCGCCGAATTTCTTCAGCACCGCGAGAAAGGAGCCGCACCCCGAAGCCGCCACCCGTTCCAGGATCGTCCGCAGGCCGCGCGCGGCCGATTGCACCGGCAGCACGAACTGATGCTGGAGCAATCCGGCGCGGCCATACAGGCGGTTCCAGTCCTGGATCGCATCCAGCGGATAAAAGTAGTCGGCGAGCGAGACCCTGCGCGTGCTCGCCTTGGCGCGCGCACGCGCGTAGTAAAGGGCATTGAAGCAGCGCAGCGCCGTGCTGCCGGTGGCGAAGGAGGGCGCTTCGATCGGTACCGCCAGGCGGGTGCGCTCCCGGTAGTCCAGCGGCCCCTGCGTGTCGTGCTCGCCGAGGAACAAGACGCTGCGTCCGAGTTTCGGGCCGTGTGCCGTGCAGTCGATCCAGGCGACCGAATAGCTGCTTTGCGCATGGGTTTCGAATGCCTCGAGCGCCGCGTCCAGGTGGGGCAGCTTGAGCGCGGTCTGGACCATGGAGCCAGACGGCAGGGGTCGGAGCCGCAATGTCGCTTCCAGAATGATGCCGGTCAGGCCCATGCCGCCGCAGGTGGCGTGGAACAGGTCTTCGTTCTCGGTGCGCGAGGCCTTGACTCTGCGCCCATCGCCGAGCAGCACCTCCATCTCGAGCAGGTGATCGGTGAAGGTGCCGTCGCGATGATGATTCTTCCCGTGCACGTCGCTCGCGATGGCGCCGCCGATCGAGACGAAGGAGGTTCCGGGCGTGACGGCGGGAAACCAGCCCTTGGGGACGAATGTCCGCAGGACATCCGCCAGGGTCACGCCGGCGGCGCACCGCAGCAGCCCGGTGGCGGGGTCGAACGAGCGGAAGTGGTCCAGGTACCGGGTCGAGATGACGGCGTCGCCGAGCGAGCTGTCCCCGTAGCTGCGTCCCATCCCGCGCGGGATCAAGGGGCGTCGCCCCAGGCTCTGCGCGCACTCGCTTTCCGATGCGGGGAAAGCGATATCGCATTCGCTGCGTGGATACCGGCCCCAGCCATGAAGCAGCATCAGGCGCCTCCGGTGCGGACGCGGGCGGGCCGGCAGAACACGAAGTGTTTGTCGAGCTGGTACTTCATCACATGACCTGCCGTCAGGCCGAGGGCACCGCCGACATACCGCATGGCCTCGCTGGCGAACAGCGCGTCGAACGAGAACTCCACGCCCCAGAAGACCAGCGTGGTGCCTACACCGAGGATGCTGTAGACGAGAAAGGTCTCTCCTTCGTGCACCAGGCTGTTGGCCCGGAACTCGAAGATGTGGCGCTTTTCGAGCATGTACTTGACAGGAAGCCCTGCCAGGGTCCCGACCGCGACGGAAAGCGCCGTTGCGTACAGGCCGGCGTACAGGCGGGTGGACACGAACTGGAAGGCCAGGTTGACCGCACTGGCGATCACGGCGATCGCGGCATACGTGATGGCGATGCGCGCGGCGGTCATTTGATCCAGCTCGCCAGCGCGAAAGTGCAGGCCAGCATGGCGGCGATGAGCCAGCTGGTGCGGTCCTGGACCGCGAAGACCACCGGGTCGTCCTTGATTTCGCCCCGGCAGGCGAGCAGCCAGAAGCGCGAGATCCAGAACAGGAAGATCGGGCATGCGGGCCAGATCAGCTCGGTGCTGGCGTACAGGGACGCTGTCCTCGGGTCCTGGATATAGAGTGCGAGCACGAGCACCGAGGTGTAGCCGGCGCTGCCGCCGAGGATGGCGACGAAGTTCAGGTCGCTCGGTCCGTAGCCGCGGCCGCGCAGTTGCCCCGGCTTTTCATCGACCAGCGCGGTCCGCAGTTCGCTGTAGCGCTTGACGAGCGCCAGGCTCAGGAACACGAAGATCGAGAAGGACAGCAACCAGAAGGACAGCGGCACGGCGATGGCCGCCGCACCGGCGATGAGGCGCACGGTATAGAGCAAAGCCAGGGTAACGACGTCGACGATGGGCTTGCGCTTCAGCCACAGCGAATAGGCGAGCGTCAACGCCAGGTACGCCGCGAGCCAGCCGGTGAAGGCCGCCGGGAGCATCGCCAACGAGGCGGCCGCGGCCATGAGGAGCAGGGCAGGCCAGCAGACCCAGCCGATCGCGACCGGCAGCGCCCCGGAGGCGAAGGGACGCAGGCGCTTGCGGGGGTGGTGCCGGTCGTCCTGCAGGTCGACAAGGTCATTGAGGATGTAGACGCCGGACGCCGCGAGGCTGAAGACGACGGTCGCCAGCAGCGCGGTGGCGAGCGGCCCCAACTCGAACAAGAGATGCGCCATCAGGAGGGGAACCAGGATCAGCAGGTTCTTCGCCCATTGCGCGGGACGCATCGCCTGCAGCAATGCCGAGAGCATGCTCGTGGGCTCGTCGAAGACCTTTCCCAGGCGTCCCCGGTCGCGCAACAAGCCTGTCAGCTGGGGAGCATGCCCGGCGACGTGCGCGCGCGATGCCGCCTGCCAGACCGGCAGGTCCGCCCGCGCGTTCCCCACGTAGGCGAAGCCGCCGAGGCCGTAGCGGCCCACCAGCGCATCCCTTTTGGCCGCGGACTTGAGGTTCACGTTCTCGTCGCTGCTCACGACCTCATCGAAAAGCCCGAGGTGGTCCGCCACCGTGGATGCGATCCGGTGGTTGGCGGCGGTGGCCAGGACGATGCGTCGTCCTTTGGCCTTTTCCTGCTTCAGCCATCCGAGCAGGTCGGCGCGGTAGGGCAACGTCGCAGGGTCGAGGGTGACGGCTTCGGCCAGGCGTGCCTTCAGGTGCGCCCGCCCCTTGGCCAGCCACGCGAAGATGCGGTGGCAGCTCCTTGGTTGCTTCAACAGCGCGACCGTGAGCGACTCGTGGAGCAGGTCGGCCTTGACCAGCGTGCCGTCGAGGTCGACGACCAAGGGATGATGCCCGTCGGCGCCCTCGGGGCGATGCAGCACATCCTCAGGATGCCGGGCCTCGTCGGGGCGAGGGCATGCATCGATGAGCAAGGTGTTCAGCACGAGGGCGTTCTCCGGTTGCGCCAGCAGGCGGCGGGCTCCGGGAACCTGGGACCGCAGGCTGGGGCCGTTGGCAGGACCTTATGCCGGCCGCGCTGCCCCGGCATGATGCAAAGGCCCTGCGTGAGCTAGTAGAGAACGCCCAGGCTCACTGGGAGTGGTGGTGCCATGTTGCCGGCCCGAAATGGAGGGTAACCACGACTACCGGCACTGGCGAAGTCGAGCGTCGACTACCAGGCAGCGGCGAAGCGGGCGCCGAGCGCCCCGGGCCTAGGGCTTCTGAGCCGCCGGGTGCGTGGCGGTCGGCTGCTGGTCCATGTAGCCCCTGCCGTCCTTCACGCCCTTCTTGCCTTCGATCTGCCAGGCGGTGCGCTCGCCCACGAGTCGCGCCAGGTATTCCATTTCCTCGTCGGTGTGGTTGATGGCACCGGCCGCCGTGAGGAAGCGGCCGTTCTTCGGCTCGGCCTCGCCCCAGAAGGCCTGGTGGTAGGAGGCTTGCGACAGCGCCCGGTCCGGGCCGGCGCTCATGTCCACGGTGCCGTAGCAGTTGCAGAAGTAGCTGCGGAAGCCCTGCTCGGGCCGCACCTCGGTGTAGACGCCGGTGCCGCGGATGCCCGCCGTGAGGGTGGGCGTGGCGATCTGCCGCGGGCCGCCCTTGTTCCATACGCTGGCGATGGCGCCGGTGACCATGCGCAGCACGCTCACGGCATTGAGCATGGCGCCGCGTTCCACCGTGAAGCGCGAGTTCTGGCGCACGAGGAAGGAGGAGTTGCCGATCACGAAGACCAGGTTGGCTCCCGGCCCGGTCTCGATGCTGTCGCCGGTCTGGATCACGCCCTGGGGCGTCAGCCGCTGCCCATTGAGCAGGGCGTCACCGCGCAGCTCCACGATGTTGCTTCGCTGCTGCGCGTGCGCGGCAGCGTAGCCGCCCGTCGCGGTCCAGGCCGCCGCCGCCTGCAGGAAGCCGCGGCGTTGCCACCAAAGGACTTCCTGTTCGCTGCGGCCTTCCAGGACATGTGTCGTCATGCGGGGTCTCCGTCGGCAAGAAAGCTGTCACGAAAGGTGAAGTAGAGCGAGGTCGTGAACATCGCGGCCGTGATCAGCATCAAGGGCATCACCACCGCCTGCGCGCCGGCTTCACCGCCGATCATCACGCCGACGAGGATGAACAGGAGCGCGATGGCCGAGAGCAGCGTCAGCCAGGTCAGCATGAAGACCAGCAGCGCAGGGAAATTGCGAAGGCAGGCTACCAGACTGAAGAACAGGCTCTTGCCGGGCGCCAGGCCATGCCAGTGCACCAGGGCCGGCGCGTGCCAGAAGATCAGGGACAGCGGCATGTGCAGTCCTGCCCCCAGCATGATGAGCGGGTCGAACTCGCCGGCCGCGCCGGCGGCGGGCCGCGCGCCCGCCAGCAGCGAGGCCAGGCCCCAGGCTGCCAGCGAGCCGGCCGCAAAAATGGCGCCCAGGATAACCATGGCGCTGGCGCGCTCGCGGCCGGCGCGAAAGGCGCTGAGCAGCACCGAGGGCATGGGAAAGCGCCCCTTCGCGGCTTCGGCGGAGGCGGCCATCATTCCCAGCGTGGCCGCCGGCACCAGCATCCGCGCGATGAAGGGGCCGGCCACCGGGATCTGCTCCGCCAGCGTCACCGCCACCATGTACATGAAGAACAGGCCGGACATGGCGAGCGGCTGGCGCAGGAAGGTCTGCAGGCCGAGCCGGACCCACAGGGCGCCCGTGCGCGCGGGGACGATGTTGAGTTTCATCTGGCGTGCGCCACGCGCTGGCGCAGCACCCGCTCGAAGTGCGTTGGATCGTGTGGCTTGAGCATCGCGGCTTCGCGCGGCAGGTGAAAATCCCACAGGCGCGAAACCCAGAAGCGCAGCGCGCCGGCCCGCAGCATGGCCGGCAGCAGCTGCCGTTCGGCCGCGGCGAGCGGCCGCACCCGTGCATAGGCCGCCAGGAACGCTTGCTCGCGCTCCTCGTCGGGCGCGCCGCTGGCCAGGTCGATGCACCAATCGTTCAGGCAGACGGCGATGTCGAACAGCCAGCTGTCCACGCCGGCGAAGTAGAAGTCGAAGAAGCCGGTCAGGCGCCCGTTCTCGAACATCACGTTGTCGCGGAACAGGTCGGCGTGGATGGGCCCGCGCGGCAGCGCCGCATAGGCGGAACCGGCCGCGATGTGGTTCTGGAAGGCCAGTTCGGCGTTCAGCAGCGCCGCCTGGGCCGGATCCATATACGGCAGCACCACCGGGACGGTCTCGTTCCACCAGGCCAGGCCGCGCAGGTTCGGCTGGTTGCGCGGGTAGTCGCGCGCGGCCAGGTGCATGCGCGCGAGCATGTCGCCGACGTGGTCGCAGTGGGCGGCGGTGGGCTGAAGCTCGCTCTTGCCGCGCAGGCGGTCCACCACCGCCGCGGGCTTGCCGCAGACGGTATGGAGCAAGCGCCCTTCGGGGTGCTCCTTGGTTTCGCTGCCCGGCAACTCGTGGGGGTCCGGCACCGGAATGCGGTGGAGCGCCAGGTGCTTCATCAGGTGCAGGTAGAACGGCAGCTGCTCGAACGTCAGCCGCTCGAACAGTGTGAGCACGTATTCGAGCGTTTCGCCGTCCTGCTCGGTGGTCAGGAAGTAATTGGTGTTCTCGATGCCGCCCTGGATGCCGCGCAGCTCGCGCAACTCGCCCAGTCCGAGCTTGCGCGCCAGCTCGCCGGCTTCCTCCTGCGAGACCTCGGTGAAGACTGCCATCAGGCCCTGCTCACTCTATTCTTTATCTAGAAATTGAAGACGTTCCAGACTCGCTGCCCGGTGGCGCCGCCCAGCCCTTCGCGGCGGTCGGCGGGCCGGCTGCGCGAGAGGTTCTCGGACGGGATCTCGTAAGCAGGCACATCGCCCTTGGGCTGCACCGTGACGCTCTGGGACTGGCCGCCGTAGCGCACTTCGTCGATCGCCACGCCCTTGTCCTCGACGCGAAGGCGCTCCACCTTCTGGTTCTGGCGCGGGTCGGTCGGCTGCGACTCCTGCACCAGCGGCGGGGTCTGGGCCAAAGCTGCCGCGCCCGCCGCCAGCGGAATCAACACCAGAGATCGAAGCCGCGCCAGCGAATCCATGGGGGGATTGTAGGGGGCACCCGGAAGCGGCTGCCGCGAGGAGGGCACAATCCCGGCATGAGCGAAACCTCACAGGAAACGGCCCAGGAAAACCACGGGCAAGCCGAGGCCGACCCGAAGGTCGTGCTGCTGGTGGACGGGTCGAGCTACCTGTACCGCGCCTTCCACGCCATGCCCGACCTGCGCGCGGTGCCCGGCGATCCCACCAGCGCGGCGACCGGCGCGATCCGCGGCATGATCAACATGCTGCAAAAGCTGCGCAAGGACGTGCGCGCCGACTACGTGGCCTGCATTTTCGACGCGCCGGGCAAGACCTTCCGCGACGACATCTATCCCGAGTACAAGGCAACGCGCTCGCCGATGCCGCCGGACCTGCGCGCGCAGATCGAGCCGATTCACGAAGTCGTGCGCCTGCTCGGATGGAAGGTGCTGAACGTGCCCGGCGTGGAGGCCGACGACGTGATCGGCACGCTCGCCTGCCTGGCGACCGAGCGCGGCTACCACACCGTGATCTCCAGCGGCGACAAGGACCTGAGCCAATTGGTCAACGAGCAGGTCATGGTGATCGACACCATGAACGACCGCAAGCGCGACGTCGCCGGCGTGGAGGCCGAGTTTGGCGTGCCGCCGCGCCAGATGGTGGACTACCAGACCCTGGTGGGCGATTCGGTGGACAACGTGCCCGGCGTGGAGAAGGTCGGCCCGAAGACGGCGGTGAAGCTGCTGCAGGAATACGGGTCGCTGGACAACCTGATCGCCCGCGCCGGTGAAGTGAAGGGCGCCGTCGGGGACAACCTGCGCAAGGCGCTGGACTGGCTGCCGAAGGGGCGCGAGATTCTCACGATCAAGAAGGACTGCGACCTGGGCGAGCACATCCACGGGCTGCCTTCGCTGGAAGACATCGCGGTGGGCAATGGCCAGAACGTCGAGGCGCTGAAGGCCTTCTACGAGCGCTACGGCCTCAAGGGCCTGGTCTCGCAGCTCAGGACCCACGAGGTGCCGCCGGAGCTGATCGAGGAGCACCGCAACCGCGCCAAGGTGGGGCCCGGCGCGCAGCCCGCGGGACTGTTCGACGAGCCGGACCTGTCGGGCCTGTCGCAGGCCTCGACGCTGCACTACGACACCATCTTCACCTGGGAGCAGCTGGATGCGTGGATCGCCAAGCTGCAGGTCTCGGAACTCACGGCCATCGACACCGAGACCGATTCGCTCGACGAGATGAAGGCCGAGATCATCGGCATCTCCTTCAGCGTCAAGCCCGGCGAGGCGGCCTACATCCCCATGGGCCATCGCTACCACGACGCGCCCGAGCAACTGCCGCTGGAGGGCGTGCTCGAGAAACTCAAGCCGTGGCTGGAGAACGCAGACAGGAAGAAGCTGGGCCAGCACCTCAAATACGACCGGCACGTATTCGCCAACCACGGCATCGAGGTGCGCGGCTACGAGCACGACACCATGCTGCAAAGCTATGTGCTCGAAGTGCACAAGCCGCATGGCCTGGCGAGCCTGGCGGAGCGCCACCTGGGGCGGACCGGAATCGACTACGAGTCCATTGCCGGAAAAGGCGCGCGACAGATTCCCTTCGCGCAGGTGCCGGTGGACAAGGCCGCCGAGTATTCCTGCGAGGATTCGGACCAGACACTCGACGTGCACCACGCCCTGTGGCCCAAACTGCAGGCCGACAGCAAGCTCGCCTTCATCTACGACCTGGAGATCAAGACCAGCGAAGTGCTGTTCTGCGTGGAGCGCAACGGCGTGCTGATCGACGGGCCCATGCTGTCCAGGCAAAGCACCGAGCTGGCCCAGCGCATGCTGCAACTCGAACGGGAGGCGCACGAACTGGCGGGCCAGCCCTTCAACCTGGGCTCGCCCAAGCAGATCGGCGAGATCCTGTTCACCAAGCTCGGGCTGCCCGTCACCAAGAAGACCGCCAGCGGCGTGCCCAGCACCGACGAAGAAGTGCTGGAGAAGCTGGCCGATGACTACCCGCTGCCGGCCAAGCTGCTGGAACATCGCGGGCTGTCCAAACTGAAGGGCACCTACACCGACAAGCTGCCGCAGATGGCCGACGCCAAGACCGGCCGGGTGCACACGCACTACGCGCAGGCGGTGGCGATCACCGGAAGGCTGTCGAGCAACGACCCCAACCTGCAGAACATCCCGGTGAAGACGGCCGAAGGTCGCCGCATCCGCGAAGCCTTCATCGCGCCGCCGGGCCACCGCATCGCCAGCGCCGACTACAGCCAGATCGAGCTGCGCATCATGGCCCACCTGTCGGGCGACGAGGCGCTGCAGCGCGCCTTCCGCGAGGGCATGGACGTGCACCGGGCGACCGCGTCGGAAGTGTTCGGCGTCACGCCGCAGGACGTGAACAGCGAGCAGCGGCGCTACGCCAAGGTGATCAACTTCGGGCTGATCTACGGCATGAGCAGCTTCGGGCTGGCGCGCAACCTGGGCATCGACAACACCGCGGCCAAGAACTACATCCAGCGCTATTTCGAGCGCTACCCGGGCGTGAAGAACTACATGGACCAGACCCGCCTGTCGGCCAAGAGCAAGGGCTACGTGGAGACCGTGTTCGGCCGGCGGCTGTACCTGCCCGAGATCAATTCACCCAACGGCCCGCGCCGCGGCGGCGCCGAACGCCAGGCGATCAACGCGCCCATGCAGGGCACGGCCGCCGACTTGATCAAGCTGGCCATGATCCGCATGCAGGAGGTGCTGGACGCCCAGGACCGCCGCACGAAGATGGTCATGCAGGTGCACGACGAACTGGTGTTCGAGGTGCCCGAGGACGAGGTCGAGTGGGTGAAGGCTGAGGTTCCGAACATCATGGCGAATGCCGCGGAATTGAAGGTGCCGCTGCTGGCCGAGATCGGGGTGGGGAGCAACTGGGAGGAGGCGCACTGAACCATCTCCGCGTCCGGCAGAGTTCCAGGAGAGACGTACCGTAGGGTGCGTTGAGTCCAAGTTCAATCCTCCACCCGCCTGTCCCCGGCCGGCGTTATCCGGCTCTGGACTCTCGCGTGCAGTTCAGAATACAGGGCCTCCGGGCTCGTCTTTGCAGTTCGTGCCGCACTGGCTGCGGTGGCATGTGCCCCGGCCAGAAGGGCATCCAGCTGGCCACGGTCCAGTTCAGCCCATGAAAACAGCCCAACGCTGCGGGTGCAACAGTCACTACCCAACACCAGGGCCAGCCCGTAGTCCTCGGCAAACGGCATGGCAAGCGGCTGTGCGAACGACGGCTCGTTGATTCCGAATCTCCTCCAGTCCAAGGCGGAGAAGTGGGCGCCGAATCGGCTGACGATGGCCATACGCTGTTCCCGGATGACCGGGCATTCGAAGGCGCGGGTGAGGACAAGAGCGCTCACGATGTCCTGGTCGAGCGAAGATAGTTGCCAGTTGTTGTTGAGGCGGATGTGCAGGATCTCGTGCGTTCCCCGGGTGTAGATAGTGAAGCCGCCGCAGGCCGGGTATCGGCGGGCGACCGGGGTATCCACATAGCCAGCCTCCATCAGGCGCAGCTTCAGGTAAAAATCATCGTTGTAATGAGCGCTGATGACCAGGGGACGCTCAGAAACAACGAGCTGGCTCACGAGGGCATCGACTCGCTGCATGGACTGTTTGGTCGCGTCCTGCCAGCGCCATGCAACGATCGGCATGTAGAGGCGCCCGGTCATGGCCTGAGGCCCGTCACGCAGAATCACTGCCGTAGGCGGAAACATCAGCGCGTACAACAGCAGTGCGATCCATACCCAGCGTACTCGAGGCGCAATTCCCGTGTTGGCTTTTCGATGGTCAAGCATCCAGCGCAATCCGCGCTCTGCGTGCAGACAGATGACGGGCGCCAGCAGCGGAAACATGTAGCGAATCTGATGACCAGTGTTCATCGCATAAATCGTGAGAAGCACCGGATAAGCGACAAGGGTCAGTGGATACCAGAATCGTTGGCCTCGTATCAGGTCCCGAAGATCGGGGATAGCCCCGATGATCATGTGCAGGGGCGTGAGGATGCCGAAGAAGTAAATGGCGGGCATGACGTAGATGCTGGCCATCCATCGCTTCGACAGTTGACTGAACTCCTGTGCGATCCGAATGGCGTCGAACATTGAGGCGCCCGTAAGCAGGAAGAAGGCGCCGAGAAGCAGCAGCAAGCCGGCGGAGAATGCAACGGCACGTCGGGCCAGGTGCGGGATCGACGGGGAATCGTGGAACGCCAAACCGGCGATGAAGGGAAGTGCGAATACTGCGTCGAGGCGGCAGAGTATCGCCATGCCGAAAAGCGTGCCGCTCGCGCCATAGCGCAGGACACTCGTGCGCGGCCCTGCAACAGCCATTGCGAGGCAGGCGAAAGCCGCAGAAACAATGTTGTCGTTGAAGAAGAAAGCGGTTTCGACAATGCCGGGTGTGAGCAACAGGCAAGCAAGTGCCAGTCGCATGTCCGCGCGACCTCGATCCCGCGCGAAGCGGACTGACGATGCAAGCACGATGAGAAGGCTGGCGATGTTCAAGATCCGGAACCCGGCATCGCCGCCGACGCCGAAGAAACGATCGATCGCATGGAGCAGTCCACTCACACCCTGCCGTGTATAGAAGATGAATTCGGTCAAGGCGGGCTGGTACGAGTCATGCCGCTCGATTCCGAACGAGCCCATGGCCAAGGCGATGGATTGGATCTGTGCAGAGAAGCCCTCGGGATGCACGGCCGTGAAGGCCGGAGCGATCAGGTACAGGCCGAGCGTTGCCAGCACAATCGTGCTGGTGGAAACGTAGGGCGCTTTCAGTGCCGGCGCATGCGCGCTGTTGTTCATACAAGGATGGAAGTCAGGCGCAGCACCAGGGCACCAAAGTCAAGGGCGCTCGCAATGCCGGCGTCTGAATCTTCGATAACAATGCAGTTTGCCGGCTCGACGCCCAACTGGAGAGCGGCCAGTTGGTAGGCATCCGGCGCCGGCTTGTGTCTCGGCACGTCGTCTCCAGTGACGATGATGTCAAACAGGTCCGTCAGGCCCAAGTGGTGCAGCACCGCGTATGCATTTGCAGCGGAAGCGCTCGTGACCAGAGCCGCCATGCACGCGGGAGAACGCAGCCGCAACAAGGCGATCAGTGCCGTGTTGGGAACCAGGCGGTCGAAGCTGCGGGCATAGATGGAGGCCTTGCGGTCGGCAATGGTCCGGGGTTCCGCGGCGATGCCGGCCTCGGCCAGCATTTCGGGCAGGAACTGGCGCCAATTCCGGCCTGCGGCGCGGGCTTCGAATTCCTCGCGCGATATCGTGAGCCCAACCTCGGCCAGCGACTGCGCATACGCGTGATAGTTTGCACTCGCCGTTTCAACCAGGGTGCCATCCAAATCCACCAGCAGAGCTTGCGGCTTCATGAAGGATATGCCTCCACGTAACGTTTGAGCAGGTAGCTGGTGCCGGCGAAGAGGGCCATGCCCGACTGTTCGGGATTCTGTCGGATTCGATAGGGCATCAATCGCAAGTAATTGATGATTTCGTGAAAGTAGACTTCCCGCAGAACCGACTCTCCCCAGTGACTGACGATGAAACGCTCCAAGTCGCTGTGCAGATCGCAGTACTGTTGCGATCGAATGAACGGAAGCCTGATGCAGGGGCCGTCGACGACGGTTGAGCGGCTGCGACTCAGGGTCTCATAACCGAGATGCAGGGACTGCATCAGCTTGGCGTAGTCGATCAGCGGACTGTCGAAAACATTGACCGGGTTGGGATCGATCAGATAGAAATTTTCTTGGTGATCCGGCGCAGCGATGATGTTCTCAATCGTGAGATCGCCGTGGATGGTCGACACTCTGTGACCCTTGACCTGTGATGAGAGCCATTCGATGTCGGTCAGCTTCTTCCAGTCTTCTATGCGGTAAGGCACTCCGTTGATTTCGTACTCCCGGTGCGGGAAGACGCCAAGTACGAACCGCAGGATGGCCTTGGCATTCCTGATCGTCTTTTGATCGAGGTAGGCGCGTATGCATTCGGGGGAGGCATTCCCAGCGGCTTTCTGCTCATGGAATTGCGCCATGCGGTGCAGCAGCGTTTCGAGAATCTGTGCGCTCGCTTTCCGGTCCGAGGTATGGATCGTGTCGTAGAAATCACAGGCGCGGTTCACCACAGGCATGTCGTACTGGAAAAAGTCATCGCCTTCCCTGGCCGCAAGCACATCGACCAAAGGCAGCACGCCGTCGCGATTGGCGGCTAGCCATTGGCGCTGCACTTTCAGTTTTCTACCGGCATCGCCTGCAGCGAACTTGCGGATCTTCAGGTATCCGCCGGATTCCACCAAAGCCGTCACCGCGTCCGATCCGCCGTGGAACAGTTTGTGGATGACGGCGTCATCGACGCCAAGCAGGCCGAACTGCCGGATGACCAAACGGTCACCGGCGAACAGCGACGTGAGAAAGGTGTCGAACTCGCCGTCGGACTTGAACTTCTGCCGCGTGGAGCCGGGGGCCTGGGTCGGCGTCTCGCGTTTGCGCATCCAGGAACCCAGTGCGCTGACGGCGCCCGACCAATGATTGAGGATGCCGTAAGTGACAACGCCGATCACGGGCAGCCCAGTAAAGATCATGAGCGCCATGGCGTCGGCCGGCAGGATGATCTTCGTGCCGTCCCAGGTCGGCAGCAAGGGGCTGCCAAGAAGGGCTTGGAGCGTGGCATCGAATGGGCTTTCGATGGCGAGGCTCAACACGTAGTACGAGAGCAAGTACGCGCACCACATGCCGACGGTCATTCGGAGGACGCGAGATCGAACGAGAACTCGACTGGTCACCAGTTCGCTGAAGCCCCAAGCAAAGTCGACCAAACCGAGCCTGATCGCCGGATTGAAGACCGAGAAGAGTTTCCAGAGCGCGTAGCGGGCGTTGACTGCGCGGCGTACGATCAGTGCGATCACTAGGAGAGCCGCCGCCACTGCGGCCAGCGAATACGCGAGGCCCGAAAGGTCGTAGCGGCCGCCGCTGCAAACCGTTATCACCATGGCGATCAGCGAAACAGCAATCACATCGCTGAAGCGCTCCGCTGCGACGCTTGCAGCCACACGCGTGAACGGGGCCTTCTCGCGGCTGCTGACCCAGGCGATGCGCACTACCTCGCCGATGCGCAGCGGCAGTAGAGTGTTGAAGATATAGCCGAGCGAAAGACCCATCAGCAAGCTGTACCGCCGGCCTATGCCCGCCGGGGGTAGCAGCATGTCCCAGCGTCTCGCTCGCGCTGCGTGCGCGAGAAAGAGGAGCGCGGCCGCGAGCAGGAAGGTGGCGTCGTGCCGGGACATGGTTCGCAGTCGCTACGTGAAGGCGCGGGCGAGGTCGTCGGCTGGAACGCGGCTGTATTCGTCAGGCGTGCCGAAGGTCCAGTGCCGCCCCAGGTCAGCTTTGACCATGCGCTGCCCGCGTTGGGCCAACCCATTGCAGATCCCGCTCATGAACAGTTCGTGGTAAGGGCATTGCGCCCGGTACGTCTCGAATTCGTCGAGAAACAGTGCTGCATCTGCGAAGAGGTAGCAGCCCGCGATTGCATGCGGACTCACGACACGCTTTTCCACCGTACCGATCACGAAACCCGCGTCATCCAGTGCTGCGTATGAATACGAAGGGTCGTTGGAGCGGAAGCACAGCAGAGCCGCGGAAATGTCTCCGCAACCCAGTCGCCGCGCCAGGTCTGGAAGTGCACTGCCGTCGAAGGCATGGTCGCAGTCATTGATGGCCACCGGACCGGCGCCGGCGAGTTGGCGCAGGCCGAGCATCGCCGTCTCGGCGGCTCCGGCGGTGACATCGGGGACGCGTACGATTGTCGCATCCGGGTAGAAGGAGAGAACTCGTGCGTCCATGTCGAACTTCGTGCAGTGTTCGTCCAGGACGACGAATACCGATTTTCGCAACGGCACGCAGCGGCGCACGCTTTCCACCGCCCACCAGAAGAAGGGCTTGCCAGCGATTTCAATCAGAGGTTTCGGCATGCCCATCGTGGCGAACCGCGATCCCCGCCCCGCCATCGGCATGATCAGTGCGAAGTCGTCCATGACCATGTCTTGATGGTGGCACGACTACGTGGGGAGCGCGCCACCGACCTGCGCCACCACGTTAAACCGATAGGCGTGCCGCGGCATGTCACGATGGTCGATCCTGCGGAAATCGGTGCGACGCAGCAGGTATTCCGTCAGGATGCCCAAAGTCTTGAGCGCCTGCGAAAACAACCTGACGTTCGACACCTGGTCATCCTCACGCCAACTGATTGGAAAGAAGTTGATCGACAGGCGATCGTCGATCATGCCGAGCAACAGGTAGACATTGAAGCAAAGGTCGTCGGAGTGGCGATCGACTTTCCGATCTCCGATGACCCGCGGACCGAAGATGTTCAGGCCCGATCCGAGGTCCAGCACCTTGGCGGCCGATACAGTCGACGCCAGCAGGTTCATTGCCCGGTTACCGACGATGCGCAACCTCGAATAGCCGAGAAGTTTCGATTTCGTCATGAAACGGGCGCCCAGGCACGCGTCATGTTGCCGGTGCAGACCTGCGTCCAGCACGCACAGGAGATCGGCGATATGCCCTTGGTCATCGCCATGCAACACCACGACATGGCTGTAGCCCTTCGCCGCGGCGTATGCAAATGCGGCCTTGTGAGAGCCTCCGAGGTTGTAGTTCTCCCAGTTGCGGGCCAAGCACGCGCGAATCCCCCGCAGTTCCTTCAGCGCCGCCGCGGCGACCTCGAGCGTCCGGTCCTTGCTGCCGTTGTCGAGGACCAGGATTTCCTCGAAGCGGGCGGCGATGCCCGGCGTGAACTGGCGCAGAACGCGAGCGATCTGCCTTTCGCAGTTGTAGCAAGGGATCAGGATCAGCAGTCGCTCGTTCATGTCGGTTCACCTGCGATCCGGAACTTCGATTCCGACGTGAGGCGCGCCGCAAGAAAATTCATGAACAGTTGCGGCGGTGTCATGATCAGCTTCGCCGTCGCTGCGATCACGGCCGCTGATGGGGTGACTACTCCCAGATCCCCGCAAAGCATGGGGAGGTACTGCGCGACGTACCGGATGGCGACCGAGGCCAGCAGGACGACGGAGAGGCTGTAGGTGAAGTAAAGGCCGACGCGTCGAAGCATTGCGCCGGGAGCGGACTGGAAGATGGTTTGCCGTGAAATGAGGAACACCGCGACGGCAGCCATGCAAGAGCTGATGAGGTTGGAGCTAGCGATAGGGATGTCAAATGCACCGACGAGGAGAAGAAGAAGTGCGAAGTCCAGGAGCCAGCCGGCACCGGAAATTCCTGTGAACTTTAGGAATCGGATGATTCGCAATCGAGTCTTTCTCGTAGGCCTCGGGGAGCCGGGTGCGATCGCGGATCGCATCCCTTTGGGAATTTCTGGAAGGGTGCAATTCCGCCCGTCATTTCAAAAGGTATAAAGATCCCTAAATTTGCAAGCGATTTCTACTAGGGACTCAGGACGAGGCCTGCGAGGCTCATGGCAGGTGACGTCCCGGATGAGGTGAGCCACTGATCCGCTCCTCCAATCGGAGGCGGATCTGGACGCGACCGTTAGGGATGGGTGGTCGGCCGTAGGAGGCGAGGGAAAGGAAGCCCTATCCGCAGCGCAGCCGCTGAATGACACCCTTGTCGTCCACCTCGATGTTGAGCCGCTGCGGGTCGACATCCGTGCCCGGGGCCGGCGCGCCGTAGCGCAGGACCTGAGTCCGCAGGGCGCCCGCGCCCATGCGGGCAGCGTCAGCGCTCCGGTCGGTCAAGGGTTGGCCCAGTTGCGCAGCGCCGCCGGCGGCGCGGCAGCGGGCCTCGGGCAAACTGGGCTGGCTCGAGCAGCCCAGAAGCAGGATCCACGGGAAGGCCGCCAGCGCAATCCTCGCTCGCATCATGCGAGCAACTTACCTGAGCTGGAGCCCGACTGGAGTAACAACCGGCTGCTGCGCAGTTCACTGCTGCAGCCTCACGCCCAGCGGGTGCGGGCGCGAGCGCATGCGCCGGTGCGCGGGAACGCCGGAACCAGTGCCCGGCCGGTCGCCGCGAGCCTGGCGCGCCACACGCTCGACGAAGTAGCGTGGTCGCTTCTTGCTCTCGACGTAGATCTTGCCGGTGTATTCGCCCAGCACGCCGATGCAGAACAACTGCACGCCACCCAGGAAGTAGATGGGAAGAATGGTCGAAGCCCAGCCGGGGACCGCGTCCGGCGACATCAGCTTGACCGCGAGCGCCCAGCCGGCCAGCGCCAGGCAGGCGAAGCAGACGGAAAAGCCCAGCGCCGTGATGAGCCGGAGGGGCTTCACGGAGAACGATGTGATTCCGTTCAGCGCGAACTCGATCATCTTGACGAGCGGGTACTTGGACTCGCCCGCCAGGCGTGGCCGCCGCTCGTAGTGGACCACGGCGCTTTTCAGCCCGAGCAGCGGGACCACGCCGCGCAGGAACATGTTGGCCTCGCCGAACTGCCCGAGGTAGCGAATCGCGCGCTGGCTCAGGAGCCGGTAGTCGGCGTGGTCGGCAATGGTTTGCACGCCCAGGGCATTCATCAGCTTGTAGAAGGCGTGTGCGGTGCTGCGCTTGAACCAGGTGTCCGAATCGCGCTTGCTGCGAACGCCGTACACCACCTCGCTGCCCTCCTGGAAGGCGTCGATCATCCGCTCGATCGCCGTCTCGTCGTCCTGCAGGTCGGCGTCGATCGTGATGACGGCGTCGCCCTTGGCCGAAGCCAGGCCGGCCAGCAGCGCATTCTGGTGCCCGCAGTTGCGCGAGAGCTTCACGCCGATGACGGGCTCGCCGATCCGGACCCAGGCGTCGATGATCTCCCAGGTGCGGTCGCGGCTGCCGTCGTCGACCAGCACGATGTTGCTGCGTTCCGCGATCTTGCCCGCCGCGCACTGGCGCTCCAGCAGCCGGGACAGCCTGGAGAAGGTGTTGAACAGGACGGCCTCTTCGTTGAAGCACGGCACGACGATGGAGATCGCCGGGGGCACGGGTTTCGCGGACTCAGGGCTGCGCATCATTGACCTCGAAACTGCTTGCTACCAGGAACAGGCCCGCGAGCACCAGCGCCGTGCCGGCCAAACCGCGCGGGGTGAGGCGTTCACCGAGCAGGACCACCGCCAGCACGTTCACGAGCACGTAGGTGAGCGCCGCAAACGGATACAGCACCGTCAGGGGCACGGCCGACAGGGCCAGGATCCAGAGCAGGGTGCCCACGCCGTAGAGCACCAGCCCGGTGAAGATCCACATGTTGACGAAATCGGCCAGCGCGATGTGGCCGTTGGCGCCCTGCTTGAAGCTGACCTGCCCGAGCGCGGCAAGCACCGAGCCGAGCACGGCGAACAGCAGGAGCTGTGCCTTCATCACAGCTGCGGTCCCGTGCGCCGGTTCAGCACCGCACGGTGCTTGGCGACGGCCAGCGCCGTCACCGCGCGGTGCGGCAGCGCCGACAGGACCAGCCGCCGGGCCCGCCATGCCAGTGGCGCGACATCGGCGACGGCATGGCTCGGCACCTGCGTCTCCCGCACGCTGGCCGGGAGGACGGCCTCATCGTTGGCGAAGAGCATCAGGTTGTAGCGGTACCAGGGTTCGACATCGACGCGATGCTGGATGCGCCGGCGCACGAAATCGAACAGCCGGAACCCGCGCTGCTCGAACAGTTCCTGCCAGAACTCGTAGGGCCGCTCGTTGATGTGGTTTTCTCCGCCCTGGCCGGGAGGCGCCGCGGAGAACAGCACGACCGGCGCATGCGAGGTGAGGTTGTCGACCAGCGTCCCGCTGGCCTGCGGATCCAGGTGCTCCGCGACTTCCAGGCACTGGACCAGGTCGAAGCGGCGGCCCAGGCTGAACGGGCGCGCGACATCGATCGGCCGGAACCGCGTCGGCGCGAACATGAGTCGCGACGGGTTGACGTAGCTGCCGTCCACGCCGGTCACGTCCGGCAGGCCCGCCTCCTGATAGGCGCGCACCCAGGCGCCGGCGCCGCATCCGACATCCAGCATGCTGCGCGGCCCCAGGTGGCGCATGAGCAGCGGCACCACCGCGCGGGCCGAAGCCAGCGCCCCGGCCTGCTGGTAGTCGTAGAAGCGAGTGTCGTAGACGTAGAGACCCATGTCGTGCTCCCTGTGTGTGACGGCGCCGCGTCAGGGGTTGTTGCGCGCGTGAACTACGGTGTGATCGTCGGCATACACGCGGCGCCAGCCGTGCAGGTGGTCGAGCAATGCGACCGCTGGCGTGCCGGCATCCAGCAAGGTCCAGGTGACGCCGTACTTGTCCACCAGCTTCTGCAAGCCGTCCGAGGTGGCCAAGCCCAGTGCTTCGCGGTATTGCCGCAGGAATGCGTCGCCATACATGTCCGAGCGGCCGTCGATGAACGAGGGGATCCCGGCGAAAGCGAGGTAGCCGCCCGAGCCGTAGCTGTTGAGCACGGGGCCGCTGACGCCCGCCGCTTTCGCAGCCTGGATCGCCGCGGTCGGTGCCAGGGTGGGCCCGAAGTCGAGCGGCCTGGCCCGCGCCATCCAGCTGGGGATGGCAACCAGCAGCACGAGGGCCAGCAGGATCGCGCCCGGACCGGCCGGAGCGGCCAGCTTCTCGAAGAAGCGGTCGGCGCCGTCGAACTGCGCCTTCCCGCGCCGGCGCTCGCGCCATTGCGCCGCGAAGGCCGGGGCGAACACCAGCGGCGCCAGCAGACCGAGCATCTCGATGTAGCGCGCGTGCTTGAGCGCCATGTGGATCAGCCCCAGCAGCAGCAGCAGCCGCATCGGCGGCAGGCGCAAGCCCTGATGCATCACCAGGGCCAGGCCGCCGAGCAGCCACAGCTCCAGCGGCTGGAAGCCGTGGAAGTTGGGCGACTGCCATTCACTGATGACGTCGAGTGCGTAGGTGTACTGGACCAGCACCTGCCAGGTGAACCACAAGCCCTGGGGACCGTGCGGCGTGACCATGGCTGCCACGACAGCCAGCACCAGGAAGGAACCCCAGGACCGTGCCACGGCGGCCAGCCTGGCGCGATCCGGCCAGGCCTCCAGCGCTGCTTCGGCGGCGAAGGCGCAAGCCAGCGCGATACCCAGGGTGAAGCCGCCATGCATGTTGGCCCAGATCGTCATCACCGGCAGCAGCCAGAAGCCGGGCCTGCGCCCGTCTTCGCGGGCGCGCACGAGTTCGACCGTCCAGGCCATGAGCAGCGGCATGGCCAGCAGGTGCGGCCGTGCCAACGCGTGGCCTTGGGTCATGGCATACGCGATGCCGACGAAGAGCAGGGCATACACCGGCTCCAGCCAGCGCAGGAGGGTGCGCGTCAGCAGCGCGATCGTGACGGCGAACGCGAAGGCGGCCAGGGCCGTCACGAAGGTCCATCCGCCCCACTGGTAAACCCAGGCCAAGGCCACATCGGAAAGCCATTCGTGCGCGGTCCACGGGGACCCGCGCATCGTGTGAGAGAAGGGATCGACCTGGGGCACGACCCCGTGCTCCAGGATCCAGCGGCCGGTGGCCACATGCCAGTGCGTATCGCCATCGAGCAGCATCGAAGCGCCGTGGGCCAGCAGGTAGGCGTAGGTGAGTACGGCCGTCAGCAGCGGCCACGACGCCAGGAAGAAACCGGCCGCGGGGCGGTCCGCTCGCGCCAGGGCGATGTTCTGGTCCAGCGCCATGCTCAGACCTCGCCGCTGAGCATCGGCATCACCATGCGGATGATCTGGATCACCGCGGGACCCAGGACCACCATGATGACCGACGGGAAGATGAACAGGACCAGCGGGAACAGCATCTTGGTCGGCACCTTGGCCGCCAGTTCCTCCGCGCGCACCTGGCGCTTGTAGCGCAGGTCGTCCGAGAACACGCGAAGCGAATCGCCGATGCTGGTGCCGAACTTGTCGGCCTGCGTCAGCATCGAGGAGAAGGTACTGATCTCCTCCACCCCGGTGCGCATCGCCAGGTTGTGCAGGGCCTTCTCGCGCGTCGCGCCGGCCCGCATCTCGAGGTTCGTCAGGTGGAGTTCCTCGGCCAGCGCCTGGCTCTTGCGCCGGACTTCCTCGGTCACCTTGGTCAGCGCGGAGTCCAGGCCCAGGCCGGCTTCCATGCACACCAGCAACAGGTCCGAAGCATCCGGGAAGTTCTCGAAGATCTCGCGCTTGCGGCCACGCCCGGCCATCCACACCACGAAGTTCGGCAGGTACACGCCGATCAGCGCGAACAGCATCACGTAGAACAGCAGCGTGATGCCATACGACTGGCTGGTGGTCGTGCGCAGCCAGAGGAAGGCCAGCCCGGCAAAAAGCAGCGGCAAAGCCGTCTTGGCGGCATAGAACAGCAGCGGAGCTTCGGGACTACGGATGCCCGCATTCAGGAAACGCAGCCGCAGCCGCGAGGTCTCCCAGTCGGCACCTTGCGGCGCCGACAGCTTCGACAGCGGGCCGGCGACCTTGACCACGGTCTCGGTCCAGTTCGACTCGCGCGCCGGCGAGGTGATGGCTTGCAGGCGCTGCTCGGTGCGCGTCGGCGAGAGCCACAGGAAGACGCCGACCAGCGCCGACGTGATGGTCAGGAAGATGAGCAAGCCCAGGATCAACATGGTGCTTTCCTTTGCGGATGGAGACCCTAGACGCGGATCTTCACGATCTTGATCAACACGAGCACGCCGAACACCATCATCGTCAGCATGACCTGGGTGATGAAGATGCCGATCGGGTCCTTCCACATCGGGCTCATGAAATCGGGATTGAAGGCATTGAGCAGTGCGGCCAGCGCGAAAGGCATCAGGCCCAGCACCCAGGCGGACAGGCGTCCTTCCGAGGACAGCACGCGAATGCGCGCATAGAGCTTGAGCCGCTCGCGAATCAGACGCGAAAGATTGCCCAGGATCTCGGTCAGGTTGCCGCCCGACTCGCGCTGGATCAGCACGGCCACCACGAAGTAGCGCAGGTCGGTCATCGGGACCCGGTCGCTCAGGTGCGTCAGTGCCTGCTGCAGCGACACGCCGTAGTTGACTTCGTCGTGGACGGTGCGGAATTCGCCGGCAATCGGTTCGGGCATCTCTTCCGCGGTCATCTTCAATGCCGACGAAAACGCATGGCCGGCGCGCAGGCCGCGCGTCATGAGGTCGAGCGCGTCCGGCAACTGGCGCTGGATCTTCTCGAGCCGCTTGGAGCGCATCCAGGCCACGTACATCAGCGGCAGGGCGCAGGCGACCAATGACAGCAGAAGCGCCATCACCGATGAGAACTGGAACTGGGACCGGATCAGGAACCAGGCGAGCACGAAGGACGCGACGCAGGACAGAAGAAGCTTGGATACGGTCGTCTCCAGCCCCGACTGCAGGATGAAGCGATCCAGGCTGTGCATGCGCGGGAAGCGGCCCAGCAAGCGTTCGACCGTGGGCAGCTCGCTGAGCATGCGCTGGCGCAGCAAGCGCGTCTGCACGGTCTTGTCGTGGTTGCCCGAGAGCACCTGCAGCCGGTGCTTGATCTTCTTGGCCTCGGGGCCGTGGTAGGAATTCCACAGCAGGTACATCGACTCCAGGAACAGCAGCACTGCCACGAAAACGAGCACGGCCATCACAAGGAAAGCGTTGCCGGCGAGATTCATGAGGGGCTCCTTGTCACTGGTAACGCCGACTCGGGTCGAACATGGTGTCCGGCAGGTCGATGCCGAAGGCATGCAGGCGCGTGGCGAACTTGGGCCGCACACCGGTCGCCTGGAAGTGGCCTTCCACCATGCCGTCGCGTCCGATGCCGGTCTGGCGATAGGCGAAGATCTCCTGCATGGTGATGATCTCGCCCTCCATGCCGGTGATCTCCTGGATGCTGGTGACCTTGCGACGGCCGTCGATCATGCGCAGCACCTGCACGATCACGCCGATCGCCGAGGCGATCTGCTGACGCGAGGCGCGGTGCGGCAGGTTCAGGTTGGCCATGCCGATCATGTTTTCCAGCCGCGACAGCGCGTCGCGCGGCGTGTTCGCGTGGATGGTGGTCAGCGACCCTTCGTGGCCGGTGTTCATGGCCTGCAGCATGTCGAAGGCCTCGGCGCCGCGCACTTCGCCGATGACGATCCGGTCGGGGCGCATGCGAAGCGCGTTGCGCACCAGTGAGCGCTGGGTGATCTCGCCCTTGCCTTCGATGTTGGGCGGGCGCGTTTCCATGCGCACCACGTGCGGCTGCTGCATCTGCAGTTCCGCCGCGTCCTCGATGGTGACCACGCGTTCGGCGTCGGGGATGTAGCCCGAAAGGATGTTCAGCAGCGTGGTCTTGCCGGCGCCCGTGCCGCCGGAGATCAGGATGTTCACCTTGGCCTTGATCAGCCCCTCGAGCATGTGCGCCATCTCGGGCGTCATGGTCTTGAGGTCGCCGATCATGTTTTCCATCTTCAGCGGGATGTGCGCGAAGCGGCGTATCGACATCATGGGGCCGTCGATGGACACGGGCGGGATCACCGCGTTGACCCGGGAGCCATCGGGCAGGCGCGCATCGACCATGGGGCTGGATTCATCGATGCGCCGCCCCACCAGCGACACGATCTTGTCGATGATGCGCAGCAGGTGCTTTTCGTCGGTGAAGGTGACGTTGCTCAGCTCCAGCCGGCCGCGTCGTTCCACGTAGATCTGGCGGTAGGAGTTGACCAGGATGTCGGACACGGCCGGATCGGCCATCAACAGTTCCAGCGGCCCGAATCCCAGCATCTCGTGCTGGATGTCGCGGATCAGCGTCCCGCGTTCGGCGTCGTTGATGGCGGCCTGCTCCTCGTCCAGCAGCCTTTCGACCATGATCGAGATCTCGCGGCGCAGTTCCTCGGGCGACAGCGTCTCGAGCACGGCCAGGTCGACCTTGTCGAGCAGCTTCAGGTGGATGCGGCTCTTGAGATGCTTGTAGGCGTCGCCGAAAGCAACCTGGCCAGTCCGGCTGCCCGGTTCGCCTCCGCTGAGCTTGTCGCGCAGCGACATCAGCGAGAGTTCCTTGTCAAGCGGGATGACGTTGGTCGTCGACATACTCATGCCCTCCGGAAGAGTCGATCAAGCAAGCCCTTGCTGCCGTCTTCCTGACGGGGATCGAGGGCCGTGGCCAGTTCGGCAAGCTGTCGTGCCACCGTGTTGGACTTCGCCGCCTTGGCCAGCGCCTCGCCGTGGTTGATGGCGGTGTGGACTTCCTTGTAGGAGTTCGCCACCGTCACGACGCGGACCTGACCCAGCGACTTGCGTATCTGATCCAGGCCGATGTCGCTGTTGCGCTCATACCGGTTGAGGATCACTTCTGTCTTGTCCTGCGGATAGCCCAGCGACCTGAACACCTGCAGCAGCCTGCCGGCATTGCGCACCGACGGCAGTTCTGACTGCATCACCACGTAGATGCGTTGCGCGCGGTCCAGTGCCTTGATCGCGATGGGATCGAGGTTCAGGCCCAGGTCTAGCAGCACGAAGTCGTACTGCGTGACGGCCACGTTCAGGATGGCTTCCACGTGGTCGGGCCTGACTTCCATGGCCTGCGCCAGGTCTTCCGGGGCGGCCAGGATGCTGAAGTTGGGCGTGACCTTGACGGTGCTCGACGCCAGCAGCGATGCGTCCAGGCGGGTGATTTCGCGCGCGACGTCGGCGATGGTGGACGGTGGTTTTCCGTCATGAACGAAGGACAGCGCGTCGCCGAACTGCAGGTTCAGGTCAATCAGCAGCACCGAGCGTGATTCGGCCAGCTGGTATCCCAGATTGGTGGCCAGGAAGGTGGCGCCGCTGCCGCCTTTGCAGGGCAGGAGGGCGACGATCTTGCCTTTGGTGTTGCCGCGTGTGCTGGCGAACTTCGCGGCGATGCGCGCCACGGCCGATTGCAGCATGACCGCCGGCGCCGGCGAGGGCAGGACCTCGCGCACGCCTGCGCGCATCGAATTGATCAGGAACTCCGGCGTTTGCGCGGCGCACAGCAGGATCACCGCGGTGCCGGGGTGCGTATTGGTCACCTGCTCGACGTGCGTGAGCTCGTCGGGGTCGCAGCACATGCCATCGACCAGCATCACGTCCGGCTTGTCGGCATCGGCGATGGCTCGCATCTTGCTCTTGCCGCCCTCGGCCAGCGTCACGCGGTGACCCTGGGCTTCCAGCGCGGCGCCCATGTCCCGCAAATGGTTTTTGTTCGGGGAGATGACTGCAATTTTCATGGTCGGTACCCAGTGACTTAAGGACAGATCGTGGGACTGTTGGGGTCCCCTCGCATGGCTTCCCGCGTCAGGAAGGTTGAGAACTGCGGCATCGGGATGGCGCCTATGGCGGCCAGCCCGGCGACCGGCGAGATCCACTGGTAGTTGAGGCCGGTGATGCTCACCGTGACACCCTCGCAGGTACTTGCGGTGCAGCCGGAAGGCGTCCAGGTCGTGGTGATCGTGCTGATCTGCGGTACCAGCTGCCGCATACGCGAGAGCACGTCGGCCTGGTTCGATGTGGAGTCGCACACCACCGCGTAACGCGCGCCGGCCCGTGCCGCCTCGTTGGCGGCATTCCAGGTGTACAGCATGCGGCCGAAGTCGGTGATGCCCAGCAGGAAGGTGAGGAACACCAGCAGGCCCAGGGCGAACTCGATGGAGGTCGAGCCTTTTTGTGCACCGCTTCTCATGTCGTATGGCTCCTCATGGTCGCGCGGATGTTGGAGAAGGTGACGTTGCTGAACGGCAGGCCGAAAGCAGACAGCACGGTGGACTGGAAGGTGTAGCCGCTGATCTGCACGGTGACCGTGTAGATGGGCGGATTCGTGCCGGTAGGCGCAATGGGCCAGTTCGCCGACACCATGGCGGTGGTCAAACCCGTCACCAGGGGCGTGCTGCCCGCAGTGGTGGTCCCGTACACCACCAGGTTCTGCGCCTCGGTGACCTTGGTATTGGGCGTCTGGATGGAAAGATAGCGCGCGGCGTCGCGCACCGACTTGGTCAGCGCGCTGTACTGGTAGATGGCGCGGCCGAATTCGGTGACGATGAAGGTGATCACCAGCAGGATGGGGATCACGAAGGCCAGTTCGAGGAGGGCGGCGCCGCGCTGGTTTTTTTGGTCTGTCATGGCGCTTACCTCACGAGAACCGGCACGAGAGGGCCGGCGACGCCGCCGGGCAGCCCGCTGGTCGCACACGGACTGCCTGGCACGCTGGCATTTCCGATGAACTCGAGTTGCACATCCCTGTTCATGCCGACATCGAGCGGCTGCAGCAGCAGCATGCAGGCGTAGTCGGCGACCGATCCGGGGTAGGAATTGGTCACCGGAACCAGCACCACGCGACGGTTGGTGCCGTAGTCCTTGTGGCCGCCGGTGGAACCCGCTCCCCCTGGGATCAAGTCCTTGAAGCTGTTGAGGTCGTAGCCATGGAGGTCTCCGCAGTCTTTCACCGACTGGTTGTTCACCGTGGTGCTCTGGATGCAGTTGGCATACGAGGCGCTTTTTGACTGGTAGTCGCCGTAGGCGTTGCTTTGGGACGGCCAGGTGGCGGCGCTGTAGATATAGCCCGTGCGGTCCGGTTGCTTGTACTGGTCGTAGGGATACTGGTTGTTCTTGTAGATGCCGAAACGCCAGTTCCAGTTGTCGGCAACGGTGCTCTGAACGCCGGGGGTGCCCAGGGTGGTGCCTACGGTCACGCCGCATTTGCCGTTCATTTCGGCGACGGTTTCTGAGGCGCTGCTGCTGCCGTCGAGGTTGGCCCAGCCGATATATCCGTTGGCACCGGAGTCGCTCTTGGTCAGCATGGTGACCCATTCGCCGGGCGCGTAGCCGTAGTTAGGGCCCGGTGCGCCGGCCGTCTTGGGCCGCACCGCCAGGGGAATAGGGCAGGCGGTTTGGGCGCTGGCGCGTGTGGCAACGGCAGACGCGGTCACGTTCCTGGTGCTGACGCCGAGGGCGGAATTTCCATACGCGCCCAGCGCCTGCAGGAGGTAGGTCTTGAAGCCTGTGTGGGTGTGCTGGCACTGGACATAGCGGGCCGCGGTAGCGATGGTGGTCGTGCTGTAGCCTGAAGTCCGGAAGGTGATCTCGGTGTTCTTGTCGAGCAGGCCGAGCCCGCCCCAGAGCGTTGACTGGAAGCCGACCCCATTCAGGTCGCTCGCGTTTTTGCCGGCGTTTTGCGCGCGGACGATCGCGTCGGTCTGGCCGTCGAGTTCCTGCGCGGCAGAAAGGGCGCAGCTGTCCATGGCGGTCTGCAGTTCCGACTTGACGACGAACAACCGTGCGAAGTCCAGCGCGACGCCGATGAAACCCAGTAGCAGGAACATGACCATGGCAGCCGTGAGCAACATGGCGCCACGTTGCCGCTGCGGAAGGTGTGAAATCCGGTTCGTCGCCATGTGATGTGTCATCTGGGTGGCGGTTCAGAAGAAGAGCTTTCCTGCGAGGAGATCCGACAGCTGGCTGAAGAAGGAGCGGGTGAATCGACTGCTAGTCAACATCGGCGTGAAGACCAGGACCAGCGCGACCACGACCAGCTTGACCAGTGCGTACTCGATCGCCTGGTCGTGGTCCTTGAGTCGCGACTTCTCGGGCTTGGTCGTCATGGTCATTTCCCTTCGAGCGGCGCAGATCAGGTCGGTGCAAGTGACTCCGGTGGGGTCCATTCGCCCGGAATGGGCGAATGGACCCGCCCGTTGGTTCTCTCGATCAGCTGCAGGAGGAGGTCGTGGTGCCGGTCAGGCAGTTGGTCACCCGGTTGATGAAGGCCGAGAAGCCGGTGCCGTTGGTCAGGCCGCGCAGGGCGATGACGATGAAGATGGACACGACGGCGATGATCAGCGCGTATTCGATGACTTGCGCGCCGTCTTCTTCCCGCAAGAATTTGACGATTTGGTTCATTGAGTTCACCTTGAAGTGAGATGAAAGAAAAGATGGTTTGTTTCTGGGAAAAGGTACGGGTCATCTAATCCATGCGCTCTCCTTTCCGGAAACCTGTCTGGATTGGGTCACTGCGATTCGCAGGCGATGCCGTCAATTGCCGCCGCCCACCGAGCCGCCGATGTTGATGACGTTGACGACCGGCGGCGGCGCCTTGAACGAGTCCTGGTAGCGACCATGGGCCTCGGCCGCAGCCTTGCCGTCCATGCCGATGGCGGCCTGGACCGGTGCTGGATTCGGATTCGCGGTCATCTGCTGCTTGGCCTGGTTGACGGCTTCACCGAAACGCATGTCGTATTGCGGCGTCGGCGAGACCGCGCAGGCGCCAAGCAGTGCGACGGGGATGAGGGCGAGAAGTCTTTGCATGGCGTGCACTCCTTAGTTCGCGGCTGCGGGCTTGGCTTCGGGCTGCGAGGCCGGCTCCGGCTGCAGGACCGGGTCAGGTTGAGGTGCAGCGACGGCGAGCTGCGTCTCGAACGGCGCGATCTGCTTGGTGGTCAGCTTGAGGGGGCGCTTGCCTGAGAACTGAGCGGACTTTTCCACTGGCGCAGGCAGCGCAGCTGCCTCGAGCTTGGTCGGTTCAGTGACGGGCGCGGTCTGCGCAGGCTGTGCGATCGGTTCGGGTTGTGCGACTGCCGCGGGTTGCGCGACCGGTTCGGGTTGTGCAACCGGCGTGGGCTGCGCCACCGGCTCGGGTTGTGCAACCGACGTCGGCTGTGCAACCGGCTCGGGCTGTGCAACCGGCGTGGGCTGCGCCACCGGCTCGGGTTGTGCAACCGGCGTCGGCTGCGCAACCGGCTCGGGCTGAGCGACCGGCGTGGGTTGCGCGACCGGTTCGGGTTGTGCAACCGGCGTGGGCTGCGCAACCGGCTCGGGCTGGGCGACCGGCTCGGGCTGAGCGACCGGCGCGGGTTGCGCGACCGCAGTGGGTTGCACAACTGGCTCGGGTTGTGCCGGCGTGGGCTGCACCACCGGAGCGGACTGCGCCACCGGAGCAGGCTGCGCCACCGGGGCAGGCTGCGCGACCGGTGCGGGCTGCGCGACCGGTGCGGGCTGTGCGACTGGAGCGGGCTGCGCGACTGGAGCCGGCCGCGCGATCGGAGCGGGCTGCGCGACCGGAGCCGGCTGCGCGACCGGAGCCGGCTGCGCGACCGGAGCCGGCTGCGCCACCGGAGCCGGCTGCGCCACCGGAGCCGGCTGCGCCACCGGAGCGGGCTGCGCCAACGGAGCGGGCTGCGCGACGGGTGCGGGCTGCGCGACGGGTGCGGGCTGCGCGACGGGCGCGGGCTGCGCGACGGGCGCGGGCAGGGCCAGCTCCACCTTGGCTTGTGCGGGTCGGGCGAGCGGCTCGCGCTTGGCCGTCTCCTGGGGCTGCCGCTCCGAAGCCGGTGGCGTGAGCGCGCCGGTGCTGGCCGGACGGGCGGGCGGCGCGGTAGGCGCAGGTGCGGTCGGCAGCGGTGCAGGCGCGGCCGGCAGCGGCCGCGTGCCTTCGGCCTTGCCGTTGATGAACGCGTCGTTGGAATTCGGCGGCACATGGACGTCCGTCGGCAGCAAGACCGGCCCGATGATCGGTTTCACCAGGCGCGGCGTGACCACGAACATCAGCTCGGATTGGTCGGTCTGGAATTCCGTCGAGCGGAACAGCGCGCCGACGACCGGCGTCTCACCCAAGCCGGGGAACTTCTTCATCGCTTCGGCGAAGTTGTTCTTGATCAGGCCGGCCACCGCGAAGGTCTGGCCGTCGCCCAGTTGCACCGTGGTATCCACCCGGCGCGTCGTGAGCGAGGGCAGTACGGCGGTGACGCCGTTGATCGTGGTGAAGGGCGAACCCGTCTGCGACAGTTCGGACACCTCGGACGTGACCTTGAGGTTCACGCGTCCATCCAACACGGTGGGCGTGAACTTCAGTCCGATACCGAATTCCTTTTCTTCCAGCGAGATGACCGGGAACGCCGTTCCCGTACTGCTTTGCGAGACAGGGATGAAGATCTTGCCGCCGGACAGGAAGCTCGCCGACTGGCCGCTGACCGCCATGATGGTCGGCTCGGCCAGGATCCGCACGATGCCATCGTCCTTCTGGCCATCGACCGTAATCGTTCCGGTGCCGATGCGCAGCGCCTGCGCCAACCCGCTGCCGCCGCTCAGGAAACTGGAAAGCAAGGTGTAGGTGTTGAGGCCGTTGCTGTAGCTCTTCTGTACGTTGAGGCTCGCGCCCAGCTTGCTCAGCAGGTTCTTGCTGACCTCGGCGATCTTCACTTCCAGCATCACCTGCTGCGGGCTGGTCACCCGTAGCAGGTTCACGACCTTCTTGCCGTCGCCGTAGGAACTGGCCAGGCTGAGAATCTGGTCCAGCTTCACCGTGTCGCTCACGCTGCCGGTCAGGACGATGCTGTTCTCGGCGCCGCGGACCTTGACGCCGCTTTCGTCCGGCATCAGCTCGCCAAGCTTGGCCTGCAGCGTGTCGGGGTCGATGGTCACGACGATATCCTTCACCGCGCAGCGGCCATCCGTGCCCTGGATGATCATGTTCATGGAGCCGGTCTTGCGGCCCAGGAGGAACAGGTCGGTGGGGCTCAGGAGCGTGAATTCCGTGTCGGCCACACCCATCGCTTCGCCAAGGGTCGGCGGGGGCGGAGGCGGCATGGCCCCTGGCACGCCGCCTGGCGGGACACGCGCCACGGGCGGCGTGTCGATCGGCCGGCCGGCGCGATTCGACGCCTGCCCGCCAACCACAATGCGCGCGGCGGGGTAGTCGAGGCGAAGCACCTGCGACTTGCCCAGGGCCAGGCGGATCGGCGGATCGGTGGTAACGGTAGTGCAGGGCCGCAGCGCGGGGCTGCTCGCCGTGGCCGGGCGTGCAGCTCGCGGCCCGGACGCAGGCGCTTGCTGCGCGAGGGCGACGGTGCCGACGGCGCACATGGCCACCAGGGCCAATTGCGATACGCGGAAAGAGTTTTTCATGTGGGCTCCCTGAGAGGGTTCTTTTTCTTCGACCGGCGGCCTGCTAGAAGCAGTTGGCCGTCAACGTTCCGTTGCGGATCACTTCCACGCAGATCGAAGGCTCCTTGGCGGGCGCAGGCGCCGTGGGTGCGGGCCGCGGGCGGGCCACCACCGGGGTCGGCTTCGGGGCCGATGCGGCCACGACCTTGGTGTCGGCCACCTCGCGCAGCTTGAGCAACTGGTTCTTGGTGACGCCGCTGGTGGACGCCATCTTCTTGTCGAGCTGGTTGCGCAGCACCAGCGACAGCGAGCCGACGCTGCGCGCGAGGTCGAGCTTTTCGGCGTCTTCCGGCGAGAGCTCGAGCGTGACCGCGCTCACCACCTTGGGCTTGGTGTCGTCGCGGCTGGCTTCCTGCGCCACCGCCAGCACCAGAACCTGCTCCAGCACCGTCATGCTCACCGGGCTCGGAGGCTCGCCCTTTTTGGAGGATTCAACCTGCGAATTGACCATGACATCGACGTAGTTGCCGGGCAGCGCGAAGCCGGCCACGCCAATCACGTCGTTGACGCGCACCGTCATCGCTCGCTTGCCCTCGGCGATCACTGCGGAAAGTCCGCCCTGTGTGCCGGCAGGAGCGAGCTTGCGTTCCAGGATGGCGTCGCCGCGCAGCAGGCCGACCTTCAGCACCCGGTCCTGGACGTCCTTGATGTCATTGAACGCACCCTCCGGCGTGGAGCCGGTCGGCCAGTCCACCATCGTGAGCATCTGGGCGTTGATCTTGCTGCCCAGCTCGATGTCGACGGCGGCGACCACGACCTTCTGCGACGCCACTGTGGCCCGCTCGGATACCCAGCCGGCCGCGTAGAGGGCCGCGGCCAGGCCGGCGATGATCGCCAGCGCCAGCAGGCCCAATGCCTTCATGTTTCTCATCCTGATCTCCTTGACGCTCTTGGTTGCTGATCAATGAATCACGTAGACCCACAGGAGCCACGCGTACGTGCCGGCGCACACGCAGATCCCATACGGCAGCCTGCCGATCGATGAAATGAGCCCCAGCTGCGGACGTTCGCCGTGAACCGCCGCCAGGGCCGTGAGCTGCATGAGGTCGCGTGCGTTGAGCACCATGCGAGCGACGCTGCGTCGCCACATGGCGAAGCCAATGGCGACGATTCCGCCCACGATCAAAGTGCACAGGATCGCGAACAGCACGTGCGGCAGGCCGAGGAAGGCACCTACGGCCGCCATCAGCTTGATGTCACCTGCGCCCGTCATTCCCATCGCGTACAAAGGGAGCAGCACGATCAGCCCCGTTCCCGCGCCCAGCAGCGACTCAAAAAAGCCGATGCCTTCCGGCAGCACGCTCATGGTCAGGCCGACGGCGGCACCGCCCAGCGTCAGCCAGTTCGGCAGGCGGAAAGTGCGCCAGTCGATCACGGCGGCCGCGAGCAGCATGGCGTCGAGCACGAGAAGTGCCACGACGGGTTGCGTCAGTGCGTGCGGAATCAGGTTCAGTTGGAGCATGGTCTTGCTTGCTTCTTGAGAATTCGTGGGCTTGCTGCTTCGGCGGAGGACTGCGGACGAATATAAAAATGGCCTCTCGCGCGGAAGTGGGCGCGTTCTCCCGATTTGCATGGGATGGGTCCCAGTGCGGGGCAGGAGGGAGCCTGTCGCGGGGATGCGCCTCAAAGGCGCAGGGGACCAGAGAGCGCCCTGCTGGAGGCGCCGCGTCCTCAGTAGATGTGCAAGGAGTCAGGCGAGCGGTTCGAGCCGCGGCGAGATCAGCCTGATGGCGATGCCCGTGTAGCCCTCGCGATGTTCCAGCCGGACGATCTGTCCCTCGGCCGAGAACTTCATGCGGCCTTCCACGAGATTCATCTCGAAGAACACCGTGCCCCCCATCAAGCGCTTCCCCTGGATCTCCAGGAACATTCCGGATGGGCTGATGTCACGCGTTGTTGCCGCGCAACCGTTCGCGAGATGAAGCGGGAGAGCGATCAGCTCGCGCGGTTCGAGGCGTCGTTCACGGAACATGTGAACGACTCTGGCGCTTGGAAGCAACACAGTCGTGGTTGCTTTCACCTTTTTTGGGCAGGAGCCCCTCCCGATTTCATCCCCTCGACCGAACAGTTCTGCGGCTCTTCAACAGATGAGCAGACTTTCGGCAGCGCAGCCATATCGACAGGTTCCGCAACCTTTGCAAGCAATTGCAACATTGAAGGCCAAACGCGACAGGAAGTCACTACGATGAGCCACGAAGCACAGCAGGGAGGTTCTTCTCATGCAGGGTTTTCGCATTAGCCCCGTTCAGGTTTACCTGGTCGCTCCGCCCATGGTGTCCTGGGGCCTTGAGCGTCTGGTGCAGACCGAGCACCCGCTTATGGAGTTGCTGGGAACGGGTTGCGACATCGATGTCGCGCTGGCGGCGCTGGCGAAGGAAGAACCCGACGTGATCGTGGTCGCGGTCGAGTCGCCTGCCGACTTGCCCCGGTTTGCCGACCTGCATTCGAAATGCAGCGCCAAGTTGCTCGTCGTTACGGGGTCGCAGGACACTGCCTTGCTGGACCAACTGGTGCTGGCCGGCGCGCGCGGCGTCGTCCGCACCTCGGACCCGCCCGCCGCGCTGATCAAGGCTATCGAGAAAGTGAATGCGGGCGAGTTGTGGATCGACCGCAGCGCCACCAGCCGCATCTTCATGGAAATGGCGCGGCAGAAGGCGGCCGATGCCAACGACCCCGAGAAGTCCAAGATCGCGACGCTGACCACGCGCGAGCGGCAGACGATCGCCGCGGTGGCGGGCGACGCCTCGGCGCCCGCCAAGGTGATCGCGCGCAGGCTCTGCATCAGCGAGCACACGCTGCGCAACCACCTGACGTCGATCTATAGCAAGCTGGAGCTGACCAGCCGGTTGGACCTGTACGCCTACGCGACCCGGCACCAGCTCACGGAAACGGGACGCTAGGCCCCGGCCGCGGCGCTAGCCGCAACGCAGCTTGAGCACGCGCCCGCCGGCATCGAGCTCGACCGTCAGCCGGCGCCCATCGAACTCCATCGTCACCATCTCGCCGGGCCGCACCACGCGCACCCGCTCGGCGCCGGTGCGTGCGCGCAGCTGCTCGGTCAGCCCGGCATCGAGCACACGCCCCAGCGCGAACTGCGCAGGCTGGGCATCGCAGGGGCTGGAGACTGGGTTCGACGGAGCGGGAGCGGGCGGCATGGCGGACGGCTGGGCACAGGCGGCGAACAGGCCCGCTGCAAGCAGGCCCAGGGCGCAGGCCAGGCGGCGGGGCGGGCTCATGGGGTCATTGTGCCCGGTTGATAAGATCAGCCCCAGACTCGGCCGTATCGGCCGGAAGAAGAATCAAGAATCGGGCGTCCACGACGGAGCGGCCTGCTTGGCATGACCTTCCTATCCATCCTCATCGCAACCTTGGGCGCGGGCATCGGCAGCGTGTGGCTCGCCGCCGGGCTGATGCGCATTGGCTCGCTCGGCCCAACGCGCGAGCATTCGACCTATGTCGGCCCGCGGCACCTGCTCAGCCTGGCGGCCGGGGCCCTGCTGGCCACGGCCTTCATGCACCTGCTGCCCGAGGCCTTCGAAAGCGGCGCCGGCGCGGACAAGCTGTTCACGACCCTGCTCGCCGGCGTCGTGTTCTTCTTCCTGCTCGACAAGGCCGAGCTCTGGCACCACGGGCATGAGCACCATCACGACACGCACGACCATCGCCACCTCCACGTCCATGCGCATGCGCACGCCCACGAGGACAGGCATGGCCACGCACACCCTCCTTTGCGCTCCGGCGGCTGGGCGGTGATCACCGGCGACAGCGTGCATTGCTTCGGCGACGGCATCCTGATCGCGTCGGCCTTCGTGGCCGACCCGCGACTGGGCTGGGTGGCTGCGCTGGCGGTGCTGGCGCACGAGGTGCCGCATCACATCGGCGACCTGGCCGTGATGCGCATGACCAGCGCCAACCGCGGGGCGGCGCTGGCGAAGGTCTCTCTCGCAGGCGCGGTGACCGCGCTGGGCGGGGCCGCCGGGTACTGGCTGGTCGAGCGCCTGGTGGGCGGACTGCCGTACTTCCTCGTCGTGGCGAGCAGCAGCTTCGTCTATGTGGCGCTTGCCGACCTCGTGCCGCAGTTGCAACAACGACTGTCCGCGCGCGAAACCGCGGTGCAGATCGCCTGGCTGCTGGTGGGCATCGGCATGGTCACCGGCGCCAGCCGGCTGGTGCACGCGCACTGACCATCCGGCCCCGTGCCGTCAGTAGCGGTACGGGTTGTTGGGCGCGCGGTCCCAGCGATTGGGCACGCCGTCGTGGTCGCGATCGCCGCGGACGTAGGCGGTGCGTTGCGGCACCCCCGCATATCCATTGCCTTGCCAGTACCCGTGCGCCCACGCGCGATTGGCCGGAACCGCTGGATAGACCACCACCGGAGCCGGGCGCACGTACACCGGCTGCGGATACACCGGCTGCGCATACACGGGTTGCGCGTAGACGGGTTGCGCATAGGCGGGCACACCGATCTGCACGCCAATGGAGGTGTGGGCTGCGGCGGGCAGGCTCGCAAGGGCGGCAGCGGCCGCAAGTGCTGCGATGACGATGCGGGTTCTAGTTTCCATGCTGACCTCCAGTTTCGGTTCGGGTGCCCCAATGATTGAAGGCTCAGGTAAATGCCCGGTGCGGCGATTGCAAACGCCATGTGAAGACATCCGCTCTTCGTAAGTCGCAGACCACAGCCCATGACCCTGGGGCCGCCGATGGGGCAGGCGCTTGTCCGACAGAAACGCCCATGCCTCGGGCCTAACGTGTTTCCGTGGCGCGCTCGCCCCGGGCGTTGCGCGCGCTTTTCGCAGGAGACCTTGACATGGCATCACGTGATTGGGACGAGGACGCACGCAACCCGGGTCGCTGGGGCGAGCATCAAAGGCAGGAGCGGGAGCAGGGCGGCGGCGGTCAGGCGCGCGGTGGCTGGGGGTCGCAGGGACAGAGTGGCGGCTCGGGCTACGGTGCGCCGGAAGGCAGGCGCCACAGCGATCCGCATGGCGGCCAGGGCTATCGCGGTGGCCAGCAGGGATACGGCACCTATGGCCCCTCGGGCAGCTGGGGCCAGGGCGGCGGCGACTGGGGCAGCTATGGTCAAGGTCACCCAGGCCCGGGCAGCCATGGCGCCATGGGCGGTGGCTACGGGCCGCAGGGCCAGGCCGACTACGGCCAGCACCATCGAGGCGGCTACGGCCAGCAGGTTCTCCATCGACCTGGCTATGAGCCGGGTGGCTATGCCCAGGGCCAGCAGCATGGCGGCATGGGCTACGCCGGGCCCTACGGCCAAGGACAGGGCGCGTATGGACAGGCCGGCTACGGCTCGCGCCAGGGCTATGGCGGCAGTCCGGTCCATGAAGAGCGCTATGGCCACCACGATCCCGACTACCAGCAGTGGCGTGAAGAGCAGATGCGCAACCTGGACAACGAGTACCAATCGTGGCGCCAGGACCGCTACAGGAAGTTCGCCGAAGAATTCAACAGCTGGCGAGCCAGCCGCAGCGGCGGCCAGGGCCAGAACACGGCACCGATGTCGACCGGTGGCGGCGTGGGCAGCAGCAGCGCGGGCGCGAACAGCACCGGCAGCTCCGAGACCCCGGGCGCCGGCGGCTCCTCGTCCGAGTCCTCAGCGAAGAACAGCTAATCGATCAGCGCGTCGAGTAGCCGGTCACGCGCCACTTGCCGTCCTCTCGCACGGTCGTGACGATTTCCTGCACTTCGCGCTCGCTGAACTTGGACTGGAAGATGACGCTCACGTACTCGCCCTCGGGGCGGCCCTCGAGCTTGGTCTTGTAGACCGATTCCAGGGGTGTGCGCTCGACGAAGCTTCCGAACGGCTCGCGGACCTTGGGGATGGCGTCCATCCAGCTGGCCAGCGGCACGGCGCCGCGGAACACGCTGCTGGACGTTTCCCAGGCACGGCCCCAATCGCGCCGGTCCAGCAGCACCAGCCAGCCGGCAGCCGCCAACCGGCCCGCGGCTTGCTTTTCGGCCGAGGCGCTGTCGGGCGCAGGGGCGGGCGCTGGCGCCGGCGTGGCGGGTGCAGCGGCCGGTGCAGGCGCAGACGCTGCGGGCGGGTTTTTGGGCAGTTTGAGTTGCGCCGCCGCACCCTGGGCAGCGAGCGCTGCCGCCAGTGGGGCCAGCCACGACAGATACCGTTTCGATCCAGGCATGGGAGCAGTCTAGCCGCTCATGCGGACAGCACCTGTCTCATGAGGCGCGCATTCACCTGGCCCTGGTCCTGGTAGTTGGTGTTGAACACGACGTGCAGCGACTTGGCCAGGCCGGCGACGTGCCGGATTTCAGGCACCATGGCTTCGAGCTCGTCGGGCGCATACCAGTAGTCGAAGCGGCTCGACGAGGCGGCCGCCTTGATGTTCCAGGTGTCCTTGTTGCGTCCGTGCAGGCGCAGCAGGGCGAGGGCGGGGTGGGTCACCTCCCACACGCAGGGCACGGTGTTGGCAAAGCCCTGCGGGCCGTCGACGATGGTGTGCGCCACGCCCAGCTCGCGCTCGAAGGCGATGGTCTTTTCGAGCCGGTCGCCCTCGAACCAGCTGGTGTTGCGGAACTCGACGGAAAGCAGGTGCCCGGGCATGCGCTCGGTGCAATGGCGCACGTGCGCCATGCCCTCGCGGTTGCGGATCATCCAGGGCGCGAACTGGAAATGCACCGCTCCGAGCTTGCCCGCGTCGTTCAGCGGCGCCAGCGCCTCGATGAAGCGGCGCCAGAGCTCGTCGCGGATTTCCGCCGGCGTGTCGCGGTAGTACAGCACCTTGGGCGGATCGTTCCCCAGGGCCTGCAGGATGTCCTTGGGCAGGACGGCCGGCGAGGTCTGGTGGCCGGTGAAGAGCCGGAACGCCTTCACGTTGAACACGAAGCCCGGCGGCGTGCGGTCGGCCCACAGCTGGGCGTTCTGCGGCGTGGGCAGGCCGTAGTAGCTGGAGTCGACTTCGACCATCGGAAACTGCGACGCGTAGTGTCGCAACCGCGCCTCGGCCGTCGTGCAGTCCTTCGGGTAGAAGCGGCCGCATTCGATCAGCGTCTTGTCGGTCCAGGAAGCGGAACCGATGAGAATGTTGTCCACTGTACTAATATACAGGCATTGCTTTGGAAATGGCGCCTTGAACGATCTCAATCCCGAACAGCTCGCCGCCGTGCAGCACGGCACCGGCGAAGAGGCGCACGACCAGCGGCCGCTGCTGGTGATTGCCGGCGCGGGCTCGGGCAAGACGAATACGCTGGCGCACCGGGTGGCGCACCTGATCCGCCAAGGCGCCGATCCCCAGCGCCTGATGCTGCTGACCTTCAGCCGGCGCGCGGCGCAGGAGATGGAGCGGCGCGCCGGCGGCGTGCTGCACAAGACGCTCGGATTGCCGGCCACCCAGGCGCCGCCGGGGCTGCCCTGGTCCGGCACCTTCCACAGCATCGGCTCGCGGCTGCTGCGCGAGTACTCGCCGCGCATCGGCCTCGACGATTCGTTCACCATCCACGACCGCGGCGATGCCGAGGACCTGATGGGCATGGTGCGGCACGACATCGGCCTGGCCGAGTCGAAGAAGCGCTTCCCGCTCAAGGGCACCTGCCTGGGCATCTACTCGCGCGTGGTCAACACCTGCGAGCCGCTGGACCAGGTGCTCGACGGCATCTATCCCTGGTGCGCGCAATGGGAGGACGAACTCAGGCGGCTGTTCGGCGCCTACGTCGAGGCCAAGCAGCAGCAGAACGTGCTCGACTACGACGACCTGCTGCTGTTCTGGGCCGAGATGATGGGCGAACCCGCGCTGGCGCGCGAGCTGGGCGAGCGCTTCGACCATGTGCTGGTCGACGAGTACCAGGACACCAACCGCCTGCAGTCGCAGATCCTCCTCGCGATCAAACCGACCGGGCAGGGCGTCACCGTGGTGGGCGACGACGCCCAGAGCATCTACTCGTTTCGCGGCGCCACCGTGCGCAACATCCTGGACTTCCCCGGGCAGTTCAGCCAGCCCGCGCGCATCGTCACGCTGGAGCGCAACTACCGCAGCACGCAGCCGGTGCTCGATGCGAGCAATGCCGTGATTGGCGCGGCGCGCGAGCGGCACGCCAAGAACCTCTGGACCGACAAGTCCGCCAGCCAGCGCGCGCAGCTGCTGCTGGTGCCGGGCGAAGCCGAGCAGGCACGCTGGGTGGCCGACGAGGTGCTTCGGCAGCGTGAAGCCGGCAGCACGCTCAAGAGCCAGGCGGTGCTGTTTCGCACCGGCTCGCACAGCGCGGCGCTCGAGCTGGAACTGGCGCGGCGCGACATCCCTTTCGTCAAGTTCGGCGGCCTCAAGTTCCTGGAGGCCGCGCATGTGAAGGACATGCTGGCGGTGCTGCGATTCGCGCAGAACCCGCGCGGGCGGATGGCAGGCTTTCGCGTGCTGCAGCTCATTGCCGGCATCGGCCAGGCCACCGCCACGCGCCTGCTCGACGCGATGGGCGAGGCGGCCGAAGCTGTCGAGACTCTGGCTCAGTTCACGCCGCCGGCGCAGGCGCGCCAGGAGTGGGAACAGTTCGCCACGCTCTACGCCCGGCTGCAAGGCGCGCAGGTGGCCTGGCCGGCCGACCTGGAACTGGTCCGCGACTGGTACCTGCCCCAGCTCGAGCGCCTTCACGACGACGCGCAGGTGCGCAAGCTCGATGTGGAGCAACTGGTGCGGCTCGCAGCGGGTTATGCCTGCCGCGAGCGCTTCCTGACCGAGCTCACGCTCGATCCACCGCAAGCCACCAGCGACGAATCGGGCGTACCGCACCTGGACGAGGACTACCTGATCCTGTCCACCATCCACAGCGCCAAGGGACAGGAGTGGAAGGCGGTCCACGTGCTGAACGTGGTCGACGGCTGCATCCCCAGCGACATGGCGACCGGCAGCGCCGAAGACATCGAGGAGGAGCGCCGCCTGCTGTACGTGGCCATGACGCGCGCCCGCGAGCGGCTGCATCTGATCGTGCCTCAGCGGTTCTATGTCACGCAGCAGGCGGGCGGCGGCGATCGCCACCTCTATGCCGGCCGCACGCGCTTCATCACCGAGGCCATGCTCGAGAAATTCGAGCAGATCACCTGGCCGCCCGCGCACAGTGCATCCCCGGGGCCGGGCGCGCAGCCTCAGCCGCAGCCCCTGATGCAGGTGCGGGCGCGCGCGCGCGCCGCCTGGCGCTGACAGAGCGGCGAAACATTTACCAAAACTGGCAGCACAGCGGTGCCCCCCGGCGAGTCCAATGCCGGAACAAACTTGGGAGACCCGCTGTGCCCGTGCTTTCTTCGCGAGGATTCCTTCAAGCGAGTTTGCCTTGGCTCGCAGCGTGCGGCCTGACGGCGTGCGCCAGCAGCGTGGACCTCGGGATGGGCGCCCCGCCGTCGCCAGCGTCGGTGCCGGCCGCGCCGGCCATCTCGGCGCCCCTGCGGTTCACCACCGCCGAACGCGATTTCGCCGTGCAGGTGGTGTCCAAGGGCCTGTACGAGATCGAAGTCTCCCGGCTGGCCGCGGTGCGGGCGATGAATGCATCGGTGCGCGCCTACGCGCAGAGCATGGCTGCGCACCACACGCAGTTGAACAGCGAACTGGTCGCGCTGATGGATGCGCGCGGCGTCGTCCCGCCACACAACCTGCCCGACGACAAGGCGGCCAAGCTGCAGCGGCTCGCGTCGCTGCCGTCCAGCGAAGCGTTCGACCTGGCCTACATCCGCGTGGTCGGCGTCGAGGACCACCAAGAGGTGATCGCCGCCTTCGAGAAGGCGCGCGGCGAGGTGCGGGATCCGGAATTGCGTGCCTGGATGGAACGCACGCTGCCGATGCTGCGCGGCCATCTGTCGCAGGCGCAGACCATCGCGGGCCAGCTGGCCGGGTGAGCGCAGGCGCGCGGCAGGCCTGTCCTACAAGCATCGGCAAACCCAGCCGACAGCAAGGCGAAAGCCGCCTCCTAGATTCAAGCTGTGGAAGCATCGCCGATGCGGCCGCAAGGCATTTGATCAAGGAGCGATCCATGGCAACACCCGAATCGAAGTCCGGCAGCGGCAAGGGCCGTCCCGAGGCCAAAAAGGGCGCCAAGCCCGGCAACCAGAGCAGCAAGACGCAAAGCGAGCGCGCACGCGCCAGCGCCAGCAAGCGCGGCAGTTCGAGCGAGAAGAGACCGTCGACGCGCGGCCGTTAACCTGGCGCGTCCTTGCGATGCCTGGCCGCGTGAGCGGCCGGGCATTGTTGTTTTTCTGACGAGCCACGGGGCGTCACGGTCGGCCGGCCGCCGGCCGGTCGGCGAAAATCGGGTGTGGCTGTCAACAACCCCTCGAATTTCCGGGATCTCTCCACCTTCGTCGAGAGGCCGCTGCGCCCCGGAACGCTGTACCGCTCGGACCATCTCGGCGCGCTCGATGAAGACGATGCCCGCCAGATCCGCGCACTGGGCATCCGCCGCGTGCTGGACTTCCGCGGCATGCGCGAGCGCGAATCGGCACGCTGCCAGGTGCCCGACGTGGCCGTGCACTCCCTCTCGATCGAGCCGACCATCGTGCAGGTGATCGGCGACCTGATGTCCGCCGGGCACCAGCTGACCGGCGAGGACGTGGTGGCGCACATGCAGGACACCTACCGCGGTTTCGTTCGCCACAGCTCGCACCGCTTCGCCGAATTCTTCGGTCACCTGCTGCAATCGAACGAGCCCACGGTGTTCCACTGCACCGCGGGCAAGGACCGCACCGGGTTCGCGGCGGCGCTGGTGTTGCGCGCGCTCGACGTTCCGCCGGAAGAGGTGATGCGCGACTACCTGCTCACCAACGAGCGGCTCAAGATGGACAGCAGCGGCTGGAAGCTGCCGCCGCAAGCCGCCAAGGTGCTCCTTGGCGTGCAGCCGGCCTTCCTGGAGGCCGCCTTCGAGGCGATCGAGCAGGACTATGGCGGCATCGAAGGCTACCTGCGCTATGGCCTGGGCCTGCGCGACCCGGAGCGCGCGCGCCTGCGTGAGCTCTACCTTCGGACAGCCTGATTCGGCGCTGACACGCCTGCTCCCGGCGGCGCGTGCGCTTTCAGCCGGGGCTCCTACCCGGTTCGCAGTCCGGTTCCTACATCGCTGAGGTACAGCGTGCCTCATGCTGGTGTCCAGAGGATCCAACGACCATGAAGCAGTTCGGCAGAGCGGCTTATGCCCTGTACTCCCTCGGCCTGCTGGCCGTGGCCGGCGCCGCGTACACCGCCGCCATCGGTTACCTCTGGTTCCGCCAGGAGCGCCTCTTGTTCGAACCCACGCCCCTGCCGGCCGACGAGCCGCTGGTCGGCGATCCGGACGTGCACGAGCGCTGGGTCGAGGTGGAGGGCGCACGGCTGTCGACCGCGCAGCTGCGGCTGCCGAATCCGCGCGGCGTGGTGTTCTTCCTGCACGGGAACTCTGGCAACCTGCGCGATTGCCTGGTGGAACTCGACGCTTTCCGCGAGGCGAATTTCGACGTCGTGATGTTCGACTACCGCGGCTACGGCAAGAGCTCGGGCCGCATCGGCAGCGAGGAGCAATTGCACAGCGACGTGCGTGCCGTGTGGGACGCGTTCGCGCCGCAATACGAGGGCAAGCGCCTGGTCATCGCCGGCCAGTCCCTGGGCACGGCGCTGGCCGCGGGGCTGGGCGCCCAGTTGTGCGCGCAGGGCCGGCCGCCCGACCTGACGCTGCTGGTGTCGCCGTACAGCAGCATGCGCGCGCTGGCCGACGAGCTCTATCCCTGGGTGCCCGGCCGCGTGCTGCGCTATCCGCTGCAAACGGCCGAACACGCGGCGCAGCTCAAGGGCCCGCTGATGCTGATTCACGGCGACAAGGACCAGCTGATCGGCATCCACCACAGCCACGCGCTGTGTACCGCGGTCCCGGCGGCGCAGCTGCACTGCGTCGAGGGCGCAGGCCACAACGACGTTCACAAGTTCCCGGGTTTTCGCAAGGCGCTCTTCGGCGCGCTGGGTTGCCTCTAGCGCTCGGTGGCCTGACAGGCCACTAACGGTCCAGGCTGATGGACGTCGCGATCTGGGCACTGCTGGCCGGCGCGCTGCTGATCTTCATGGCCTTGGGCGGCAGCGTGCTCGCGCGCCTGCCGCTGTCCACCGCGATGATCTACCTGGGCTTCGGCATGCTCGCCGGCCCCTGGGTGTTCGACCTGATGCGCGTGGACCTGCGCGAGCACACGCACGCGCTGGAGCGCATGGCCGAAGCCGCGGTGCTGGTGTCGCTGTTCACCGCCGGCCTGAAACTCGGCCCCGCCTTCCGCGATCGCCGCTGGGTCCTGCCGCTGCGTCTGGCGGTCGTGGCGATGGTGGCGACGGTGCTGGTGATCGCGGCGCTGGCGCACTTCTTTCTCGGCCTGCCGTGGGGCGCCGGCATCCTGCTGGGCGGCATCCTCGCGCCGACTGACCCGGTGCTCGCTTCCGACGTGCAGGTCATGCACCCGAAGGATCGCGACAGCCTGCGCTTCGCATTGACGGGCGAGGGCGGGCTCAACGACGGCACCGCATTTCCCTTCGTGCTGCTCGGGCTGGGGCTGATGGGCCTGCACGACCTCGGGCCATCCGGCTGGCGCTGGCTGCTGGTGGACGGTGTGTGGGCCTGCCTGGCCGGGCCGGTGGTGGGCGCATTCGCCGGGCTCGCCGTGGGCCGGCTGGTGCTGTACTTGCGCCGCGTGCACAAGGAGGCGGTGGGGCTGGACGACTTCCTGGCGATGGGGCTGCTCGCGCTGACCTATGGCATCGCGACGATCGCCCATGTCAACAGCTTCCTGGCGGTGTTCGCTGCCGGCATTGCCCTGCGCTACCTGGAGCAATCCGAGAGCGCGGGGTCGGACAGCCAGCAGGCCGTGCAGCGCGCCGCCGCGCAATCCGACGGCTCGCTCGCCCAGGCCGTTGCCGTCGATCCGCTGCATGCGCCGGCGTACATGGCGCATGCGGTCATGAGCTTCAACGAGCAACTGGAGCGCGTCGGCGAGATGGCGGTGGTGGTCGCGATCGGCGCGCTGCTCTGGTCCGTGCACTGGCAGGGCGCGGGTTGGTGGTTCGTGCCGGCCCTGTTGCTGCTGGTGAGGCCGTTGGTGGTCTCGCTGAGCCTGCGGCGCACGCACGTGTCGCGCACCCAGCGCGGGCTGATCGGCTGGTTCGGCATCCGTGGGGTCGGGTCGCTTTTCTACCTGATGTATGCGATGAACCACGGGCTGTCCGGGTCCCTCGCCGACCAGATTGCCGGCCTGACGCTGGCTGTCGTGGTTGCTTCCATCCTGGTGCACGGCATTTCGGTGACGCCGCTGATGGCCGCGTACGAGCGGCGCCGCACGCGCGGCGCGCGCACTTCGCGCAAGCGCTGAGATCCGCAGCGTCGAGCTCGAGGTCGGACAACACAGACTCGGCGTTGCGACAGCCGAGCGCTGCCTCTGCGCTTGTCCTACACGCATCTACAGTGGCTGCCGACAAGGCCCGGACGTGGTCTGCCTAGAGTGACCACAGGGCAGTCGCGGCTGCCCTTAGTGACTTGTGAACCACACAACCTCAAGGAGTTCCTGATGAAAACGACTCTGACCAAATCCGCCACCGCGGCACTGGCTGTCTTTGCTGCCCTCGCGCTGAGCGCGTGCGACAAGGGTGGCGGCGCCGGTGGCACGGCGGGCTCGGGCGGTGGAACGGGCGCGACCGGCTCGTCGAGCACCAGCCCCTCGGGCGCCGGCGGCGGCACGTCGGGCTCTGCGAGCGGCGGCACAAGCGGTTCGGGCACCAGCAGCGGCGGCGTGACCGGCTCCACCGGCGCCACGACTTCCACGAAGTAGTGCCCGTGCGTGCGATGGCCCTGGGCCTGGCGACTTGCCTGTCGCTGGGTCTGGCGGCCTCGCGGCGGCCAATCGGTGCCGGTGGGGAACCGTTGGGGCGCCTCAGGCAACGCAGCGGTGCCTAGGGACCCTTGGCCACGGGCCGCGACGGGTCGCTGCACCACTCGCTCCAGCTTCCCGCATAAAGCGCGGTCGGCGCAAAGCCGGCGACTTCCATGGCCAGCAGATTGGGCACGGCGCTCACGCCGCTGCCGCAGTGGTGAACCACGGTGGCAGCGTCGCGTCCTGCGAGCAGCTGTTCGAACTCGGTCCGCAGCTGCGCGGCCGGCTTGAAGAGGCCGCCTGCCGCCATGTTCTCGTTCCAGGGCCGGTTCAGCGCGCCGGGGATGTGGCCGGCGACCGGGTCGAGCGGCTCGACTTCGCCGCGAAAGCGCGCGGCCGCGCGCCCGTCGATCACGGTCTGGCGCCCGTCCTCGAGGTGCGCCAGCACGTCCCGCGTGCCCACCAGCCGGCGCAGCGCCGGGCCCAGCGTGAAGTTGGACTGGAAATGCGCCGGTTCGTCGCCCTGGGCGAGTTCGCCGCCGGCGGCCACCCAGGCGGCCAGGCCGCCGTCAAGCACCGCTACCGCCTCGTGCCCGGCCCACTTGAGCATCCACCAGAGGCGCCCGCAATAGCCGTTGTCGTTGCGGTCGTAGACGACCGCCTGCATGTCGTTGGCGAAGCCCACCCTCGAGAGCCACATCGCGAATTTCTCGCGGCTGGGCAAAGGGTGGCGGCCACCCGAGGCCGCATCGCTGTGCGGGCGAACCCTGCCGTCCGGCCCCACCACGCCCATGTCGCTCAGCGCAGTGTCCAGGTTGGCGTACACCGCACCGGGAATGTGCGAGCGGCGCCAGGCCTCTTCCCCGGCGGTCGGGCTGGCGAGGTCGAAGCTGCAATCGAAGACCATCAGGCGCTCGCCGGTTTGTCGCAGGTCCTTGAGCTGTTCGGCCGAAACGAGTGTGGTGTGCATACGGCAAATTATCGGTGGATCGGCGATCGGGAACTGCCCCGCAACTCCAGCGGGGCTAGTGCTCTTCGGCGGGCGCATCGGGCGCGGCCCGCGCACGCAGCACCGTGGCCGCGATGCCGCTGGCCAGGATGAGGGCGATGCCGGCCCAGCCGAGCAGGGGGATGCTGTCGCCGAACAGCGTGATGCTGTAGATCGCGCCGAAGACGATGCCGAAGTACTGCAGGCAGGCCACCACCAGGGTGGCGCCATGGCTGTAGGCCCGGGTCATGCAGAGCTGTCCGAGCGAGGCGAGCACGCCGACCGGCAGCAACCACAGCGCATTCATCCAGTCCCAGTCCGACACGCCCAGCGCCAGCATGCCCAGCCCGCCCGCCACCGCCGAACCGACGGCGAAGTAGAAGACGGTGCGCGTCTCCGGCTCGCCGATCTTTCCCAGCGCCATCACCTGCATGTAGGCGAATGCGGCCGTGAGTCCCGACATCAGCCCCACCACGCCGGCGAACACCTGGTTCTGGTCGATGGTGGGACGCAGCATCATGACCACCCCGGCGAAACCGGCCAGCACGGCCAGCGCCAGCGGTCCCTGCCGCGCCGGCAGCGCGTCGCCGCGGCCTGGGTTCCAGGCGATGAGCGCGCCGCCCACCAGGAAGGCCGCGATCCACACGCTGCTCATGTAGTTGAGCGTCATCGCGGTGGCCAGGGGCAGCCGGGCGATCGCGTAGAACCACGCGCCCAGCGAGATGACGCCGATCACGCTGCGCCAGGCGTGCATCATCGGATAGCGGGTGCCCAGCGTCACGCCCTGGCGGCGCGCCAGCAGCCACAGGAACAGCATGCCCAGCAGACCGCGATAGAACACCAGCTCCGCGCTGTTGAACGACGCCGAGGCGTACTTGACGCATACCGCCATGGTCGCGAAGAACAGCGATCCGGCCACCATCCACAGCGCTTGCATCGTTAGGGCCTGTTAACGCTATGGGAGGGCTCGCGCCGGTGGCTGGCAGGCTGCAGGGCTAGGCGCGGCCGAGGCCGTGTGCTCGTGCACACAACGAGGCCGCAACGACGCCCTGCGGCCTGCCAGCCACCGGCCCGAAGGGTGACCCAGGAAACGGGCGCCCTCGGCGTTGCAAATGCTCGCCGGGGTCCCACCCCGGCTGTGCTTTGCGCCTTGATGGCGCCCGTTTCTTGGGTCACGCGAGTCCTCCCATAGCGTTAACAGGCCCTACCTATTTCTCGAGGGTTTTCTTGAGCCAGGGCTGGCAGGCCAGGCGGCCGGCTTCGAATTCGGCGATGCGCTCGCGCTGCGCCAGGGTTGCGCCGATCCAGTCCACGTCGCGCGTGAGCAGCAGGCGTTCGCGCGGGGTCAGCGAGAAATGAAATCGCGCCGGGCCGGCCTCGAGCACGCCCGCTTCGATGTCGAGCAAGGCCCGCACCGGCTGCGCAACGCCCATGGCGAACAGCGCGTCGACCTCGCCGGCCGCCAGCACGATGGCCGCCACGCCGTTCAGGGCGCAGTTCTGCCGGAAGATGTCGCCGAAGCTGGGGGCGACCACGGCCTTGAAGCCGTAGTCGCGCAGTGCCCATACCGCATGTTCGCGGCTCGAGCCGCAGCCGAAGTTCTCGCGCGCCAGCAGCAGGCTCGCCCCGGCCAGTTCGGGGCGGTTCAGGACGAACCCGGGATGGGGGCGGCGCTGCGCGTGGTCGCTGGTGAGGTCGCCCGGGTCCAGGTAGCGCCATGAATCGAACAGCACCGGGCCGTAACCGCTCCTGGCGGTCGAGCGGCCGTACTGCTTGGGGAAAATCGCGTCGGTGTCGACATTGGGGCGGTCCAGCGGCGCCATCAGGCCGCTGTGCCGCCCGCCTGGGAAGGCAGGCATGCGTTGGGTTATACCCGACGAGCGCGATCAGAACCGCGCCACTCGTCGTTGCGCTTCTAGCCAAGGCGTTCAGCCTTGGCGTCGTCGCGCGCCTAGATTGACACGGTTCTGATCACGCTTCCTTCAGACGCGGAACCCGGAGCCGGTGAGGTTCATGCGCGAGCGGTACCACTCATGGAAGTGCTGCATGCCGTCTTCCATCGGGCTCTGGTAGGGACCGATCTCGTCGTCGCCGCGCTGGAGCAGCGCCTTGCGGCCGGCATCCATGCGCTCCGCGATCTCGTCGTCCTCGATGCAGGTTTCCATGTAGGCGGCCTGCTGGGCTTCGACGAATTCGCGCTCGAAAGCGGAGATCTCCTCCGGGTAGTAGAACTCGACCATGTTCAGGGTCTTGTCGACCGAGACCGGATGGACCGTGGACACGGTGAGCACGTGCGGATACCACTCGACCATGATGTGCGGGTAGTAGGTGAGCCAGATCGCGCCCTGCTCGGGCGTCTCGCCCAGCCGGTAGTTCATCAGCGCCTTCTGCCAACGCTCGTACACCTGGCTGCCGTACTTGCCCAGGCGGTTGGCCACGCCGACCGACTGCACCGAGTAGTCCTTCCTGAATTCCCAGCGCAGGTCGTCGCAGGTGACGAAGTTGCCCAGGCCGGGATGGAAGGGCCCCACGTGGTAGTCCTCGAGGTAAACCTCGATGAAGGTCTTCCAGTTGTAGTTGCACTCGTGCAGCTCGACGTGGTCCAGCACCATGCCGCTGAAATCCAGCTTGGAGCGCAGGGCCATGCCACCGAGCGCCTGCTCGACGTCGATGCCGTTACGCTCGAACAGCAGGCCGTTCCACTCCTGGAGCTCGTAGTTGTTCAGGTTCAGGCAAGGGTCTTCCGCGAAGTGCGGGGCGCCCAGCAGGGTGCCGGCCGGGCTGCCGCTGCCGCCGCTGTAGGTCCAGCGATGCAGCGGACACACCACGTTGCCACTCGCGCCCGGCGTCCCGGCGATGGAGCCGCGGCCCTTGAGTATCACCGCCTGGCGGTGGCGGCAGACGTTGGAAATGAGCTCCACGCCGCGCGGCGTACGCAGCAGGGCGCGGCCCTCGCCTTCATGCGGCAGGGCGTAGTAGTCGCCTTCGTTCGGAACGCTGAGTTGATGCCCCACATAGCGGGGCCCGCGCTGAAAGATGGTTTCCAGTTCGCGCTGGAAAAGCGCCTTGTCGAAATAGCTGGAAACGGGCAGTTGGCTTTCGGCCTGCTGTAGCTGAAGACTTAAATCAGACATGGTGTCCTGACCTAGAGACTCCCCCTATGAAGGGGCAGGGAAGCGCTGTTCAGTGAAGAATTGGCGCGGGGAGGGACGAAATAAAAACCGGGCAGATGCCCGGATGGAGGGAGGGGCATTGTACCCCGGGGTACCGATGACGCGCCCGGCCCGACCTTGAGCTGTCTCAAAGCCTAGAATTCATACTTTTCCACGGATACGCATGCCCACGGCCCCCTTCCAAACTCCTGCCAGCTACGAGGCCGCGCTGGCGGAACTCGAACAGCTCGTCGGCCAGATCGAATCGGGACAGTTGCCGCTGGAGCAGTTGCTCTCCGGCTACCAGCGCGGCGCCGAACTGCTGCAGTTCTGCCGCGACAAGCTGCAGGCCGTGGAGAACCAGATCAAGGTGTTGGACGAGGGAGTGCTCAAGCCGTGGACGCAGGAGTGACCGGGCAATTCGTGCAGCCCTCGTTTGACTTGACTTCCTGGAGCGGCGAACGCCTCGAGCGTGTCGAGCGTGCGCTGTCCGGATGGGTGGTGGCCGACGCGCCTGCCGGCTTGGGCGAGGCCATGCGCTACGCCGTGCTCGACGGCGGCAAGCGGCTGCGGCCGCTGCTGGTGCTGGCCGCCAGCGAGGCGGTGCAGGGCAACGCCGAAGCGGCCTTGCGCGCTGCCTGCGCGGTCGAGCTCATTCACGCCTATTCGCTGGTGCACGACGACATGCCCTGCATGGACAACGACGTCCTGCGGCGGGGCAAGCCGACCGTGCACGTGAAGTTCGGCCAGGCCCAAGCGCTGCTGGCAGGCGATGCCTTGCAAGCGCTGGCTTTCGAGCTGCTCGCGCCGCCGGATCGCGCCATCCCCGACAGCGTGCAGGCCGCCCTGTGCCGCATGCTGGCGCGCGCCGCCGGGCACGCCGGCATGGCGGGCGGGCAGGCGATCGACCTGGCGAACGTCGGGCAGGTGCTGACCGAGGCGCAGCTGCGCGAAATGCACAGCCGCAAGACCGGCGCCTTGCTGCTTGGCAGCGTGATGATGGGCGCAGCCTGCGGCCAGCCGCAGGGCAGGGCGCTGGCTGCGCTCGAGGCCTACGGCCGCGCGCTGGGCCTGGCGTTCCAGGTGGTGGACGACATCCTGGACGTGACCGCCGATTCGGTCACGCTCGGCAAGACCGCAGGCAAGGATGCGGACCAGAACAAGCCCACCTACGTCTCGGTGCTGGGACTGGACCGGTCCCGCGCCTATGCGCGTGAGCTGCTGGCCGAGGCCTTGCAGGCGCTTGCATCCAGCGACCTCGCCGATACGCGCGCTTTGCGGGCGCTGGCCACCATGGTGGTCGACCGCGACAACTAGAACGCATTACCCATGACCCTGCTCGAATCGATCCACGACCCGTCCGACCTGCGCAAGCTGCCGCGTCCGCAGCTCAAGGTGCTGGCCGACGAGCTGCGCGCGTTCCTGCTGGACAGCGTCTCGAAGACCGGCGGTCACCTCAGTTCCAACCTGGGCACCGTCGAACTGAGCATCGCGCTGCACTACGTGTTCGACACGCCCTATGACCGGCTGGTGTGGGACGTGGGCCACCAGACCTACCCCCACAAGATCCTCACCGGCCGGCGCGACCGCATGGCCACGTTGCGCCAGCTCGGCGGCCTGGCCGGGTTCCCCGCGCGCAGCGAGAGCGAATACGACGCCTTCGGCACCGCGCATTCGTCCACCAGCATCTCGGCGGCGCTGGGCATGGCGGTGGCGGCCAAGCAAAAGGGGGAGAACCGCCGCGCGGTGGCGATCATCGGTGACGGCGCCATGACCGCCGGCATGGCCTTCGAGGCCCTGAACAACGCCGGCGTGGCCGACTGCGACCTGCTGGTGATCCTGAACGACAACGACATGTCGATCAGCCCGCCAGTGGGCGCGCTGAACCGCTACCTCGCCCAGCTCATGAGCGGCCAGTTCTATGCCGCTGCCAAGAGCGTGGGCAAGAACGTGCTGAAGGTGGCGCCGCCGCTGTTCGAGCTGGCCAAGCGCTTCGAGGAGCAGGCCAAGGGCATGGTCGTGCCGGCGACGCTGTTCGAGAAGTTCGGCTTCAACTACGTGGGGCCGATCGACGGCCACGACCTCGACTCGCTGGTGCCCACGCTGGAGAACATGCGGCACCTGAGCGGCCCGCAGTTCCTGCATGTGGTCACCAAGAAGGGCCAGGGCTACAAGCTGGCCGAGGCCGACCCGGTGGCCTACCACGGCCCGGGCAAGTTCGATCCCAAGGTGGGCATCACGCCCTCGCCGGGCAAGCTCACCTTCACGCAGGTGTTCGGCCAGTGGCTGTGCGACATGGCAGCCGCGGACCAGCGCCTCGTCGGAATCACGCCGGCCATGCGCGAGGGCTCGGGCCTGGTGGAGTTCGAGAAGCGCTTCCCCGAGCGCTACTTCGACGTCGGCATCGCCGAGCAGCACGCCGTGACCTTCGCGGCCGGTCTGGCCTGCGAGGGCCTCAAGCCCGTGGTGGCGATCTATTCGACTTTCCTGCAGCGTGCCTACGACCAGCTCATTCACGACGTCGCGCTGCAGAACCTGCCGGTGGTCTTCGCCCTCGACCGCGCCGGCATCGTCGGCGCCGACGGGCCCACGCACGCCGGCGCCTACGACATCCCGTACCTGCGCTGCATTCCCAACATGGGGATCGCCTGCCCGGCCGACGAGAACGAGTGCCGGCAGCTCCTGACCACCGCCTTCGGTCAGGCCCAGCCGGTGGCGGTGCGCTATCCGCGCGGTGCCGGGCCCGGCGTCAAGGTCGAGCCCGGGCTGGCGGCGCTGCCCTTCGGCAAGGGCGAGGTCCGGCGGCGCGGTCAAGGCATCGCCATCCTCGCCTTCGGCACCCTGCTGTACCCGGCGCTCGCCGCTGCCGAGCGTTTGAACGCCACGGTGGTGAACATGCGCTGGGCCAAGCCGCTGGATACCGCACTGCTGCTGGAGGTCGCCGGCGCGCATGACGCCCTGGTGTCGGTGGAAGAGGGCGCGGTCATGGGTGGCGCCGGCAGCGCCGTGCAGGAAGCCCTGCAAGCCGCCGGCATCGCCAAGCCGCTGCTGCAATTGGGCCTGCGCGACGAATTCACTCCGCATGGCGACCCGGCGCGCCTGCTGTCGCTTCAGGGCCTGGACGCGGCAGGCATCGAGGCCTCGGTGCGCCAGCGCTTCGGCGACTTCACCGAGCGGGCCGCGCCCACGCTGAAGGTCGTCGGCTCCTGAGGGCCACGGTCACGCTGACGCGTAACTTACAGCCGTCCCGGCAAGCTCAGGGGAAATCCCCGAGACTTCCGGATGAGCGACTCTCTAGAATGCTGGCAATTGTTTGCATCTGCAAGCAGTTGGTCACGTATACGTTTTTCTGATCAGGAGCTCCCCTTCATGGATCGTCGTCAACTCATCAAGAACGCAGGCATTGCCGGCGTGCTGGCCGCCGGCATCGCACCCGCGGTGCACGCGCAGACCGCCATCCGCTGGCGTCTGGCTTCCAGCTTCCCGAAGTCACTGGACACCATCTTCGGCGCCGCTGAAGTGTTCGCCGCCAAGGTCAAGGCCATGTCCGGCGGCAAGTTCGAGATCTCGGTGCATGCCGCCGGCGAACTGATGCCCGCTTTCGGCGTGGTGGACGGCGTGCAGCAGGGTTCGGTCGAAGCCGCGCACACGGCCCCTTACTACTTCTTCGGCAAGGACGAGTGCTTCGCGCTCGGCTGCGCGATTCCCTTCGGCCTGAACAGCCGCCAGATGACCGCGTGGATGTACGACGGCAACGGCCTCAAGCTGATGCGCGAGTTCTACTCCAAGTTCAACATCGTGAACTTCCCCGGCGGCAACACCGGCGCGCAGATGGGCGGCTGGTTCCGCAAGGAAATCAAGTCGCTCAAGGACATCAAGGGCATGAAGATGCGCATCGGCGGCTTCGGCGGCAAGGTGCTCGAGCGCATCGGCGGCGTGCCGCAGAACATCCCCGGCGGTGAAATCTACCCCGCGCTGGAAAAGGGCACGATCGACGCCGCCGAGTGGGTGGGTCCGTACGACGACCAGAAGCTGGGCTTCAACAAGGTGGCCCCGTTCTACTACTACCCGGGCTGGTGGGAAGGTGGTCCCCAACTGGACTTCTTCATCAACAACAAGGCCTTCGAGGCGCTGTCGCCGGAAAACAAGGCCATCGTCGAGTCGGCCGCGGCCTATGCCCACACCTACATGCAGGCCAAGTACGACGTGCTGAACCCCAACGCGCTCAAGCAGCTGGTGGGCGCCGGCAGCAAGCTGCGTCCCTTCCCCAAGGACATGATGGACGCCGCGTTCAAGGAAGCCATGGGCCTGTACGAAGAGCTCAACGCCAAGAACGAAAGCTGGAAGAAGATCTACGCCGACTTCAGCAAGTTCCGCAAGGACCAGAACCTGTGGTTCCAGTTCACGGAAGCCAAGTTCGACAGCTTCATGCAGTCGCAGAAGAATCTGTAATTTCTTCGAGTTCGCCGGACCCGGTCCGGCAGCAGGAAAAGGGCCGCCTACGCGGCCCTTTTCCTTTGGCGCGCGATCTCGGCCATTCGGGGGCGGCGCCTTGTCGGGATTGGTTACAGCTGTTTTGACGGAATCGAGGCGGAGCGAGCCAGCTCGACGCCAGTTTCGGTATGGTGAAGGGCGAGGAAGTCAGGGGCGTCGAATTCACGAAGGAGACATCCATGGATCGCAGGTCCCTGATCAAGCAAGCGGGTATCGCCGGCATCCTGGCCAGCGGAATCACGCCCGCCGTTCATGCCCAGCCGGCCGTGCGCTGGCGCATGGCATCGAGCTTCCCGAAGTCGCTCGACACGCTGTACGGCGGCGCCGAGGTGTTCGCCAAGTCGGTGCGAACCATGTCGGGCGGCAAGCTCGAGATATCGACCCACGCGGCCGGCGAATTGATGCCGGCCCTGGGCGTGGTCGACGGTGTGCAGCAGGGCTCCATCGAGATGGCGCAGACCGCGCCCTACTATTTCTTCGGCAAGGACGAAACCTTCACGCTCGGTTGCGCGATCCCCTTCGGCCTGAACAGCCGGCAATTGAGCGCATGGATGTACGAGGGCAGTGGCCTGAAGCTGGTACGCGAGTTCTACGCCAAGTACAACATCTACAACCTCCCCGGCGGCAACACCGGCGCGCAGATGGGCGGCTGGTTCCGCAAGGAGGTCAAGAACAGCGCCGACTTCAAGGGCCTGAAGTTCCGGATCGCCGGCTTTGCCGGCAAGATCATGGAGCGCATGGGCGCCGTGCCGCAAAACATTCCGGGCGGCGAAATCTACCCGGCCCTGGAGAAGGGCACCATCGACGCAGCCGAATGGGTCGGACCCTACGACGACCTGAAGCTCGGCTTCGTGAAGATCGCGCCGTTCTACTACTACCCGGGTTTCTGGGAAGGATCGACCCAGTTGGACTTCTTCATCAATACCAAGTCCTGGGAAGCGCTGTCGGCCGAGCACAAGGCGATCATGACGGCCGCGGCGGCGCAGGCACATATGGACACCCAGGCCAAGTACGACGCGCGCAACCCGGCGGCCTTGAAGCAGCTCGTGGCCACCGGCGCCAAGCTGCGCGCCTTCCCGCAGGACATGATGAACGAGGCCTTCAAGCATGCCAACGCCATCTATGCCGAGACTTCGGCCAAGAATGCGGCGTTCAAGACGATTTATGACGATCTGGTGAAGTTCCGCGCCGACCAGAACCTGTGGTTCCGCTTCACCGAAGCCACCTTCGACCGGTTCATGCAGGCGCAGAAGCTGTAGGCCGGCAGGTCCTGTTTGCCAGAGGCCGCACCGCGTGCGGCTTTTTTCATGGGCGCGCCGGCCCGGCCTGGCTGCGCCGCGCCCTGACGCCCTGGCTGTCAGCCAAACGCTCGACATCGACGCAGCAGCGGCCGCGCATGCGCGTGTCGTGGCTGCCGGCGCGCCGCCGCGCGGCTGCATGGTTTAGAGTCGGCCAGGATGCATGACGAGTTACCCCTGATCACGACCATCGCGGCGGGCCTGAGCCTCGCCCTGGTGTTCGGCTTCCTGGCCGCCCGGCTGCGCATGCCGGCACTCGTCGGCTACCTGCTGGCGGGCATCGTGATCGGACCGTTCACGCCGGGCTTCGTCGCGGATACGCACCTGGCCTCGCAACTGGCCGAGATCGGCATCATGCTGCTGATGTTCGGGGTGGGCCTGCACTTCTCGCTGGGCGACCTGCTGGCGGTACGCAGGATCGCCGTGCCCGGTGCGATCGTGCAGATCCTCGCTGCCTGCGCCATGGGCGCCGGCATGGCCGTGATGTGGGGCTGGGACCTGGCCGCGGCACTGGTGTTCGGCCTGTCGCTGTCGGTGGCCAGCACGGTGGTGCTGCTGCGCGCGCTGGAGAACCTGGGCTTGCTGGACAGCTTCAACGGACGGGTGGCCGTGGGCTGGCTGGTGGTCGAGGACTTGGCCATGGTGCTGGTGCTGGTGCTGCTGCCCGCGCTGGCAGGCGCCCTCACCGGGCAGGGCGCCGATGGCAGCACGCTCATGCGGGACCTGGGCAAGACGCTGCTGCTGGTGGGGCTGTTCCTGGTGCTGATGCTGGTCGTCGGCCGCCGCTTCTTCCCCTGGCTGCTGTGGCAGGTGCAGAAGATCGGTTCGCGCGAACTGTTCACCTTGTGCGTGGTGGCCGCGGCCGTGAGCATCGCCTACGGCGCCACCAAGATCTTCGGCGTGTCCTTCGCGCTGGGGGCCTTCTTCGCCGGCATGGTGCTGCGCGAGTCGCAGTTCAGCCACCGGGCCGCGGAAGAGACGCTGCCGCTGCGCGACGCCTTCGCCGTGCTGTTCTTCGTGTCCGTCGGCATGCTGTTCGACCCGGCGGTGATCGTCGACCATCCGCTGCGGGTGCTGGCGGTGGTGGGCGTGATCATGCTGGGCAAGTCGATCGCCGCGGCGGTGCTGGTTCTGCTGCTGCGCTATCCGCTGCACACCGCGCTCACGGTCTCGGCCAGCCTGGCGCAGATCGGCGAGTTCTCCTTCATCCTGGTCAGCCTGGGCAGCTCGCTTGGCCTGATGCCGCCTGAGGCGCGAAGCTTGGTGGTGGCCGGCGCGCTGTTCTCGATCGCGCTCAACCCGCTGGTGTTCAAGGCCATCCGGCCGCTGCAGGATTGGCTGCTGGCGCGCTCGCAGCTGGCGCGCGACCTCGCCGCGCGCGACGACCCGCTGGCGGAGCTGCCCATGAGCACCGATCCGAAATTCCTGTCGCGCCAGGTGGTCCTGGTCGGCTACGGCAGCGTGGGACGCAAGGTCGCGGCGGCCCTGGGCCAGGCCGGGCTGCCCTATGTGGTCGCCGACCAGAATCGCGACCTGGTGGAGAAGCTGCGCGCAGAAGGCGTGCCGGCTGTCTGCGGCGATGCCACGCGCCCCGAAGTGCTGGTGCAAGCGCATATCGCGCGGGCGCGCCTGCTGGTCATCGCGATGCGCGATACCACCGGTGTGCGGCAGATGGCCGCCCATGCCCGGCTCCTCAATTCCCAGGTCGAGATCATCGTGCGCTCGCACAACGAAGAAGAGGCGCGCCGGCTGGAAAAAGAGCTGGCCGGCCGCGTCTTCGTGGGCGAGCACGAGCTGGCGCTGGCGATGAGCCACTACGTGGTGGAGCGTTGCCGCGCCTGAATCGGCAAGGTGACTGCAGACCCGGCTAGAGCGACGTGCAGGCGTGGCTCCTGGTGCGCAGCACGGCCTCCTGGTCGAAGCGCGACTTGTAGTCGGCCATGACGGCCCGCACCGCGGCGTCGGCCGCAGTATCGTCCGCGTGCACCAGGGTCAGGACCCAGGCGCCTTCCGTCACGATGCCGCCGCCCCGGCCCTGCCACTGCCCCGAGGCCGGCCAGTGCGTCAGCCCCTGCGGGAAGCGCGGCGTCACGGACTGGCCCAGGAACTCGGCCCATTGGTCGGCCGTGACGGTGCCGCCGGAAGGCCGGGCGGTCCCGAAGTACAGCTGATCGATCACCGACCGGGACTCTCCGGCCGTGCAGACGGGCGCCGCAGGCGCGGCGCAGGCACCGACGACGCAGGCCATCGCGAAGGCGAGGGCGCGGCGCGCCACGCCTACTCCTTCACCGACCCGGTCATCCCAGAAACGTAGTACTCGACAAAGAACGAATAGATGATGGCGACCGGGATCGAGCCGAGTAGCGCGCCGGCCATGAGCGAGCCCCAGTGATAGACGTCGCCTTCGACCAGTTCGGTCACCACGCCGACCGGAACGGTCTTGATCTCGCTGGAAGAGACGAATGTCAGGGCGTAGATGAACTCGTTCCACGACAGCGTGAAGGCGAAGATGCCGGCCGAGATCAGGCCGGGCACGGCCAGCGGCAGCACGATTCGCGTGAGGATCTGCCAGCGGGTGGCGCCGTCGATCAGCGCGCATTCCTCCAGCTCCTGCGGGATGGTGCGGAAGTACCCCATCAGCAGCCAGGTGCAGAAGGGGATCAGAAAGGTGGGGTAGGTGAGCATCAGCGCCAGCCGCGAGTCGAATACACCGAGCTGGAACACCACGGAGGCCAGCGGGATGAACAGGATTGAGGGCGGCACCAGGTAGGCGAGGAAGATGGCCAGGCCGACATGGCGCGCGCCCGAAAAGCGCAGGCGCTCGATTGCATAGGCGGCGAACACCGAAGCGGCCAGCGAGGCGAAGGTGGACACCACCGAGACCAGCAGCGTGTTCCACATCCATTGTGGATACGAGGTCTCGAACAGGAGCTTGTTGATGTGGGCCAGCGTCGGCGAATTCACCCAGAAGGGATTGCCTTCACGCGACAGCAGTTCGTTGTTCGGCTTGAAGGAGGTGATCGCCATCCAGTAGAAGGGGAACAGCAGCACGAACAGGAATCCGCCCAACGGCAGGTACACCGTCAGCGCCTTGCGCAGGGGCGACTCCAGGTAGCCCATGCCGGCCGGATTGATGTGGGTGTCGTCGCTCATGGGGAGTGTCAGTCCTTCCCACCTTGCTGCCAGGCCCGCCGCTGCAGGCCGAAGTAGCTGAACATGATGGCCGCCAGCAGGAAGGGCACCATGGCGATTGCAATCGCCGCGCCTTCGCCCAGGGCGCCGCCCGAAATGGCGCGCTGGAACGAGAGCGTGGCCATCAGGTGCGTGGCATTGAGCGGACCGCCGCGCGTGAGCACGTAGATCAACTGGAAATCGGTGAAGGTGAAGAGCACCGAAAAGGTCATCACCACTGCGATGATGGGCGTGAGCAGCGGCAACGTCACATAGCGGAACTGCTGCCAGGGCGTGGCACCATCGATGGCCGAGGCTTCGTAATACGAGGGCGAGATCGTCTGCAGGCCGGCCAGCAGCGTGATCGCGACGAAGGGCACGCCGCGCCAGACGTTGGCGACGATGGTGGAGATGCGCGCGTTCCAGGGCTCGCCCAGGAAGTCGATGTAGCGGTCGATCAAGCCCAGCTTGACGAGCACCCAGCTGATGATGGAGAACTGCGAGTCGTAGATCCACCAGAAGGCGATGGCCGACAGGGCCGTGGGCACGATGTAGGGCAGCAGGATCACCGCCCGGAAGAAGGACTTCAGGCGGATATTGCGGTTCAGGAGCAGTGCGAGCCACAGCCCAAACACGAACTTCAGCACGCTGGCCACCACGGTGTAGAACAGGGTGTTGAAGAGGGCCAGGCGGGTGACCGAATCGCCCCACAGGAACTCGTAGTTCTCCAGGCCGACCCACTCGCCACCGCGGCCGACCTTGGCGTCGGTGAAACCGAGCCACACCCCCAGGCCGAGCGGGTAGGTAAGGAACAGCAGCAACAGCACCGCCGCGGGCAGCATGAATAGCAGGCCCAGGGCATTGCGGTTGTTCTGCAGTCTCTCCAGCACGCCCGGCGTGGGGCTGGTCGCACCAAGTTGACCGTCACCGGCGGCAAGTCCGGTGGCGGTCGAACGCGGGCGCGAGTTCAACGGCACCTCAGGTGTCCGTTCAGACCTTGTAGTAGCGCTCGGCGCGCTTCTGCGCGCGCTCCATCGCCTCCTTGGGCGTCTTGGAGCCGCTGATGGCCTCGGCCACCATGTCCTGGACGATGAAGTCGGCAAGCGCGCCGGCGGACGCATAGCCCAGTCGCCCCGCATAACCAGCCGGCCGCAGGTTCTTCACGGAATCGCGGTAAGCCATGTGCTTGGGGTCGACTGTCCACACGGAGTTCTTCTCGTACGCGCGCAGCGGCTGCGAGATGTAGCCCCCGGCAGCCTGCATCCAGCCGCCGAACTGCTCTTCCTCCATCATGAAGCGAAGGAATTCCTTGGCCGCCTGCGGGTACTTGGTGTACTTCATGACCATCTGGTTGAAGAACAGGTGGTACTCGGTCGGCTGGCCGACGGGCCCGACCGGGAACGGTGCGTGGTTGATGTCTGCCGCCATCTCCTTGATCTTCGGGTCCTGCGAATTCTTCGCCGCGTAGTAGATCGAGATGCCGTTGTTGGTGATGCTGATCTGGCTGTCGAGGAAGGCCTTGTTGTTGTTCGGATCGAGCCATGACAGCGTTCCCGGAACGAAGTTCGGATACAGCTCCTTGCCGTACTCCAGCGCCTTCAGCGTCTCGGGGCTGTCGATGGTGACCTTGTTGTTCTTGTCGACCAATGCACCGCCGAATGCCCAAATGAGCCACTGCGTCCATCCGCAGTCGCCGGTGGCGTGTCCCAGCGCCATTCCGCCGGGGGTGCCTTTTTCCTTCAGCGCCTTGAACATCCTGAGGAAACCGTCGGTATCGCGCGGAACCGCGTTGAATCCGGCCGCCTTCAGCATGCTATCGCGGTAGACGATCATGCTGCCCGTGCCGCCGAGCGGCACGCCGATCCACTTCTTGCCGTCGGGCCTGAGGAACGCTTCGCAGGCCGGATACCAGCCGCCGTACTTCTTGCCGAGGTAGTCGCACAGATCGGTCATGTCGACCAGCTTGTCGGGATAGAGGTTCGCGTCGTCGTTGGTGGACAGGATGATGTCCGCCCCCGCGCCCGTGTTGGCCGCCACCGCGGCCTTGGGACGCACGTCCTCCCAGCTCTCGTTGTCGACGCGCACCTCGATGCCTGTCTTCTCGGTGAACTTCTTGACGTTGGCCATGTAGGCGTCGATGTCGCCCTGCACGAAGCGGCTCCAGCGCAGCACGCGCAGCTTGGCGCCTTTCTCCGGCTTCAACTGCAGGGTCTGCGCATGAATGGCGGGCGCGAACACGGTCGCGCCGGTGCCCAGCGTCGCGGCCGCGGCGACACTGGCGGAACCTTCAAGGAACTTGCGGCGGTTGAAATCACTCATGGCTGCTCTCTCCTAGGGTTGGTCAAGCTGGGATTTCGATGCGGATCAAGCTGGAATTCGTTGCCCCGTTTCGGCGTCGAACAGGTGCGCGCGTCGGTGATCGGGCACCAGGTGCACGATGGTGCCGGGCGAGAAGTCGTGGCGCTCGCGGAACACTGCGGAAAGGTCCATGCCCGCATGCCGGCAGGCGATGAAGGTGTCCATGCCGGTGGGTTCCATCACCACCACTTCGGCCGGGATGCCGCCGTTGCCGGACAGCGAGAGGTGCTCGGGCCGGGTGCCGAACACGACCGAACGGCCGTCGGCCGCCGACGAGGCCGGGGAGGGCAGGAGCGTGCCGTCCTTCAGTTCCACACAGGCCGCGCCGTTCTCGTGGCGCACGGTGCCCGGCAGGAAATTCATGGCCGGCGAGCCGATGAAGCCGGCCACGAACTGGTTGGCCGGGTGGTCGTACAGCTCCAGGGGGCTGCCGGTCTGCTCGATGCGGCCGTCGCGCATCACCACGATCTGGTCGCCCATGGTCATGGCCTCGATCTGGTCGTGCGTGACGTAGATCGAGGTGGTCTTCAGCCGCTGGTGTAATTCCTTGATCTCGCTGCGCATGGCAACGCGCAACTTGGCATCCAGGTTCGACAGCGGCTCGTCGAACAGGAACACCTGCGGGTCGCGCACGATCGCGCGGCCCATGGCGACGCGCTGGCGCTGCCCGCCCGAAAGCTGCCTCGGATAACGGTCGAGCAGCGCATCCAGCGCCAGGATCTCGGCGGCGCGCCTGACCTTGGTTTCGATGGTCGCCTTGTCGGCTTTGGCAAGGTTGAGCGAGAAGGCCATATTGTCGCGCACCGTCATGTGCGGGTAGAGCGCGTAGTTCTGAAACACCATCGCGATGTCCCGCGCCTTGGGCGGCATGTCGTTGACCACCTTGTCGCCGATTCGGATCTCGCCGCCGGTGATCTGCTCCAGCCCCGCGATCATGCGCAGCAGGGTGGACTTGCCACAGCCGGAAGGGCCCACCAGCACGGTGAACGAACCGTCGGGGATGTCGATGTCCACGCCGTGCAGGATCGGCACCTGGCCGAAGCTTTTCTTCACTGAGTGGATCGTGACGCTTGCCATGGCTTGCCAGCTGTTCCCGTCATGCGAAATGGGCGACGAAGCAGTTTCCGCCCCGCCTCCGTCCGGCAGCATCGGGTCTAACCACTACGGGTGTACCCCACGCGAGTGCGATGGGGTGGGCGCCTCGCCTCAGCGCCGGTGGAATGCCGCCAGTTCGCCCGCGAGCCGCTCGAACTCGCGCAGCAGCGCCGGGTCCGCGGCATAGAAAACTATCAGCTTACCTGCGAGCGTGCGGGCATACAGGCGCGGCGCCACCAGCCATTCGAGCCCGCGCACGCGGACCAGCCGGACATGCGCGAGTTCGCGCATCGCCATGTGCTTCTGCCACACCCAGCTTTGGTGCAGTCCATCGGCATCGATGCGCGTGCGGCTGCGCAGGATCCACCACCAGAAGCAGGCCAGCATGGCCAGCGCGGCAAGGAACCAGGAGAAGATGGACACCGCGCCGCCCGTGGCCTTGCCGCTCAACCATAGGACGCCCATCCATCCGCCCATGCCGAACACGATGGCTGTGGCCAGCAGCTTGAAGGTGCGTGAAAAAGCGGGCCCCTCGATCGAGGGGCCCGCCTGCGGGGTGAAGCGGAAGGGCTCGGGCCCCAGCGCTTCGACGGCGGTGTCGCTCACTTTTTGTTGAAGAGCTCGTCGATCTTCTTTTGCTCGTCTTCCGCAGCCTTGTCGGCGGCGGCGGGATCGGCCGGCTTGAGCGGATCGGAGGCGTCATTGGCTGGCTCCGGGGCCGCGGGCGCTTCCAGCTGCGGTTCGGCCGGCATCTCGATCTTGACCTTGTCGATGTCGATCTTCTCCTCCTTGTCGAGGAAGACGGTGACCGTCTGCGGCACGAAGATCACGACCGCCACCAGCAGCACCTGCATCAGCACCCAGGGAATCGAGCCCATGTAGATGTCGCTGGACAGCACGGGCTTTTCGATGCGCTTTTCCTTGAACAGCGTGTCCGCGATGCCGCGCAGGTAGAACAGCGCGAAGCCGAACGGCGGGTGCATGAAGGAGGTCTGCATGTTCACGCACAGCAGCACCCCGAACCACACCAGGTCGATACCCATCTTCTCGGCCACCGGCCCCAGCATGGGCAGGATGATGAAGGCGATCTCGAAGAAGTCGAGGAAGAACGCCAGGAAGAAGATGAAGATGTTCACCACGATCAGGAAGCCGATCTGGCCGCCCGGCAGGCCGGTGAGCATGTGCTCGACCCACCTGGCGCCGTCGACGCCCTGGAACACCATGGAAAACACGCGCGATCCGATCAGGATGAACACCACCATGGCCGTCAGGCGCATGGTGCCCACCATGGCCTGCCAGCACAGGTCCCAGGTCAGGCGACGATGGATGGCGGCCAGGACGAGGGCGCCCACGCAGCCCATGGCGCCGGCTTCGGTCGGCGTGGCGATCGCCGACTTCATGAAGGGGAGGCCGCCCATGGAGCCCAGCACCGCGAAGATCAGGACCGCCGAGGGGATGATGCCGCGCAGGCACTTCAACCACAGTTGGGCGCCGCTCATGGTGCGGGCTTCTTTGGGGATGCCGGGCACGTGGTGGGGCTTGATCATCCCCAGCATGAAGGTGTAGACGGCGAAGATCAGCACCTGCAGGATGGACGGACCCCAGGCGCCCTTGTACATGTCGCCCACCGAGCGGCCGAGCTGGTCGGCCATCACCACCAGCACCAGCGAAGGCGGCACGAGCTGGGTGATGGTGCCCGAGGCGGCGAGCACCCCGGTCGTGTAGCGCATGTTGTAGCCGTAGCGGATCATCACCGGCATGGAGATCAGCGCCATGGCGATGACCTGCCCGGCCACCGTGCCGGTGATCGCGCCCAGGATGAAGCCCACGATGATCACCGAGTAGCCCAGGCCGCCGCGCACCGTGCCGAACAGCTGGCCCATGGAGTCGAGCATGTCCTCGGCCAGGCCGCACTTCTCCAGGATCGCACCCATGAAGGTGAAGAAGGGGATGGCCAGCAGCAGGTCGTTGGACAGGATGCCGAACACGTTCAGCGGCAGGTTGGCCATGAAGCTGGCCGGGAACCAGCCCATCTCGATGGCGAAAAAGCCGCAGGCCAGGCCCAGTGCCGCGAGCGAGAACGCGACCGGGAAGCCGATCAGCATGATGAACACGAGGGCGCCGAACATGAACGGCGCGAAGTTTTCCATTTGCATGGTGAGGTCCGTGATTCTTGTAGTAGTAGGGGCGACGGCGAGGCGTGGACGCCTTACTGAACCGGCTTCTCGTAGTGGGTGTCCATCTTGTAGATGCCCATGAGGTAGCAGATGCGCTTGACGATCTCCGACAGGCCCTGCAGGACCATCAGCCCGAAGCCAAGGGGCAGCAGCATCATCGCGGGCCAGCGGATCAGGCCGCCGGCATTGTTGGACATCTCGTGCGTGAGGTACATCTTCACCAGCAGCGGCCAGGACAGCCAGGCCAGCAGGACCATCACCGGCATGAGGAAGAAGATCAGCCCGAACAGGTCGACATAGACCGGGGCGTTGCCTTTGAGCTTGCCGTAGATCAGGTCGACGCGCACGTGTTCGTTCAGGCGCAGCACGACGGGTGCGCCGAGCATGACGATGCCGGCGAACAGGTACCACTGGATTTCGAGCCAGCCGTTGGAGCTGATGTCCAGCATGTAGCGCACCAGGGCATTGCCGGCCGAGATCAGCGCCGTCAGAAGCACCGCCAGGGCCGCAACCCGGCCGAGCCGTTCGCTGATCCAGTCCACGGCGAGCGATAGTTTCAGGAGTGCCGACATCGAAAGTCTCCAAACAGATAATGCGAACGCGGTAAGCCCGGCTGTCCGGGCGAATTCTTAGATAGTACGACCTTGGCCACCGCAGAAGGTCTGGCAAGCCCGGGGCGCACCCGGGACAATCAGCGCGATGCCCCTCGACTCTTCTTCAGCGGATTCTGTGCCGCTGGGCCGCAATGATATTCGCGCGGCGGGCCGCGAGCTCCTATCGCTGGCCCTGATGGATGCGCGAAACCACACTTTGCGGCTGCTGGCGGTGTTCGAGCAGGCGGCGGCCCAGGGGCAGCAGTTCCCCTGCCGCGAAGACGTGGAGCTGCCGCTGTGGGTGGCCGGCCACGTGGCCTGGCAGTCCGAATACTGGATCGGCCGCAATCCGCAGCACGGGCGCGGGGCTGCCTGCCCCGCGGACGGCCTGCGGCTCGCCTCCATCGAGCCCCGGGCGGACGACTGGTTCAACCCGGCGCTGGCGCCCCACGACGCGCGCTGGCAGCTCGGGCTGCCCGGCTACGAGGAGGTGCGTGCCTACAT